>NZ_DASTEP010000084.1:0-53311 GCF_035709525.1 Hymenobacter sp. | reverse complement strand
CTGCTCGGTATCATGGCCAAGGAAAAGCTAACCTTTGTATCGGCCGATACCGAATCGGAAATCTATAAAGTCATAACTGAAAACAAGCTGGGTATTTCTTCTGATTTTGGGAAAATAGACCAGTTGGAGAAGCAGCTAAGCGATTATCTGGCTAATCCGCAAAGTTTTGAGGTATACAAGAAAAACGCGTACCGCTACGTTCAGCAATTTGACCGGCAGCACGTCCTAAGCAATGTGCTCGAACAGATTGCGCAAATTAAATAACCTTCTAATCTTATAAGTAAAGCAGAATAGTACGTGACCGATTCTGCTTTTTCGCATAAGCGAAAGCCCCTTGTTCTGGTCATCATGTTAAATAGTGAGCATGAAAAAAATTCTTGTTACTGGCTCTAGTGGCCTCATTGGCAGTGAAGTTGTTAGAAAATATTGCCAAAGTGGTTGGAAAGTATACGGCATCGACAACAACATGCGGGCCGACTTCTTCGGCCCCAATGGTGACACGCGTTGGAATCAGAAGCGTCTGCTGGCTGATTACAAAAACTTTGAGCACGTCGAGCTAGATATCCGCGACCGTAAAGGCGTCAGCGAAACGATTGCGGCTATCCGCCCCGACGTTATCGCGCACACGGCCGCGCAGCCCAGCCACGACCTGGCCGCGAGCCGTCCTTTCGACGACTTCGATGTTAATGCGGGCGGCACGCTCAACCTGCTGGAAGCTACGCGCCAGCACTGCCCCGAGGCAATCTTCATCCACATGTCTACCAATAAGGTATACGGTGATGCGCCCAATCGCCTCAACCTGAAGGAGCTGGATACGCGCTGGGACTTTGCGGATGCGGATTATTTTGATGGTATCAAGGAAACGTTTAGCATCGACCAGTCGAAGCACTCGCTGTTCGGCGCTTCCAAGGTGGCTGCCGACGTGATGGTGCAGGAATACGGCCGCTATTTTAACATTCCGACCTGCTGCCTGCGCGGCGGCTGCCTCACCGGCCCCAACCACTCGGGCGTTGAGCTGCACGGCTTCCTCAGCTACCTCATCAAGTGCAACCTGGAAGAGCGTAAGTACACCATCTTTGGCTACAAAGGCAAGCAAGTGCGCGATAACATCCACTCGCACGACGTGGTGAGCTTCATGGAAGCCTTCGTGGCAGCTCCCCGCGTAGGCGAGGTGTACAACATCGGGGGTGGCCGCGATAACTCTATCTCCATTCTGGAAGCATTCAGCCTGATTGAAGACATTTCGGGTAAGAAAATGCTCTACGATTACGTCGACCAAAACCGGGCGGGCGACCATATCTGCTACATCTCCGACCTGAGCAAGATGAAGCAGCACTACCCGCAGTGGGATATTACAAAGAACCTGCGCACCACGTTTGAAGAAATTCATCAGTCGTGGCTCGACCGCACGCACGCGTAAGCAAGCCGCTGCTGCCAGGTAGCAATTAGCTGACTAAGCAAAACAGGAAGGCCGGCAAACTAGTGCTAGTTTGCTGGCCTTCTCGTTTCTGTATCTCTAATGCGGGCAAGCGGGGCTCCTTCTGATAAAGCATTCCTGGGAATGCCCGGAAAGCGCAGCCACAGAAAATAAGCAACGCGGGACTACCTATAAACTCAGTCCGTAATCACTGGCAGCACCTGGCTACAGCCGCACGCCCCCGGCCAGCGCCAGCCGCCAGGCTACCAGTGCCAGGCCGGCTAGCACTAGCAGGCCCCCGGCCAGGCGGGTGGGGCTGGGCGTCCATTTTTTCTGGTTGAATGATTCTTGCAGGCAGCCCAGCGCCAGCGGCAGCAGCAATAGTAGCAGGGTGGCGTAGCGCAGCCCCTCATTCAGGCTTAGGTAGGGCCATTTGCTGAGCGCCAGTAGAGCTGAGCCCACCAGCCACGGCCCGAAAATGGTGGCCCGCACCAGCTGCGGCCGACGCTCAAACTGGAGCACGGTATGCGAGTCCTGGGTTAGCAAAAACACGACGGCCCCCACGTAGCCCAGCACCAGCTGCCCCGCTGCCAGCAGCAGCGCCAGCACCATGCTGGGCCAGGTGCCTCCCGCCCCGATTAGCCAGTTGGGCACGTACCACGAGCCCGACTGCGTGATACTGTCGGCCAGTAGCCCGCCCAGCACCGCCCCCAGGGCGTGCAGCACCACCCACAGCAGCAGCAGCTTGGCCAGGCCCCGGCGGTGGCGCTGCCGCTTCCAGTAGAGGCCGAAGGCCAGCGCGCCCACGGCCAGCGCCAGGAGCGGACCGGCGCTGTACACTTGCAGCACTATGGCCTGCGTCCAGCCGCTGTCGCCCAGCTCAAAGCGCACGCCGGCCAGGTTCCAGGTGCCGGGCACGCCCAGGCGGTGCGCCGCCGCCGCTGTGCCCGCCTGGTAAATAAAGGATATAAGCTGATAGGCAATAAGATAGCAGGCTGTAGAATTTAGGAAAACCACGCGAAACTTGCCGCGCACGGCGGCAGTAGAAGAGTGGGCGGCGTCGGTAAAAGTAGGTTGCACAGCGATAGCTAAAGAAGAAAAAGTAAAGCCCGAACGAATGGCCAAACATACGCCTGGCCGGTGCTTAGCGCAGGCACACCAGCACGCGGTGGTGGCCTGCCCGGCGCAGGTGCTGCACTACCTCGGCCAGCCGGGTGGGGGCCAGGGCCGGGCAGCCCCAACTCTGGATGGGGTGCCGCCCGGCCACCACGGGCGCGGCGGGTACGTGCCGCCAACTGTGCAGCACCACGGTGCGGGCGGCCAGGTTAGAAGTGCCTGCGCTGAGGCCGTGCAGGCGGTAGGCCACGCCAAAGCGCCCCGGATACGCCTCGGCGTAGCTCGTCCAGGCCAGGCCGCGCGAGCTGCAATTGGAGTTCACCTCGTTAGAATAGCGCACACGGCCTTGCCGGTCGGTGCGGCCGTTGAGGCAGGGCGCGGCCACCAGCGCCCGGCCGGTGCGCAGGTCGAGCAGAAAAAAGCGGTTTTCGGTGTCGGGGCGCGTCAAATCCACGAAGATGCCGAGCTGGCCGTGGTAGCGGGCCGCTTGGGGCTGCCGGGCGCGGGCCGCCCGCAGCTCGGCCACGTAGCGAGCCAGTGGGGGCGCGGGGTGCTGGGCCAAAGTAGGCGGCGGCGACTGGCAGCCCGCCAGCTTCAGTGCCGCTACTAAGCCCAGCAGCGCCAGCAGGGGACGGGGTAGACAGCTGCATAGGGTCGGTTTCACGGGGCTTGGGTAGCTTTGAAATACTGTATAGATAACGAGTGCTGGCTTGGCGCACGGGCCGCCGGCCGCGCTGTCCGGCACCGCTTGCAGCCAATGGCGGAACGACAGACACGGCGCGTACTGTTCAGTAATCGGCCCGGCCCCAAACATACGGGTAGCCGCTAATTAGCCGTATCTTCGTGCGGCGACAAAACTGCCTCTGCATTGAAGAATATCCGTAATTTCTGCATTATTGCCCACATCGACCACGGCAAAAGCACCCTGGCCGACCGGCTGCTCGAATTCACGAGCACCGTGGCCAAGCGCGACATGCAGGCCCAGCTGCTCGACAACATGGACCTGGAGCGTGAGCGCGGCATCACCATCAAGAGCCACGCCATCCAGATGCAATTTCCCTACAAAGGGGAGCTGTACACGCTCAACCTGATTGACACGCCCGGCCACGTCGACTTTAGCTACGAGGTAAGCCGCAGCATCGCCGCCTGCGAGGGCGCGCTGCTCATCGTAGATGCGTCGCAAGGCATTGAAGCGCAAACGATTTCCAACCTCTATCTCGCCATTGGGGCCGATTTGGAAATCATTCCGGTCCTCAACAAAATCGACCTTCCGCACGCCATGCCGGAGGAAGTGACCGACGAAATCGTGGACCTCATCGGCTGCAAGCCAGAGGATATTATCCACGCCTCGGGCAAGGCCGGCATCGGGATTGAGAATATCCTGAACGCTATTTGCGAGCGCATTCCCGCGCCGCAGGGCGACCCCGAAGCCCCGCTGCAAGCCCTCATTTTCGACTCGGTATTCAACTCGTACCGGGGCATCGAAGTCCTGTTCCGCATCAAAAACGGTACTATGCGCAAGGGCGACAAGCTCCGCTTCATGGCGACCGGCAAGGAGTACGGCGCCGACGAAATCGGCGTGCTCAAGCTCAACCAGGAGCCGCGCACCGAAATGAGCGCCGGCAACGTGGGCTACCTCATCTCGGGCATCAAGGAAGCCCGCGAGGTGAAGGTGGGCGACACCATCACGACCGTGGGCAACCCCACGCCGGAAGCCATCCAGGGTTTTGCCGACGTGAAGCCGATGGTATTCGCCGGCATTTACCCCGTCGATACCACCGAGTACGAAGAGCTGCGCAGCAGCATGGAAAAGCTCCAGCTCAACGACGCCTCGCTGGTGTGGGAGCCCGAAACGTCGGTGGCGCTGGGCTTCGGCTTTCGCTGCGGCTTCTTGGGCATGCTGCACATGGAAATTGTGCAAGAGCGCCTGGAGCGTGAGTTCAACATGACGGTGATTACCACCGTGCCGAGCGTGCAGTTTCACGCTACGGGCTCGAAAGACCAGGAGCTCATTATCAACGCGCCCTCCGAAATGCCGGAGCCGAATCTGATTAAGCACATCGAGGAGCCCTATATCAAGGCGCAGATTATCACGGCCTCGGAGTACGTGGGGCCGATTATCACGCTTTGCATGGAGAAGCGCGGCGTCATCAAAGGGCAGTCGTACCTGACTTCGGAGCGGGTGGAGATGAACTTTGAGCTGCCGCTCTCGGAAATCGTATTCGATTTCTTCGACAAGCTCAAAACCATCAGCCGCGGCTACGCTTCGCTTGATTATGAGCTGATTGGCTACCGCGAGTCGGACATGGTGAAGCTCGACGTGATGCTGAACGGCGAGAAGGTAGATGCCCTGTCGGCCATCGTGCACCGCTCCAAAAGCTACGAGTGGGGCAAGCGCCTCTGCGAAAAGTTGCGCGAACTGCTACCCCGCCAGATGTTCGACATCGCCATCCAGGCGTCTATCGGCCAGAAGATTATTGCCCGCGAAACGGTGAAAGCCCTGCGTAAAAACGTAATTGCCAAGTGCTACGGCGGCGACATTTCGCGTAAGCGCAAGCTGCTCGAAAAGCAGAAAGAAGGTAAAAAGCGGATGCGCTCGGTGGGCTCGGTCGAGATTCCGCAGGAAGCGTTTCTGGCGGTGCTCAAGATTGACTGATAACGAAAAGGCCGGTTCCTGTGAGGAGCCGGCCTTTTTAATGGTGTATCTTGAAGGATAAAAAGTGCTTTTATCCCCGCTTCATCTCGGGTGGGCCGTATGCATTAGCATGATTATCGCCCGCAAAGCACGCCAGCAGCAGGTTGAATCCCGGTATAAGAAAATAGCTGCCGTATTTTCCTATGTCATGCATTCTTCTCATGCCAACGGCGAGGCCAGGGAAGAAGGCGATTGTGGCATAGGTCGCGACAAGAAAGTTGGTGCGCAATCGAGCTTCGATGAATGCTAGGACGAGGGATGCGAGGTAGTTGAAAAGCAAGAAGTTCCAGTACTCGGCCCGGCTAGCCCGACCTTCCACGCTGGCATACTTTTTTAAAACAATAAAATAGTGTTTCATAAATAGAGAAGTAGCTAATCGGAAGGTGCAAAGCCTCCGCCAAGATACTAGGTTCTCTAGCGTTCCTGAATGCGTTTATCTGCTCTAGCTTTCGTTTTTCGTTTAGCAGTACTAGGCTTGTTTATGGGTGGGCTAATGGAAGCCTACGCTGCTCCCGCGCCCCCCAAATCGCCTACCCAGGCCAAAGCCCGCCGCCAGCCGCCGCCCGTGCTGCCCGATTCGCTGGCCCAGCGTGTGGAGCGCGCCTATTTCGTGCTGAGCCGCATCAACGGCACGGCCCGCCGCGCCACCAACACCGAAGACCTGAGCGACGACCTGCCCACGGTAGAGGATAACCTCGACGTTATCCGCGAGAACCTCGACCAGTATGGCAACGTGGTAGACGTGAAGCAATTGCAGATGTACCGCGTGCTGCTGGCCGACATGCAGGCGCAGCTGGGCGAGTGGCGCACTACCCTGGCCGAGGGCGGCAAGCAGCTCGCGGCCATGCAGGCCCGGCTCGATACCCTGGCTACCCAACTGCCGCCCGCCGCCCAGCGCCCGCCCACCACCACGTCCGTGGGCCGCGCCCTGGCCCGCCTCCAAAGCAAGGAAGACCAGGCCACCGCGCTGCTGCGCCGCAGCCGCCAAACCGTGACTGGCCTGCAAACCCGCGTGTCGGACGGCTACATCCAGGTGCTGGAGCTGCAAGACGTGGTGCGCGAGCAGATGGGTCGCTTCAACCACCGCCGCAGCCAGGCCGAGCTGCCGCCGCTGTGGCACCCCAGCCGCATAGTGGCCGACGAGCAAACGAGCGCGCTCGTGCGCCAGTCCTACGCCGCCCAGCGCTCGCTGGTGAGCTACTATTTCGCCGAAAACTGGGACTACTGGGTTTGGATGGCGCTGCTGGCGCTGGCGTTTTTCGGGTGGGTGTTCAACAATTTTCGGGCGCTACGCCGGGCGTCGGCCGAACCCGCGCCCGCAGCCGGACCGCTCCGGCTGCCCGAGCACCGGCTGTACTACCTGCGGCCCGTGCCGGTGGCCTCGGCGCTGCTGGTGGTGTTCAGCCTGGCCCCGTTTTTCGATTTGAATGCGCCGGCCGCTTACACGGCCTTGCTGCAACTGCTGCTGCTGGCCGCGGTGTCGGTGCTGGGCTGGCGCAGCTGGCCCCGGCCGCTGTTCTGGTACTGGCTGGGCATCGTGGGGGCGTTTTTCGCGCTCACCTTTGCCTACACCACGCGGGCGCCGGGGCTGGGCGCGCGCTGGGCCGAGGTGCTGCTCAATGGGGCGGCGGCCGGGCTGGGCTGGCAATTCTGGCGCTTTTTGCGGCAGCGCAAGCTGCTGGCAGGCTTCGTGCGGCCGGTGGCGCTGCTGTTCGTGGGCTTGCAGGTGCTGGCCGTGCTGGCCAACGCCAATGGCCGCGTGAGTTTGGCCAAGATGTTCAGTACCACGGCTATTTTCGGGCTCACGCAGGGCGTGGCGCTGTCGGCCTTCGTGCGGGTATGCACCGAGGCGTTTTTTCTGCAAGTGCAGCGCAGCCGGGTGGCCGGCGGGGCCAGCGCCCGGTTTAGCTTCGGCAAAATGGAGAGCGGCCTGCGCAAGGCGCTCACGGTGGTAGTGGGCGTGCTCTGGCTGATGCTGTTTACTAACAACCTCAACCTCTACAACCTGCTGTACCGCACCAGCGAGCACGTGCTCACGGCCCCGCACAGCCTGGGCAGCACCACGTTTACGCTCGGCAATATTTTGCTGTTTGTAGGTATCGTGCTGGCTACCATCCAGCTGCAAAAATACGTGGGCTACTTCTTCGGCGAAACCGACGACGATTTCAACGCCGACACCGACCGCAAGGGCTCCTGGATGGTGGCCATCCGGCTGGGCATCCTGGCGGTGGGGCTGCTGCTGGCCACGCTGGCCTCGGGCCTGCCGGTCGATAAAATTGCCATCGTGCTGGGCGCGCTTGGCGTGGGTATCGGCCTGGGCTTGCAGAATATCATCAACAACCTCGTGTCGGGCGTGATTCTGATTTTTGAGCGACCGTTTCAGGTTGGCGACTACATCGAGGTCAACGGCAAGGCGGGCCGGGTAAAAGACATCGGCATTCGGGCCAGCAAGCTTATTTCGCAGTCGGGCTCGGAAGTAATTTTGCCCAACGGCGACCTGCTCTCGGGCCACGTCATCAACTGGACGCTGAGTAATAACCACATTCGCAGCGAGTTGGCGATTAACCTTGGCCCCGATGCCGACCTCGACCAGGCCCGCCAGCTCATCAGCGCCGAAATTCTGAACCACCCCAACACGCTGCATAAAGTGGCCCCCGAAATCTTGCTCAGCAACGTCAACCCGCAGGGCTACGACCTGAAAGTGCAGTTCTGGATAAACAACATCCGCCAGGAGCAGGTGCTGAAAAGCGAGCTGCTGGCCAGTATCTACCAGCAGCTTACGCAGGCTGGCATTGCTATGCGGTAGGTAGGGTAGTATGCCAAATAACGTCCGTCATGCTGAGCGCAGCGAAGCATCTCGCGTGGAGCAGTAATCAATAACGCAAGCAAATGGCAGCACATAAGATACTTTGCTGCGTTCAGCATGGCCAAATAAATTAAAAATTCCATTTTCAAAACATGCCCGAAAACACCAATCACCTCATCGACGGCAAGCAAACCGCCGAAGACATCAAAGTTGAAATTGCCGCCGAAGTAGCCCGCCTCAAAGAAGCCGGCCAGAAAGTGCCGCACCTCGCCGCCATCCTCGTGGGCCACGACGGCGGCTCCGAAACCTACGTGCGCAACAAGGTGCTGGCCTGCGAGCGCGTGGGCTTTGCCAGCACGCTGCTGCGCTTCGAAGATGATATTACGGAGGCCGAACTGCTAACCCAGGTGCAGCAATTGAACGAGGACGCCGACATCGACGGCTTCATCGTGCAGCTGCCGCTACCCAAGCACATCGACGCCGACAAGGTTATCGAAGCCATTCGCCCCGAGAAGGACGTGGACGGTTTTCACCCCATCAACCTGGGCCGCATGGTGGCCGGCCTGCCCGCGCTGCTGCCCGCTACGCCCTCGGGTATCGTGGAGCTGATGGCCCGCGCCGGCATCAAAACCAGCGGCCAGCACGCCGTGGTTATCGGCCGCTCCAACATCGTGGGCACGCCGGTGAGCATCTTGCTGGCCAAGAACTTAGAAACGGCCAACTGCACGGTGACACTCTGCCACTCGCGCACTAAAAACCTGCCCGAAATCGTGCGCCAGGCCGATATTATCGTGGCCGCCATCGGCCGCCCCGAGTTTGTGACCGCCGACATGGTGAAGCCCGGCGCGGTAGTTATCGACGTGGGCACTACCCGCGTAACGGACGCCAACAAGAAATCAGGCTTTAGCCTGAAAGGCGACGTGAACTTTGCCGAAGTAGCGCCGCTGGCCTCGCGCATCACGCCCGTGCCGGGCGGCGTAGGCCCGATGACCATTGCCATGCTGCTGCTGAATACGCTGCGCGCGGCTAAAGGCGAGGTGTACCCGAAGTAGTATTTGCTGGGCGCGAACCTCACCTCCTAGCCCCCTCTCCAAAAAAGAGGGGGAACTAGTTTTTAGTTTTAGCCATCATTTCTAGAAGCTAGAACTAGAGCTAGTTCCCCCTCTTTTTTGGAGAGGGGGCTAGGGGGTGAGGTGCCACGCCAGGCGAGCCCGCCTACTCGCCGCCCACGGCGGCGGCCGGGCGGCGGGCCGTGAAGGTAGAGCCCGCACTCGCGGCCCCGATGCAGCCCACCGCCAGCCACTGCGTGAGCGTGAGCTGCTCGCCGAGCAGCCCCCAGCCCGAGAGGGCCGCCGCCACGGGCTCCAGGCTCATGAGGATGCTGAAGGTGCGGGCGGGTAGCTTGCGCAAGGCCTGCATTTCCAGGGTGAAAGGTAAGATGCTGGAAAACAGTGCCAGTAGACTTGCCAGCAGCAGCAAGTGCGGCGTGAGCAGCTGCAAGCTGCCACTGGCAATGCCGAAGGGCAGCACCGGCAGCGCGGCCACCGCCATGCCGATGGCTACCGCCTGCGTGCCCGGCAGCACGGCGGCCGTGCGCTGGCCCAGCACGATGTACACTGCCCAGCAGCCCCCGGCCGCCAGCGCGAAGCCCATGCCGAGCATATCGGGCCCCTGCCCGCCCCAGGGCGCGAGCAGGGCAATGCCCAGGCCCGCTAGCAGCGCCCAGGCTACCTCGTACCAGCGCCGGGCCCCGGCCAGCGCTAAGCTCAACGGCCCTACAAACTCCAGCGTGACGGCCAGCCCCAGCGGAATGCGGGCCAGCGCGCAATAAAAAAAGAAATTCATAAGCCCCAGCGCCAGGCCGTAGGGCACTACCGCCCGCCACTGCGCGGGCTGCAACTGGCTGAAGCGGGGCCGCATCACGGCCAGCAGCACCAAGGCCGAAATGCCGATGCGCAGGGTAGTAGTACCCGCCGGCCCCAGCACTGGAAACAACCCTTTGGCCAGGGCCGCCCCGCCCTGCACGCTCAAAATGGCAAACAAAACCGACGGCACCGCCGGCAACGAAAAACGCGAATCAGACTTCATTTAAACTAACCCCGAACCCCGCAGCCGCACAGTTCGGAACTGCAAAGGTCCGTCATAAGCGCGTAGTCGCCCGCATTATGTCGTAAATTTGGGTTGCCGGAACCCCCGGTTGCGCCTCGGGCGTTGACGTAAGTCACGCCCGTTTTTTAGTTGAGTATGTCAGGAGTTACCGATTTATTAAGTCAATTGCCCATCCTCGGGGCCAGCGAGAACGTGGCCGTGTTGCCCGTGATGGAGCAGTTTTACACCATTCAGGGTGAAGGATTTAACACGGGGCGGGCGGCCTACTTCATCCGCCTCGGCGGCTGCGACGTGGGCTGCGTGTGGTGCGACGTGAAAGAATCGTGGGACGCCGACGCGCACCCGCGCCAGGCCGTGGCCGACCTAGTGGCGGCGGCCAGCGAATATCCTGGCCGTAATGTCGTCATCACGGGCGGCGAGCCGCTGATGCACAACTGCCTGCCGCTGACCAAAGCATTGCAGGAAGCCGGCTTCAAAACCTGGATTGAAACCAGCGGCGCGCACCCGCTCAGCGGCAACTGGGACTGGATATGCGTGTCGCCCAAGAAGTTCAAGGCTCCGCTGCCCGAGGTGCTGGCTCACGCCGACGAGCTGAAAATCATTGTCTTTAACGAGAGCGACTTCAAATGGGCCGAGGAGCACGCGGCCTTGGTGCCCGCCACCACGCGCCTCTACCTCCAGCCCGAATGGAGCCGAGCCGCCCGCATGACGCCCGCCCTCATCGACTACGTGAAGGCTAACCCGCGCTGGCAGGTGTCGCTGCAAACGCATAAATACCTCGACATTCCGTAGGCTGGGGCAGGCGCGGGCCGCATCTTTGTGATTCGCCGGTGAAGTTTCGGTGGAACGGCCCGGCATTTGGGGTCGTTACCCAAACAGGCCCCGTGGCCCACCGCGTTTTGCGCTCGCTTTTCCCACCTTATGTTGCCTAAACTTCTGCTCCCGGCCGGCCTGCTGCTGGCCCTGGCTTCCGCGCCCGCCGCGGCCCAAGCGCCGGTGCCCGCCAGCATCACCGATAACAAGGCCCGCAGCCTCTACGAAAAAGCGCAGCAGCTCTACCGCCGCGACCGCCAGCCCCAGCAAGCCCTGCTGGTGTGGAACCAGCTTACCGATAAATTCCCCGACTACGGCGAGCCCTACCTGCGCAAAGCCTCGCTGCTGCTGACCCTCGGCGACCAGCCCAAGGCCCTCGAAGCCTACAAAACCGGCCTCAGCAAGTTGCCCGTCGAGGCTAGTCACGCTACCGACTACCTGGTGCTGGGCCAGCTCGCAAGCCGGGTAGGCGACTACGCCACCGTGCGCCAGGCTTATACCAACTACCTCAGCCTCAACCCAACCGATAAAAAGCAGGTCGCTAACGCCAAGCTGCAACTGCAAAATTGCGACTTCGCGGCCGAGGCCATGGCGCACCCCACGGGCGCGGCCCCCACGCGCCTGCCCGCGCCCCTCAATCAGTACCGGGCGCAGTATTTTCCGGTGCTCACGGCCAATAACCGCTCGCTGGTATTCACGCTGCGGCGCAATGCCGAGCAGCCGGGCCGCGAAAACGAGGATTTGCTCATCAGCTCGGTCGATAGCACCGGTAAATTTGGCGCGCCCAAGTCGATTTCGCAGGAAATAAACTCCAAGGAAAACGAAGGCGCGGCCACCATTTCGGGCGATGGTAAGACGCTGGTTTTCACGGCCTGCGACCGCCAGGGCGGCGTGGGCAACTGCGACCTGTACCTTTCGCACCTGCGCGGCAGCAAGTGGTCGCCGCCGCGCAACCTCGGCATCCTGGTTAATTCCAAGCAGTGGGACGGCCAGCCCTCGCTGTCGGCCGATGGGCGCACGCTCTACTTTTCCTCCAACCGGGGCGGTGGGCTGGGCGGCTACGACCTCTACGTGACCAACATCGGCCCCGATGGCACCTGGACCGCCCCGCGCAACCTCGGCGCGCCCGTGAATACGCCGTTTGACGAGGAAGCGCCCTTCATCCACGCCAGCGGCACTACGCTCTACTTCGCCAGCAACGGCCTGCCGGGGCTGGGTAGCTCCGATATTTTTCGGACTGAGCTGAGTGACAAAGGCGAGTGGAGCGCCCCGCGCAACCTGGGCTACCCCATGAATACGTTTGCCCGCGAAGCTTCGCTGTTCATCAGCTCCGACAACCGCCGCGCCTACTACACCCGCACCGAGCCGCCGCAGCCCGGCGATGCGCCCGGCCTGCCCGCGCCCATCATGCTTTACGGCAGCGAGGTGCCGGCCAGCGCCCGCGCCCGCGAAACCAGCACCTATGCCCAGGGCCGCGTGTTCGACGCCCTTACTAAAAAGCCCATCGAGGCGATGGTGCAGCTGTTCGACCTCACTACCAATGTCTTGACGCAGCAAGTATATTCCGATATCGAAACCGGCGAGTACACCGCCGTGCTCAACGAGGGCCGCGCCTACGCCATGTACGCCGCCGCCCCTGGCTACCTGCTCAAAAGCCTCAATTTCGATTATTCCGGCAAGCAAAACTTCGACCCGCTGACGCTGGACATCTACCTCGACCCCGCCAAAAGCGGCCGGAGCGCGGTGCTGAACAACCTGTTTTTCGACTCCAACCAAGCTGTGCTCAAGCCCCGCTCGCGTACCGAGCTCGACCGCCTCGTGGAGTTTTTGCGCCAGGATGCCAGCCTGCGCGTGGAGGTAGCCGGCCACACCGACAACGTGGGCACGCCCGCCGCCAACCTTAGCCTCTCGCAGCGCCGCGCCCAGGCCGTTTTCGACTACCTCACCAAGCACGGCGTGCCCGCCACCCGCCTGCGCGCCAAAGGCTACGGCGAAACCAAGCCCCTGGCCGCCAACGACACCGAAGCCCACCGCGCCCAAAACCGCCGCATCGAGCTGCGGATTTTGTAGACCGTGCTTAAAGCAAGGCTTTAAGGAGGTGAAAATATCGTAGGATTCTCCTAACAAAATGTAGTGCCCGCCTCAGTGCGGGCATTTTTGTTGGCTCTAGCTTTGCTTCTTCAAACAGGAATAAATTACTTGTAATGAGGCTATTGTAATTTAAGGGAAAAATATGCGGATTAAAAAAATACTAGGTTGGGCCGATTTTGTGCAAAAAATAAAAAGCCTGTAGGTTTGGAATCAGTTACCCCGGCCACCGAGCCTAGCCGCTCGGCAGCCGCTTGCTAGTCACCAATTTTTTTCCAACCCAACCCTTTTTATCCCATGAAAAACCTCCTTGCCGCCGCCTGTCTCACCGCCGGCCTCACCAGCGCCACGCCCGCCACTGGCCCCGGCGACGAACCCAAGAGCTACCCCAAATCGGTGGCCATCCACGCCACCGCGCTCACCCAGGCGCTGGCCCAGCGCATCCACTTCAACGAAGGCCAGTACGTGCAAATCAAGAAGCTGCACCTCAACTACCTTGAGCAACGCCGCCAGCTGGAGTTTGAGCTGAAGCTGGCCAATGCGCCTGCCGCCGAGCGCGATGAGCAGCTGGCGCCCTTGCAGCGCCGCTACGAGCAGGCCCTCAGCAACCTGCTCGACCCCGGCCAGCGCGTAGCTTATCAGCATTTGCGCGCCTCGTTCACGGCGCATCGGCTGTAATATATTTTGGCTACCGGCGATGAAGCTGCGTCGGTGGCAACTAAAAGAATCTGCTCATGAAAAAATTTGAATACCACTTGCTGGAAACGGAAAGCCGCTTTTTTAAAGGCCTAGACTACAAGCAGCTCAACGAACAACTCAACCAGCTAGGTAGCCTGGGCTGGGAGGTTGTAACAACCGCGCCCATAACTGCTGCTGGCACTACCACCGGCTTGCTTATCACGCTCAAGCGGGAACTGCCGGAGTAAGACAGTCCTAACACAAAAACAGCCCACCAAAAGGTGGGCTGTTTTATTAATCTGGTCGATAAGTAGCTTACGCGCGCTCGGCCATCGGCTTGTAGTCGCGCTCGGTGGCACCCACGTAAACCTGGCGGGGGCGGCCGATGGGCTCTTTGTTTTCGCGCAGCTCTTTCCACTGGGCAATCCAGCCGGGGAGGCGGCCCAGGGCAAACATCACGGTGAACATCTCGGTGGGGATGCCGAGCGCCTTGTAGATGATGCCCGAGTAGAAGTCCACGTTCGGGTACAGCTTGCGGTCGATGAAGTACTGGTCGGTGAGGGCGGCCTGCTCTAATTCCTGCGCGATTTTCAGCAGCGGGCTGCCTTGCTTGCCCAAGGCTTGCAGCACCTCGTCGGCGGCCTTTTTGATGATTTTGGCGCGGGGGTCGAAGTTCTTGTAAACGCGGTGGCCGAAGCCCATGAGGCGGAACGAGTCGTTCTTGTCCTTGGCCTTGGCGATAAACTTGCTGGTATCGCCGCCGTCGGCCTCAATGGCTTCGAGCATTTCGATAACCTCCTGGTTGGCGCCGCCATGCAGGGGGCCCCACAGCGCGTTCACGCCCGCCGATACCGAGCCGTAGAGGCTGGCATTGGCCGAGCCCACGAGGCGCACGGTGCTGGTCGAGCAGTTTTGCTCGTGGTCGGCGTGCAGGATGAGCAGCTTGTTCAGCGCGCTCACTATCACCGGGTTGTGCTGGTACTGCTCGGTGGGGTAGCTGAACATCATGTACAAGAAGTTCGACGTGTAGTCGAGCTCGTTGCGCGGGTACACGTAGGGGTGGCCCACCGAGTTCTTGTAGCTCCAGGCCGCGATGGTGGGCAGCTTGGCGATGAGGCGCACAATGTTGAGGTTCAGCTCTTCCTTGCTCAGCTCGGGCGCGATGCTCTTGGGGTAGAAGGCGGTGAGCGAACACACGATAGACGCCAGAATGCCCATCGGGTGGGCCGACGACGGGAAGCCGTCGAGAATCTTGCGGATATCCTCGTGCACCAGCGAGTGCTGGGTAATCTCGTAGCTGAACGCATCGAACTCGGCCTGCGTGGGCAACTCGCCGTAAATCAGTAGGTAAGCTACTTCGAGGAAAGTCGATTTTTCGGCCAGCTGCTCGATGGGGTAGCCGCGGTAGCGCAGAATGCCTTCCTCGCCGTCGAGAAACGTGATGGCGCTTTTGGTGGCGCCGGTGTTCTTATAGCCTGGGTCGTAGGTAACAAAGCCAGTCTGGTCGCGCAGCTTGCCAATATCAAATGCCTTTTCGTGCTCGGTGCCTTCGATAACCGGCAAGCTGATGGTCTTGCCGTCGAGGGTGAGTTCAGCAGTTTCTGCCATTGTACTAGAAGAAGAGTGGGTGGAGTAAGTCAGGGAATTTTCTGGGCGCTAAGCTAAGGCCTAGCCTGTAAGCCGGGAAGCTTTTTAGCCGGTAGCGTACCTACTCATTACCATTGGGGCCGGCTTTAGGTTTCTATAACCAGCTAAAAATAAGCCGCAAGCCCCGCCGATAACGTTTGCGCTAAATCGCAGCTTTACTTGAAGCAGAGCGCCTTACTTGCCGATGCAAAACTGGGTGAAAATGCTCGTCAGCAGGTCGTCGGTCGAGATGTCGCCCGTGATTTCGCCCAGCGCGCCGAGGGCGTGGCGCAGGTCGGCGGCCAGCAATTCGGTGCCGCGCCCAGTGGCCAGGCCCTGCTGCACAGCGGCCAGGTGCCCGGCGGCGGCCTCCAGGGCGCGCGCGTGGCGCACGTTGGTGACGATGGTGGCGGTGCCGCTCGTGGCCAGGCCCGCGCCGCGCACCTGTGCCAAAAGGACTTCTTGCAGCTCCTCCAGCCCTTGGCGCTGGCCGGCAGAAATAGTCTTAAGTTCTAAGTTTTGAGTTTTGAGTTGAGCAAACGCGGTCAACTGCTCGGGCGTGGCGGCGTCCTGCTTGTTGCCGACCAGCAGCACGGGCAGCTTGGGGTGCGCGGCGGTGAACTCGGCTAGGTCGGCCTGCACCTCGGCAGGCGTCAGAGTAGTCAGGTCGAAGAGGTAGAGTAGCAGCGCCGCTTGCGCAATGCGCTGGCGCGTGCGCTGCACGCCGATGGCTTCGACCTCGTCGGCGGGGTTGTCGCGCAGGCCGGCCGTGTCCACGAAGCGGAAGCGCAGGCCGTCGATACTCACTTCATCCTCAATAAAATCGCGGGTAGTGCCCGGGATGGCCGACACAATGGCGCGCTCCTCGCGCAGCAGCGCGTTGAGCAGCGTGGACTTGCCCGCATTGGGCCGCCCCGCGATGACGGTTGTGATGCCGTTCTTAATAACGTTGCCCAGCTCAAACGAACGTAGCAGGCCATTGACTACGCCCTGCACTTCCGTGAGCAGCCGCGTGAGGCCGGTGCGGTCGGCAAATTCTACATCCTCCTCGCCAAAATCCAGTTCCAATTCCAATAGCGCGGCAAACTTGATAAGCTGCCCGCGCAGGTCGCGCAGCTCGTCCGAGAAGCCGCCGCGCAACTGGTTCAACGCTACTTGGTGCGAAAGCGCCGAGTCTGCCGCGATGAGGTCAGCCACGGCCTCGGCCTGGGCCAGGTCGAGCGCGCCATTGAGGAAAGCGCGTTTGGTAAACTCGCCGGCTTCGGCCAGGCGGGCACCCTGGCGCAAGAGCGCCGCCAGAACCTGCCGCACGATAAAATCGGAGCCGTGGCCGGAAATCTCTACCACGTCTTCGCGGGTGTAGGAGCGCGGGGCGCGGTAGAGCGCGGCCACTACCTCATCCAGAATCAGGCCGCTGGCGGGGTCGCGCAGGGTGCCATAGTGCAGCGTGTGGCCGGGCTGAGCGGCCAGGTTTTTCTTCGAGAAAAGCGCCTGGGTAATGGCCACGGCCTCGGGGCCGGAAAGGCGCACCACGGCCAGTGCGCCCGCGCCGGGCGGCGTGGAAAGGGCTACTATCGTATCGGTCAGAACCACGGATTAATCGGATTGATTGAATTTTGTAGGCGGGCGGGGCAGCGTGTTGGCCGCCGTTTAGCGCGCAGCGCGTAACGGCAGGCCGACGAGTGGGGCGGGTTTCCAAACCCGCGTCGTCCGGGCCTGGCTGCGCGAGTCTGGAGACTCGCCCCACTCGTCGGCCTGCCGTTACGCGCTACGCGCTAAACGGCGGCCAGCCGCTATTCACGTTACAAACAAATTGCGCCCGACTTCGGCCGAAATCAGCACCGTGCGCTCGCGGTTTACGCGCAGCTCTAGTGAGTTATCAAAGCTGACCTTGTCCAGCACTTTAAGCTGTGCGCCCAGCGCCAGGCCCACTTTGTCGAGGTATTGCAGGAAGGGCGCGGAGGTGTCTTTCACGGCCGCCAGCGTGCCGCGCTCGCCCACGGCCAGGTCGGCGAGCAGGCGGTGGGTGGGGCGGCGCACCGCGCCATCGGCGGCCGGAATGGGGTCGCCATGCGGGTCGAAGGTCGGGAAGCCCAGAAACTCATCGAGGCGCTGCATCAATAGCGGCGACTGCACATGCTCCAGCTCCTCGGCCACCTCGTGCACCTCATCCCAATTGAAGCCCAGCTGCTGCACCAGAAACACCTCCCACAGCCGATGCTTGCGCACCGTGAGCAGCGCCAGCCGCCGGCCCTCGGCCGTGAGCTGCACGCCCCGGTACTTCTCGTAGCGCAACAGTTCCTTCTCGGCCAGGCGGCGCAGCATGTCCGTTACCGAGGCCGCGCGGGTTGTGAGCGCCGCCGCGATGCGGTTCGTGCTCACGTCCTGCCCCGGCTCGGCTTCGGCCAGTTTATAAATGGCTTTTAAATAATTTTCTTCAGTAATTGTCATTTAACAATTAACATTTATCATTTAACAGCTCGCCGATTGTGTATCGTCGGAGCAGAGGGCAAAGTGGACTAAACAGGTTGTTAAATGTTAATTGATAAATGTTAAATATAACTACCATTTAATCAGCGCCGAGGCCCACGTAAAGCCAGAGCCGAAGGCGGCCAGGCATACTAAGTCGCCGCGCTGCACGCGGCCTTCCCGCACGGCCTCACTCAGGGCGATGGGTATGCTGGCGGCGGTAGTGTTGCCGTAGCGCTGGATGTTGCTGAAAACCTTCTCGTCGGGCAAACCCATTTTCTGCTGCACGTACTGCGTGATGCGCAGGTTGGCCTGGTGCGGAATGAGCAGGTCAATGTCCTGGGGCTGGTGGCCGTTTTGGTCGAGCGCTTCCTTTATCACCTGCGGAAAGCGCACCACGGCGTGCTTAAACACGTTTTGGCCGTTCATGTAGGGGTACATGCCTTCGCGGTTTTCGGCCACAAAATCGGTGCGGTTTTCACGGTTGGCACCGGGCTCTTTTACAATTAATTCCTCGGCAAACTCGCCTTGCGCGTGCAGGTGCGTGCTCAGGATGCCGTGGCCCTCGCGCGAGGCCGGACGCAGCACCACCGCGCCCGCGCCGTCGCCAAAAATGACCGAAACCGCCCGGCCGCGCGTGCTTTTGTCGAGGCCCGAGGAGTGAATTTCGGAGCCTACCACCAGCACGTTGTCGTACATGCCGGTGCGGATAAACTGGTCGGCTACCGACAAGGCGTAGATGAAGCCCGAACACTGGTTGCGCACGTCGAGGGCGGGGCAGTTGTTGGTCATGCCCAGCTCGCGCTGCATGAGCACGCCCGAGCCCGGAAAGAAGTAATCGGGCGAAAGCGTAGCAAATACAATTAGCTGCACGTCGTTGGCCTGAAGGCCGGCCATGGCCAGCGCCCGGCGCGACGCCTCGGCACCCATGCCGGCCGTGGTGTCTTTGCCTTCCTCAAACCAGCGCCGCTCCTGAATGCCCGTGCGCTCCTGAATCCAGGCGTCGGAGGTTTCCATCATTTCTTCGAGGTCGGCGTTTTTAACAACGCGGTCAGGCACATAGTGGCCCACGCCCGCAATTTCGGCGCGGCGCAAGGTGGTAGGAGAAGCCATTGGCAATGAGTGAGTAGGAGGGTGGGAGGGGCGAGAAGGGCCACCAGCCGGGGCCAGAGGGGCAAACGACGAGCGGCGTAAAATGGTCGCAAAAGTACCTCCTCCGGGCTACGCTAAGCGGGCACAAAGGTGGCGGCCGGCAAGAGGCTTTCCAGCAAATGCCCTAATTTTTTGCCCTCGCCAACCCACAGCACCGCCTCGGTGGGCGGGCCGCTGGGGTAAAAAATGGCCGTAGGCAAAGCGGCGGCTACCTGCGCCGCCGCTGCCGCTGGCTGCTCAAAATCAACGACCAGCCCGGCCCCGTGCTGCCGCACCAGCCCTGCCCATAATAGGTTGGGCGGCACCAGCACCGGCAGGCCGTGGGCCAGGTACTCGAATAGCTTAGTGGGCCGGCAGCGCGCCGTGCTACGGTGCGGGCGATAAGGCAGCAAGCCCAGGTGGCTGCGCCCGATTTCGGCCACCAGTTGGGCGTGGGGCACCAATTCGGCCCCGCCGATGAGCGTGAGCCAGGCGGCCTCCGTGGCAGCTACTTGCCGCAGTTCAGCCAGCAAAGCCGGCTGCTGGCAAAACCCGATAATGATAAGCTGCACCCCTCCCGGCCAGGCCGAAATAGCCCGCAACTGCCGGGCTAGCGCGATGGCCTCGCGCACCCCATTCAGCTCCGAAATAGTGCCCGAAAACAGCAGCCGCAGCGGCGCGGTGGGCGCGGGCAGCGGGCGGGCGGCGCGGGGCAGCACCTCGCCGGGCTGCGGCTGGTATTTGTTTTCGAGCAGTAGCACGCGGCTGGTGGGCAGCGCTTTGAGAAAGGGTAGCTCGTCGGCGTAGCTGGCTTCGGCCAGCAGCAGGGCGGCGGCGCGGCGGGCGGCGGCGGCCTCTACGCGGCGCAGCCCGGCGGCCAGCAGCCCGCGCACGGCGGCCGGGTACACGCCCTGGCTGCGAATATTGAGCGCGTAGTTTTCCTGAATATCATAGATAAACTGCCGCCCGCGCCCCAGCCGCTGCCACAGCAGCGTGAGGGGCAGCAGCTCAGGCGCGGCCACTATCAGCAGTGCGGGCTGCGCCCGGCGTAGCAGTTGCCAGTAGCGGGCCTGGGCCAGCAGCCGCCCCAGGCTCAGGCGCGAGCCGCGCAGCAAGCTCACAAACCGAATACTGCCCGGCGCGGCGGGCGCGGCCGCCTGCCGGCCCGCTACCCACACGGTGGCCGAGGGTAGGGCTGAAGCCACCGTGCGCCCCAACTTGCCATACAAGCGGGTGTCGTCCAGGGGCTTGAGGACAGCCGCTAGCAGTACCGAGGGCGAAAGGCGGAGCGAAGAATCGGGCACGGGTAGCCCCGGCGCGGTAGCTAAGGTAGCCGTCGGTGCCGCCGTAGCCGGGGCGTAAAGATAGCCGCCGGCGCGGCCGGGCGGCGTTGCGGCGTGGGCTGGGTTGGAAGTTTGGCTCAGGCTGTTTTAAGCAGAATTAGTATGAATATTCAACTGTAGTTGGCCGGTAGCCGCGTCAGCGGCTTCCATAAAGCACCCATTTTTCTTGTTGTATCTTTTCCCTATGAAAATATCCCTTTCTCCCACGCGCTGGCTGTTGCTGGCCGTATTCGTAGTGAGCAGCCTGGCCGGCTGCCGCTCCGAAGAAGAACCCCAGCCTACGCAGCCCAGCGGGCAAGACCTGTTTGTATCGGCTCAGGCGGCTACTACCATCCCCAAGGCGCAGGCGCAGGCGCTGGCCACGATAGCGGGCTTTGGCGCATTTGCCTCTCATATTCAGTACGATGCCACGTACTTCAAGATGGTTTACAAAACCACTTACAAGGGGCAGCTTATCCAGGTGTCGGGGCTGCTGGGCGTGCCGCTCAATACGCCCAAGGCGCCCGCGCTGCTGAGCGCGCAGCACGGTACTACGTTCAAGCAGAGCGAGTCGCCGTCTAACTTTCCGAGTACCTTCACGGGATTCGAGCTATTCGCCAGCGCGGGGTTTGTTACGGTTATTCCCGATTTTATCGGGCTGGGCGTGTCGGGCAACGTTCCGCAGCCCTACTACGACAAGGCGACTTCGGCCGGCGCGGTAGTCGATATGATAAAGGCGGCCAAGTATTACTTACAGCAGCAGAATATCACCGTCAATAAAAATCTGTTTTTGCTGGGCTACTCCGAAGGTGGCTACGTGACGATGGCCGCGCAGCAGGAAATCGAAACCAACGCCCAGCACGGCCTCACGCTCACGGCCGCCGCCGAGGGCGCGGGCGGCTATGACCTCAACGGCATGCTCAACGGCGTGGCGGCGGTGCAGAACTACGCCACGCCGTCGTATCTGGCGCTTATCCTGTACGGCTACAACGCTACTTACGGCTGGAACCGGCCCATGTCCGACTTCTTCCAGGCACCCTACGCCGCCCGTATTCCAGCGCTGCTCGATGGCACCAAAACCCGCACCGACATTGAGCCGCAGCTCACTACCAGCCCCGCCGCACTATTTACGCCTGCCTTCTACTCCGCCCTCGGCACCACTGGCGGCGAGCCGGTGCTGCGGCAAAAGCTCACCGACAACAGCTTCGGTGGCTGGGCACCGCGCAGCCCCACGCGCCTCTACCACGGCACGGCCGACGAAAGCGTCTTCTACCAAACGTCGGTGAGCACGCTTGCCAGCTTCCAGAAGGCTGGGGCTACCAACGTCACGCTCACGTCCATTCAGGGCGGCACGCACCAGTCGAGTATCACGCCCATGATGGCCGACGCGCTGCCCTGGCTGCAATCGCTGGATAAATAACGCGGAACCTCACCCCCCGGCCCCCTCTCCAAAAAAGAGGGGGAGCCTGACGCAGTAGCACCAAGCTCCAGCTTGGTGATGCGTTAGGGTACGCTCGCCAAGCGTGACGCCAAGCAGAGCTTAGCACTACAGTTAGCGGTTGGCTCCCCCTCTCCGCAGGAGAGGGGGCCGGGGGGTGAGGTTCCCCGCGTCCGCACCCCTAATTTGCGCCGCCAGCCCACTCCCGGCTGGCGGCGCTTTTATGAAAAACCCCTTCGCGGCGCTGCTGCCGCTGCTTTTCCTGCTGCCCGGCGCGGCCGCCCAGGCCCAGCCCACCCAAAACCCGGCCGATTTGGTGAATCCGCTCATGGGCACCGATTCCAAGCCCAGCCTCTCCAACGGCAACACCTACCCGGCCATCGCCCGGCCCTGGGGCATGAACTGCTGGATGCCCCAAACCGGCAAAATGGGCAGTGGGTGGGCCTACCAGTACAGCGCCGATAAAATCCGGGGCTTCAAGCAAACGCACCAGCCCTCGCCCTGGATGAACGACTACGGGCAGTTTGCCCTCATGCCCGGCACCGGCCGCGTAAAGGTGGACGAGGATGCCCGCGCGAGCTGGTTTTCGCACAAGGCCGAAACGGCGCGGCCCTACTACTACAGCGTGTATCTGGCTGACTACGACCTCACCACCGAGATAACGCCCACCGAGCGCGCCGCCCGTTTCCGCTTCACCTTCCCGCGCACCGACAGCGCCTACGTCGTCATCGACGCGCTGGATAAGGGCTCGTACCTCAAAATCCTGCCCGCCCAAAACCGCATCGTCGGCTACACCACGCGCAACAGTGGGGGCGTACCGGCCAATTTCAAGAACTATTTTGTCATTGAGTTCGACCACGCCTTTGCCAATCCGCAGCTGTATAATGACAAGGCGCTGGCCACGGGCGTGAGTGAGCTCACGGCCGCCCACGTGCTGGCCGCCGTGGGCTTCCGCACTCGTAAGGGCGAGCAGGTAAACGCCCGCGTGGCCTCGTCGTTCATCAGCGCCGAGCAGGCCGAGCGCAACTTGCAGGAGCTTGGTAGCGATGACTTTGACAAGGTAAAAGCGCAAGGTGAAACTGCCTGGAACCAAGCGCTGGGCCGCGTCGAAATCGAGGGTGGGAGCGAGGAGCAGCGGCAAACGTTCTACTCGTGCCTATACCGGGCGCTGCTGTTTCCGCGCAAGTTTTACGAGCTCGATGCCAGCGGGCAGCCGGTGCACTACAGCCCGTTTAATGGGCAGGTAAAGCCCGGCTACCTCTATACTGATACCGGCTTTTGGGATACGTTCCGGGCGCTATTTCCGCTGCTGAATTTGCTCTATCCCGAAGAAAACGCCAAAATGCAGGCCGGCCTGGCCAACGACTACCGCGAGGGCGGCTGGCTGCCCGAGTGGGGCAGCCCCGGCTACCGCGACGTGATGGTGGGCAACAATTCGGCCTCCGTGGTGGCCGAGGCCTACCTCAAAGGCGGGCGCGGCTACGACATCAACACCCTTTACGAAGCCCTGACCCACGGCGCCAACAACGCCGGCCCGCTCGAAGCCGTGGGCCGCGCCGGCGTGCAGTACTACAACAAGCTCGGCTACGTGCCCTACGACGTTAAAATCAACGAAAGCGCCGCCCGCACCCTGGAGTACGCCTACGACGACTTCGCCATCGCGCAGCTAGCCAAGGCGTTGGGCAAGCCAAAGAAGGAAATCGACCTCTACACCCAGCGCAGCCAAAACTACCGCAAGCTCTTCGATAAGGAGTGGGGCATGATGCGCGGACGCAACCAGAACGGCACGTTTCAGACGCCGTTCAACCCCTTCAAGTGGGGCGATGCCTTCACCGAAGGCAATAGCTGGCACTACACTTGGTCGGTGTTTCACGACGTGCAGGGCTTGATGAATCTGATGGGCGGGCCGAAGCCCTTCGTGGCCAAGCTCGATACGCTGTTTACCCTGCCGCCCGTGTTCGACGATACCTACTACGGCTCCGTGATTCACGAAATTCGGGAGATGCAGATTGCCAACATGGGGCAGTACGCGCACGGCAACCAGCCGGCGCAACACGTTATCTATCTGTATAATTACGCCGCCCAGCCCTGGAAGGCGCAGTACTGGGTGCGCGAAACGCTCAACCGCCTCTACCGCCCCACGCCCGACGGCTACTGCGGCGACGAAGACAACGGCCAAACCTCGGCTTGGTACGTGTTTTCGGCCCTGGGCTTCTACCCCGTGTGCCCCGCCAGCGACCAGTACGTGCTCGGCGCGCCGCTCTTCCCCAAGGCTACCCTGCACCTGCCCGGCGGCCACGACGTGGTGCTGAACGCACCCGCCAACAGCGCCGCCAACCGCTACATCAACAACCTGACTATGAACGGCCGGCCCTACGCGCACAACTGGCTCAGCCACGCCGAATTGCTGAAAGGTGCGACGCTGAATTTCGAGATGTCTGCCGCGCCGACCAAGGCGCGCGGGACGCAGGCGGCCGACGCGCCATTTTCAGTGTCGAAAGCGAAGTAGGGTAGTCGGCGAGAAACACGATTGTCATGCTGAGCGCAGCGAAGCATCTCTACCGCACCGTTGTATGGCTAACAACGATGCGGCAGAGATGCTTCGCTGCGCTCAGCATGACAGAACAATGCCAACCGAAGCCGCTTTAACCTGCGCCTAACCGTACTTTTGCGCCCAGTTTTACCACTTCTTTTAAATGGATACCACCAGCCACCACAGCCCCGTTCTCGACCGCTACGCCGCCCAAGAGGCCATCGAAGCCGCCTGGGACGACCGCACCCTGCTCGACCAGCCCGACACCCAAACCGCCATTGAGCACGTCATCGAAGACCTCGACAAAGGCAAGCTGCGCGTAGCCGAGCCGCCCACCGAAGAAGGCGGCGAATGGACTATCAACGAGTGGGTGAAGAAGGCCGTGATTCTCTACTTCCCCATCCGCAAGATGGAAACCCAGGAAGTCGGCCCCTTCGAGTACCACGACAAAATGGCCCTCAAAAGCGACTACGCCACCCAAAAAGTGCGCGTGGTGCCGCCCGCCGTGGCCCGCTACGGTGCCTACCTGGCCCCCGGCGTCATCCTGATGCCGAGCTACACCAACATCGGCGCCTACGTGGGCGAGGGCACGATGGTCGACACCTGGGCCACCGTAGGCAGCTGCGCCCAGGTCGGTAAGGGCGTGCACCTGAGCGGCGGCGTGGGCCTCGGCGGCGTGCTCGAGCCCGTGCAGGCGGCCCCGGTTATTATCGAAGATGGCGCGTTCATCGGCTCGCGCAGCATTTTGGTCGAAGGTTGCCGCATTGGCAAAGAGGCCGTTATCGGCGCGGGCGTCACCATCACGGGCAGCACCAAAATCATCGATGTCACCGGCGCCGAGCCCAAGGAATACAAAGGCTACGTGCCGCCCCGCTCGGTCGTCATTCCGGGCTCCATCACCAAGAGCTTCCCGGCCGGCGACTACCAGGTGCCCTGCGCCCTCATCATTGGCCAGCGCAAGCCTAGTACCGATTTGAAAACCAGCTTGAATGACGCGCTGCGCGAGCACAATGTGTCAGTTTAGGTAGCTAATTATTCTCAACATGGAGCCACTCTCGACACCAGTCCGTGCCAAGCGCGGTTGCCTGTGGTACGCTGGTGTCGCTATTGCCGGGGCAATTGCCTTATTTGTACTGTTCATTGTGATACTCATAGTATCCCTGCATAACAGCCACGGCCAGTATTCTACGGTGGTTTCGGTTGATGACCAAACCTATTTAGCTGTCGAAACCTCAAACCATGGCGAAGGATTTTTGGACGGCTACGACTGGGCAGAAATTTACTATGTGCGTAATGGTTGGATTTGGGATAAGCGAGTGAAGGTTTATGAAATTCCTCATGTCAGCGGCTCCCAAATCGGCCTTCGCCGCCGCCTAAATCAAAGTGGTCAGCTAGAAATTGAGGTCAGGAAGGGAGGTAATGGTGGCGACAGTACAGCGGTAGGAAATTTCGTGCTACCTGCTTCTTTCCCTGATAATTGAAGGTAGTCCGCAGGGTATATAATCGCAACTACGATTATCGAAATTGCAGGCGTAAAAAAGGGCCGTCAGCTTATAGCTGACGGCCCTTTCAATTTTTTGCCTATTAGTCTTTACGCCGCTACCGACCTCAATTTTTCGCCAAATAGCGCCTTTACCTTATCTACCTTCGGCTTGGCCACAAACTGGCAATAAGGCTCGTGGCCGTGCAGGTTAAAGTAGTTCTGGTGGTAGTCCTCGGCGGGGTAAAACTCGGGCGCGGCGGTAATTTCCGTCACGATAGGGTTCGGGAAGGCGTGCTTATCGTTCAGGGTTTTCTTCCACTGCTCGGCCAGCTGGTGCTGTTCCTCGCTGTTGTAATAGATAACCGAACGGTACTGCGTGCCCGTGTCGTTGCCCTGGCGGTTGAGGGTCGTGGGGTCGTGGGTTTTAAAGAAAATTTCGAGCAGTTCTTCGTAGCTGATAATAGCCGGGTCGAAGGTGATGTCAATCACCTCGGCGTGGCCCGTCATGCCGCTGCACACCTCGCGGTACGTAGGGTTTTTGATGCGGCCCCCGGCGTAGCCGGAAACCACTTTCTCGACCCCTTTAAGATTTTGAAAAACGGCCTCGACGCACCAAAAGCAGCCGGCCCCGAAAGTTGCATGTTCCATAAAATATCGCAGGTTTTGCGCTGATTTTTTGCTGACGCTGATGTTGTATCGGCGTGTTAGATTAACGCAAAACTGGGCAATACCGTTCGGCCGCGTGTAGCGTAAGCTTTAGCTTGCAAGCGAGCATCTGCGTGGGCTTACGTCTGCTTACGCCCTGCTCGCTGCGCTCGCTCGCAAGCTAAAGCTTACGCTACTTCCGAAATCGCGCCGCTACTACCAGCTCCTTTGAGCCAGCCGTGTACTGGTAGAAGCCCTCGCCCGACTTCACGCCCAGGCGGCCGGCCGTTACCATGTTCACCAGCAGCGGGCAGGGCGCGTATTTGGGGTTGCCGAGGCCGTCGTGCAGCACGCGCAGGATGGCCAGGCACACGTCGAGGCCGATAAAATCGGCCAGCTGGAGCGGGCCCATCGGGTGGGCCATGCCGAGCTTCATCACGGTGTCGATTTCCTCCACGCCGGCTACGCCCTCGAACAGGCTGATAATGGCCTCGTTAATCATCGGCATCAGGATGCGGTTGGCCACAAAGCCGGGGTAGTCGTTGACCTCGGTGGGCGTCTTGCCAAGCTGCCGCGAGAGGTCCATGACGCGCTGCGTCACCTCATTGGAAGTAGCGTAGCCGCGAATAACTTCCACCAGCTTCATCACCGGCACGGGATTCATGAAGTGCATGCCGATAACCTGGGCCGGGCGCTTGGTAGCCGCCGCGATTTTGGTAATCGAAATCGACGACGTATTGCTGGCCAGGATGGCCCCGGCGGGCGCGTACTGGTCGAGGTCGCGGAAAATCTGGAGCTTGAGGTCCACGTTTTCGGTGGCGGCCTCTACCACCAGCTCGGCCCCGGCCACGCCCTCCGCGATGCTCGTGAAGGTGCGCAGGCGGCCCAGGGTGGCCGTTTTATCGTCTTCGCTCAAGGTGGCTTTGGCTACCTGGCGGTCGAGGTTTTTGGTGATGGTAGCCATGCCCCGGTCGAGGGCGGGCTGGTTGAGGTCGATGAGCGACACGGCGAAGCCGTGCTGGGCAAACACGTGGGCAATGCCATTGCCCATAGTACCCGAACCGATAACGGCAACTTGCATGGGTGGGAAGAGAAAAAAGAGAGGCGGAAAACCCGCGTTAAAACCCTGCAAAGCTACTGACTGCTGCCAGAGCCGCCGGGACGAGCGAAATTTTTTACGGGAACTTCATCCTTTTTTTTAGTGCGCCGTAAAACAATCCAACTTGGCGGTAATGCGCCGGGATTTCCTCTTCTATCCAACACACGCTCCCTTTCACTCATGGGTAACCTACTGTATCTCATAGCCGTAGTCCTCGTCATCATCTGGGCACTCGGCTTCTTCGGCATCGTTGGCGGCCTGGCCGGCAATAGCCTGATTCACATTCTACTGGTAATCGCAATTATCGCCGTGCTGCTGCGCGTTATTAGCGGTCGCCGGCCGGTGTAGCTTTCGGGCTTCCGCTTCCTACTAATCGAAAAGGCCTCGCTACCAATGGGTAGCGAGGCCTTTTGCATGGCTGGCCAGGTGGGCCTAGTGCCCGATGTTGAACAGGAAATTAAACCGAATGACAGGGTTCGGGTAAATGCTGTTGTAGTTGTCCTGAAAGTTATAAAGCAGCACGATGTCAGCCGCGGCCCGGTTGCTGATTTGCGAGCGGTAGCCCGCGCCGAGCAGCGGCGTTTGCACCGAGCGCGACACCTTGCCACCGGTCAGGTAGCCAAAATTGTCAACGGCCAAAAATTCGGCGCGCGTTACTTCGTATTCGGCGTGCACAAAAAACTGGTCGATGACCATGAGCTGCGCGAAGCCTTTCACGCCAAAGCTACTGGTATTGAAGCTGGAAGTGCCGCCGCGGCCGTTGTCGGCCCCGTAGTAGTTGTAGGCGTAGCTGATGCCCGGCCCAATGGAAAAGCGGTCGCTAACGCGGTAACCCAGCGCCGGCGAAATGCTGAAATTGAAGTTGCTCAGGCCGTAGAACGAGCTGTAGCCCAGCCCGATACCTGAATACACAAACATCTTGGTGTATTGCTCGGCGTGCTGCTGCAAGGCCTTGCGCTTCTGCTCGCGCTCGGGCAGCTCGAAGCCCGAGGGGCTGTACACGTCCGGCGTGGGCAGGTTGTTGGCGGGCGGGGTGGTAGTGGCTGGCGTCGTGGGCGTTTCGGTGGGCGTGGTCGGCTGCACGGGCACAGGCACCGGGGTAGGCGTTACCGGGGCGGGCACCACGATGGGGGCCGTATTCAGCACGGGTTTGTCCTGGGCCAGGCTGCGGCCGGGGGCCAGCAGCGCCACCGCACCGAGCAGCGACGGAAAAAGCAAACGCTTCATCTGTAGAGTTATGAGTTTTGAGTTATAAGTTTTGAGTTAAAAATGCAGAGGTAGAAGCTGAGGATTCAACTCAAAACTTATAACTCATAATTCAAAACTCCACTACGCCAGCTGGTACATCTTCTGGCGCTGCGCTTTCAGGGTTTCGTCGGCCAGGTACTCCTCGTAGTTCATGCGGCGGTCGATGATGCCATCGGGCGTGAGCTCGATGATGCGGTTGGCTACCGTGTCGATAAACTGCAAGTCGTGCGAGGCGAAGATAAGCGAGCCCGTAAAGTCCTTCAAGCCGTTGTTAAGAGCCTGAATGCTTTCCAAATCCAAATGGTTCGTGGGGTCGTCCAATACCAGCACGTTGCCGCTTTCGAGCATCATTTTGCTCAGCATGCAGCGCACTTTCTCGCCACCACTCAGCACGTTAGGCTTCTTCTGGCTTTCCTCGCCCGAAAACAGCATCCGGCCCAGCCAGCCGCGCACAAAGCTCTCATCTTTCTCTACTGAGTACTGGCGCAGCCAGTCCACGAGGTTCATGTTGTCGGCCTGGAAAAAGGCGCTGTTTTCCTTCGGGAAGTAGCTCGGCGTGATGGTTGTGCCCCAGCTGTAGGTGCCTTTGTCGGCCTTCTCTTCGCCAAAAATGATGTCGAACAGTAGTGATGCCGCCCGGTCGTCGCGCCCCACGATGGCTACCTTGTCGCCCTTGTCGAGCGTGAAGCTCACGTTTTTCAGCACCGACTGGCCGTCCACGGTCTTGTTGATACCTTCTACCGTCAGCAGCTGGTTGCCGGCTTCGCGCTCGGGCTTGAAGGCGATGTAGGGGTAGCGGCGCGACGAGGGCTTGATTTCTTCCAGCGTCAGCTTTTGCAGCAGCTTCTGGCGGCTGGTGGCCTGCTTCGATTTCGAGGCGTTGGCCGAGAAGCGGCGCACGAATTCTTCGAGCTCTTTGCGCTTGTCTTCGGTCTTCTTATTTACCTCCTGGCGCTGGCGCAGAGCCAGTTGGCTGCTCTCGTACCAGAACGAGTAGTTGCCGGGGTACATCGTGATTTTCGAGAAATCCAGGTCGGCCATGTAGTTGCACACGGCGTCGAGGAAGTGGCGGTCGTGGCTCACCACAATCACGGTGTTCTCGAAATTATCGAGGAAGTTTTCCAGCCACAGCACGCTCTCGGCGTCGAGGTTGTTGGTCGGTTCGTCGAGCAGCAGCACGTCGGGGTTGCCGAAAAGCGCCTGCGCGAGCAGCACGCGCACTTTTTCGCTGGCCCCGAGGTCGGCCATCAGCGAGTAGTGCTTGTCTTCGGTGATGCCCAAGCCCGAGAGTAGCTCGGCGGCCTTGTATTCGGCATCCCAGCCCTCCATGTCGGCAAACTCGCCTTCGAGCACGCCCAGGCGCTCGCCGTCGGCATCGGTGGCGGTGCCCGCGTCGTACTTGGCGTAGAGGGCGTCTTTTTCGCGCATCACGTCGGCCAGCTTCTGGTGGCCCTGGATGACGGTTTTCAGCACTTCCTGGTCGTCGTAGGCAAACTGGTTTTGCTTGAGCACGGCCAGGCGCTGGCCGGCCGGCATTTCTACCGAGCCGGTGTTGGGCTCAATCTCGCCCGACAGGATTTTCAAAAAGGTGGATTTGCCCGCCCCGTTGGCCCCGATGAGGCCGTACACGTTGCCGGGCAAAAACTTCACCGTCACGTCTTCAAATAAAACCCGCTTGCCGTAGCGCAAGCTCACGTTGGAGGTCGAAATCATCTATGCCAGAATAAAAACTACTGATAGCCGGGCAAAAATACGGCCGTGCCTCACTTATATAAGCACGTGCCCCGCGCCCGCGTTTTCTCAACAAGCCGCTGCGCCAATTTGTGCCGCCAGCACAACACCCGCGCCGCAAATGCAGTATAACCCCCAGGCCGCCGCATAGGGGGCCGCCCCTCAGTTTCTCACCTCCACGTCCTCGTTTTCCTTTTTTATGGCTACTCATTCGCTGGCTGCCCCCACGGGCTCGACCGCTACCCTCACCGCCGAGCGCAACGGCTTTCGCTACGGCCTGCTCACGGCTACTGTGCTCTGCATTTATACCTTGATTGCCGTGCTGGCTGGCTTCTTCCAGGACATCACGGCCGGCACGCTCGACATCGTGTTTCTGATAGCCGGTACGGTGCTGGCCATCCGGCACTTCCGCCAGGTGCGTGGCGACCATATGCCCTACCTCGGCGGCTACGGCACCGGCATCGTAGCGGCGCTCACGGCTTCGATTATCCTGGGCTTGTTCTTCATCTTGCTGGAAGCCGTTTTCCCTGGCAAGCTCGATTTGACGCAGGTGCAAAACGTATTTGGTTTCGAACTGTCGACCATCATCGCTTTCCTAGCTATCGTGCTGCTGGGCACCATGACGGGCGTTATCACTTCGCTTATCGCCATGCAGTACTTCAAAGTACAGGTTTCGGACCCGCTGGCCATGATGAAAGACCGCTAGGCTACTAGCCTTTCCTAACTGAAAAAGGCCCCGCTCTCACCACGAGAGCGGGGCCTTTTTCTGTGCGCCAGCAGCGCTACGGCTGCGCCGGCGCAGGCAGCGCGAAGGGCACGAACTGCCCCACGTCGCCGCCGAAGCGGTGAATCTCGCGGATGATGGTGCTGCTGATGGCCGCCAGCAGGGGCGAGGTAATGAGAAACACCGTTTCGAGCTGGGGGTTGACGTGGCGGTTGGCCTGCGCGATGGTGTTTTCATACTCAAAATCAGTGGTATTGCGCAGGCCGCGCAGCAGGTAGCGTGCTCCGCGCGCGCGGGCAAAATCGGCGGTGAGCCCCCGAAAGCTGCACACCGACACGCGTGGGTCGTCCTGAAAAAGCGCGGCTATCTGCGCCTCCATCCAGTCTACGGGCAGGTAGCGCTGCTTGCTGCTGTTGTTGCCGAGGGCAATGATAACCTCATCAAACAGCTCGGCCCCGCGCCGCACCACGTCGAGGTGCCCGTTGGTGAAGGGGTCGAACGAGCCAGGGAAAAGAGCGATTTTTTTCATTTTGTTAGAGCGGATTCCTCTCTCAGGTCATGCAGAGCGCAGTGAAGCATCTCGCGTGGGGTAGTAATTAATGACGTTGAGAATACTGCGCCACGCGAGATGCTTCGCTGCGCTCTGCATGACAGCATAACAGCTTTTGTTTTATCAGCTGCTTAGAGAGCTGACTGCAAGCGACTACCCGCAAAACGCCAGGCTGAACAGCTCGAAATAGCGGCTTTCGGCCACTTCGTTGAGGCGGTAGCTGTAGTGCAGGCCAAAAGGACGGTTGCCGAAGCGCAGATGCCGCACGTAGGTAGCCAGCAGCGCGAAGGCGGCCGAGTCGCCGGTGAGCTCGCCCCACACCGTCACGGGGTCCTGGTCGGGGTTGAGGCCCAGCTCCTGCATGGCCAGGATAGTGTAGTACACCACATCCTCGGGCGTGCTCACGCTGAAGACGTTGCAATACTCCAGCTGCGTGCCCAGCACCAGCAGCGTTAGCTCAGCCCCGGCCAGGTGCAGCGACAGGTGGCGCGCCGGGGCCGTGGGCCCCTGCTGATACAGCAGGCCCGCCAGCAGCGGGCTGGTGTGGTGCAGCAGCCGGGCCTCGGGGCCGTGGGTGGCGCGCAGCCAGCCAGCCAGCTCCGCGTCGGCGGCGAAGATGCTCACCAGTTCATTGGCCGGCGAGCTGGCCGGTAGGGCGTAGGCCACGGCTTGCTCGGTAGCGCCCAGCGCATGGTGTAGCTGGAGGTAGCTGGCCTCATCGCCGGGCCGAAACAGCGGCGCAGGCAGCAGCGTGAAGGCCCCGCCGCCCACGGCCACCCGCACCCGGCCCCAGCCAGCGCGGCCCAGCAGCTCGTGCCCGGCCGCCAGGGCCGGCAGCCCGCCCGGTGTGGGCAGGGCCAGGTCTTCGAGCACCACTATTTTTTGGCGAGCGGTTTCGAGCACGGCCAGGGCGCAGCGCCCCCCGGCCGCCAGCACGGCCAGCTGGTAGGCGCCCAGGTTGTCGGGGGCGAAGGTGTCGTCGCGCAGGGTAATGGCCGGGGCGGCCGGCGCAGAAGCGAAAGTAGAAAGTGCAGGCACAGGCAAAAGTAACGAGTGCCAAAAGTAGCAGCTAACCTAGGTTGCGGGCCAGCCCCGGCGCGGCCGGCCGCCGGTGCCCGCTTGCAATCCAAAATAGCTAACCATTGATAGTGAGCTAGTAAAATAGCTGGCCTTGCCAGCTAGGTGGCGGCGCTACTTCAGGATGGCCTGGGGCACAAATACATCGTCGACGCTCAGCAGGCCGCGCAACACGGGGTGCACCTGGGCGGGGGGCAGCGCCAGCAGCTGGCGCGGGCTCTGCCAGGCCAGCTCGGTGAGGAGCTGCTGGCTGGCCCCGTGCTCGGGGTCGTGGCCCAGGCGGGGCTGGGCGGTGGGGTCGTCGGGCAGCACCTCAAAAAAGATTTCCAGCGCCTGCAAGTCGCCTTCCCGAAACTCGTGCAGGTGCAGCAGGCGGCCCGGCTGCACGGCCAGGCCAGTTTCTTCCAGAAACTCGCGGCGCAGGGCATCGCGCAGCGATTCGCCAAAAGCCCAGCCCCCGCCGGGAGGCGACCAGAACGAGGCCCCCGCCGGCAGCAGGCCCCGGTGGGCGGCCAGCAGCAGCGTGCCTTCGCGCACCAGCAGGCCGCCCACGCGCACGCGCACCTGCCCGGCGTAGGGGCGTAGCAAATCGTCGGTATTTACCATATCAGAAGGTTGGCGGGGCCTGCGGAAAGGAAGCCCCGCGCATAGAATAGCGCCTGCGCTAACGTAGGCACCGGCCCGGCGGTTGGGGGTAGGCGTCGGCAGGGCGGCTATCTTGGCTTGCTGCCGGCTGGCCGGCTGGGGGTTATGGCAAAAAAAACGGGTGCTTTTAACCAGATTGATATTGCGGGGCTTCTGCTTTTTCGCTGGTGTTCTACCTGGGCCGCCCCCTTTGGGGCTGGCATGAAGCTCGCCCGGCCGCCAGTGCCTGCGAGGTGCGGCGCGTGCGCGGGCACTGGCTGGTGGCCACCTTTGCCTAACGAGCTCTCGGGCACCAAGCCGCCGCTTTTCAAGTACGCGGGCGGCGAGCCCAGCGCGACCTTTGCCGCGCCAGCTGGCTTGTTCTGCGGCTTTCCGCGGTAAAAGCCAGCTGGGCGCTACCCCTTTATTATTTAAAATACGACTCCATGCAAGACGCCAACGCTCAGCCCGACCTCGAAACCCGCATCCGCCGCAAGCTGGAGCGTCAGTATTTTATGCACCTTATCGGGGCCGACCTCACGCGCATCGAGCCCGGCCGCATCGAGGTGGGACTGACGCTGGGGCAGCAGCACCAGCAGCAGCGGGGCTTCACGCACGGCGGCCTCACGGCCACCATGGCCGACCTGGCGGCGGGCTTTGCGGCCGTCACGCTCGTGCCCGACGGGGTAGGCGTAGTCACGGCCGAGTTGAAAGTGAGCTATTTAAACCCTGGCATAGGCACGCACCTGCGGGCCGTGGGCTGGGTGTTGAAGGCCGGGCGGCGGCTGCACTTCTGCGAAGCCGAAGTGTGGTGCGATGAGGTGCTCATTGCCAAAGCTACGGCCACGATGGCGGTGGTAGAGTAAGGTAAGTAGCACGTAAGGTTTGGTATTCAAGCCACTGATGGCAAGATTTATAAACTAAAAAAAGGTCTCCTAAGCTAAAAGCGAAGGAGACCTTTTTTTAGTTTAGCGCGGCGGGCTGCTGGGCCGCCGCGCGGCCGGCTACTCTACCGTGAGGCGCACGGCCTGGGTGCCGCTGCGCACCAGGTACACGCCCGCGCGCAGGCTGGCCGGCAGGGCCAGGGTGGCTTTGCCGCTGGCATCGGCCACGGCGGCGGCCACGGTGCGGCCCAGCAGGTCGGCCACTTGCAGCGGGGCACCGGGCGCCAGGCCCGCTACGGTAGCCGTAGTCCGGGCCGGGTTGGGGTAGAGGCTGAAGGCGGGCAGGCGCTGGCCGGCCGAAGTGGCCAGCGGCGACGTCACGTCGTTGAGCAGGGCGACGAAGCCCTCCTGCGCGCCCGAGGGGTTGGCCAGCGTGGTGCTGCCAAACGCGGCTGGCCCCTGCGAAGCGCCGGCCACGTACAGCCGCGCCCCACTCACCGCCAGCCCATAGGCATAGTCGGGGAGCGGGCTGCCCGCCCGCTGCGCCCAGGCCATGCCGGCGCTGCTGCCCGCGTCGAGGTATTTGGCCAGGAAGATATCGGGCCCGGTCGTGCTGCTAAAGCCCGGCAGCGAGGTGCCGCTGAACACGACCGCGTTAGCATTGGCAGCCGTGTTGGTATAATGGCCCGTGATGTACACGCCCGTGCCGCTCGCGGCAATGCCCGTGGCGTAGTCGGAGGCGGTGCCGCCCCCGGCCACCGCCCAGCCCCAGGTGCTGCTGCTGCCGGCATCGGTGAGCTTGGCCACGAAGGCATCCACGCCCCGGGCGGTAGTAGCGCCGGGCAGCGGGGTGCTGCCAAACGTAACCGCGTTCGTGTTGGCCGCATCGTTGGTGATGTAGCCGGTCACGTACACGTTGCTGCCACTCGCGGTCAGGGCGTTGGCCATGTCGGTGCCCGCGCCGCCGGCCGCCTGGGCCCAGGCGTAGGTAGCCGAGGTGCCCGCGTCGGTGAGCTTGGCCACGAAAAGGTCGTTGTTGAAGCTCGAGGTGCCCAGGCCCGGCAGCGAGGTACTGCCGAAGGCGACGGTGTTGACATTGGCCGCGTTGTTGGTAACGTAGCCCGTCATGTACACGCTGGTGCCGCTCACGGCTACCCCGTTGGCTTGGTCGTTGCCGGCGCCGCCGCCCGCCACGGCCCAGGCGAAGGAGCCAGTGCTGCCGCCGTCGATGAGCTTGGTTACGAACGTATCGCTGTTGCCCAGGCCGGCCAGGGTAGTCGAGCCGAAGGTAACGTTATTAGAGCTGTTAACGGTGTTGGCGACCGCGCCCACCGCGTACACGCTGGTGCCATTCACCGCGATGGCCTGCCCCTGGTCGCTGTCGGTGCCGCCCGCTACCTGCACCCAGGTCCAGGCGGCCGCAAGGCCCGTATCCGCGATTTTGGCCACGAAAACATCCTGGCTGCTGGTGGCCGACACGCCATTAACGGTCAGGCTGCCAAAGCGCGTGAGGTTGGCATTCGTGCTGCTTTCCCCGATGCTGCCCGTGACGAATATGTTGCCAGCGTAGCCCACTGCCACGCCCGTTACCTGGTCGGCCCCGAGGCCGCCCGCGCCCAGCGCCCACACCCAGGTATTGGTGGTGGGGTTCCACTTCGCCACGAACCCATCCAGTATGCCGGCCGACGTGAGGGTAGTGCTGCCCAGCACGATGCGCCCCGAGAAATAGCCGGCCACGTACACGAAGCCGTTGGCATCGGCCGCCGTGGCCTGGCTCCGGAACGAGCCGCCCACCTGGGCCTGGGCTACGCGTGCCCAGCTGGCGCCGCCGCCGCCGGTAGCCTCCGTGAGCTGGCCGGCAAAAAGCGTGTTGTCGGCCCCCGAGCTCAGCGGCGAGCCGGTGGCCGTGCCGAAGCCGGCCTGCACCCCAAAGCCTCCCACCGGGTACACGCTGGTGCCACTCACGGCCAGGCCCGTCAGGTTGTCGGTGCTGGCCCCGCCGCCCGCTTGGGCCCAGCCCCAGGTGGCGCTGCTGCCCGCATCGGTGAGGCGGGCCACAAATACATCCTGGCTGGCGGCCGCCGCCGTGCCGTTGAGCGCGCCCAGCGTGCCCACGGTTACTGCGTTGCCATTGAGGCTGTTGTTGGTAAATGAGCCGCCCACGTACAGCGCCGTGCCATTGGCCGCCAGTGCGGCGGCCTTATCGCTGTCGCTGCCGCCCACGGCCTGCGCCCACACAAAGGCGCCGGTGGTGCCCGCATCGGTGAGCTTGGCCACGAAGGCATCCTGGCTGGGGCTCGCTGCCCGCCCGTTGAGCACCCCGGCCGCCCCGAAGGTCACGGAATTTAAATTGGCGGTACTATTAATGAAGGCACCCGCTACGTACACGCTGCTGCCGCTCACGGCCAGCGCGGCGGCTTGGTCGCTGTCGGTGCCGCCCGCTACCTGCACCCAGCTAAATGCGCCGCTGGCCCCCGCGTCGGTAATTTTAGAGACGAAAACGTCGCTGCTGGCAGCCGTGGTCTGGCCATTCGCCACCCCGGCCGCCCCGAAGGTAACGGCATTGGTATTGGTGGAGTTGTTGGTGATGTAGCCCGCCGCGTACACGCTGCTGCCGCTCACCGCCAGGGCGTTGGCCTTGTCTACCGAGGAGCCGCCCGCCGCCAGCGCCCAGCTGAAGCTGGCGGTGGGGCCGGCATCGGCTATTTTGGCCACCACCACGTCGCTGTCATACGTGGCGGTCGGCGACAACCCGTTCAGGGTCGCCGTGCCGAAGGTAACCACTTGCCCGTCCCGCGTGTCATTGACGAACGAGCCGGCCACGTACACGCTGCCGCCGCTCACGGCCAGCGCGGTGCCCGCGTCGGTGCGGTTGCCCCCGCCGTTCAGCACCCAGGTAAAGCTGGCGGAGGTGCCCGCGTCGGTGAGCTTGGCCACAAATAAGTCGCTGCTGGCAGAGGTGCCCTTGCCCGGCAGGGGCAGCGTGCCGAAGGCAACACCGTTGGTACCGGTTTTCGTGTCGGCAGTGTAGCCCGTGAGGTAAACGTCGCTGCCGCTCAAAGCCAGCGCCGCCGCCGCGTCGTAGTCGGTGCCGCCGGCCCGCACGGCCCAGGCCCAAGTGCCGGCCGCCGCGTTCCACTTCGCCACAAACACATCGGTGTTGCCAACGCTCAGCAGGGTAGTGGCTCCCAGCTGTATCTGGCCGGTGAAGGAGCCCGCGATGTAGACGTTGCCACTGGCATCGGCCACCGTGGCCAGGGCCGTGGCACTGCCATTGTAGGGCTGGCTGGCCGTGAGCGCTGCCAACCAGCTGGGAATGGTCTGGGCCTGGGCGGCCGGCAGGGTGCTCAGGCTAAGGGCAGCGACGGCCACCCACTGGCGGCTACCCAGCCACGAGCCAAGTGTGTAGTTTTTGGTCATGCGAGAAAGAAAAAAGTAAAAGGGTAGTTGAGAGCTTGCTGATTAACCGGCTTTACCCGGCACTTTAGAAAATGTCGGGCTTGAGTAACCTGCGCCTGGGCATAGCGAAAGCCATTCTGGGCCTTTGCCAAAATTGAGCTGCTGCATCAGTCCCCGTGCGCCACTCCTCAAGGTTTATGTGCGCTATAAGCCTAATTTGTAAGGCTTGAGGAACGTAAATGTAGGAGAATATATATATAAAATAGAACGGGGCCCAGGGCGGCAAGCGGGGGCCATGCCCTGCCGGGTACCACAGGGGTTTTTGCTCGCTAGCAGCAGGCGAGGTGGGCCGCTCGCCGGCAGGCAAAGCTGGCCTCTGGGCAGCGGGCGAGGCGCGCGGCACAACGCAGGTTTTTGCCGGGGGCACCTCACCGGGGCCGTCGCCGGCCCGCTGCGCCGGGCGGGCTGCGCTGGAGCCACTGGCAGGCCGAGGCCAGGTCGGCAAACAGGGCAATGGCCGGCTCTGTCGCGTAAAAAAGCGCCTGCTCCATCGAGGCACGGTCCTGGTAGCCGTCGCTGTATACCCAGGCAAAATAGGCGACGCCTTGTGCCGCCAGGCGGGTGAGGTACGGCCCCCCAATCCCGCGTACCGAGTGCTGCCAGCTGCCCTCCAGCGCGGAGTGGTCGCTCAGGATTTTGGGGTAAGGACACGTGCGGTGGCAGGCGCAAATGAGGTCCGTGTGCCGCTGCACGGAGGCCGCATCGTACCCCGCGCCACTCCAGGTAAAGCCACCCGTTGTCGTCGTCGCTACTCACCCGCAACCCCGGGCAGTCGAGTAGGCAGCGCAGCTCGTTCATGCCGCTAATATAGAAGTACTACCTTATAGTGGTGCGTGGCCTACTTTCTTTTAGAACTTTCTTAACCGCGAAGCGGCGGCATAAAGCAGTTGCTTTAGACGCGTACAACGTCAGCCCCCGTCGACGCCCGCGGCAGCAGCCGGGCGGGCAGCTCCACGCTTTGGCTGGCCAGCAAAGGCTTTTTATCAATAATAGCCCCGAAGAGCAGTCGCGCCGCCTCGCGGCCGATTTCGTAGGCGGGCTGGGTGATGGTGGAGAGCGGCGGGGCCAGCAGCGAGGCGATTTCGAGGTTGGAAAAGCCAATAACCTTGACCTGCTGCGGGATGGCGCGGCCCAGCTCCTGGCAGGCCTGGTAGGTGCTGAGCGCCAGCCGCCCCGTCGAGGCAAAAATGCCGTCGATGTCGGGCCGGCGCTGCAAAAAAGCCTTGATGCGGGCCACGTTTTCGAGGTTGGCCCCACCGCCTTCCAGCACTAGGTCGGGGTCGGCGGGTAGGCCGTGGGCTTGTAGGGCGGCTTCGTAGCCCTGCTGCCGCTGGTTGCCGATGGCCAGTTTGCCCGACATGAGCAGGTAGGCCACCCGGCGGCAGCCGGCTTCGAGCAGGTGCGCGGTGGCCTGGTAGGCGGCGTCGAAATCGTTGGTCGTCACCGTGGCCGTGTCGAGCGCCTCGCTCACGCGGTCGAAAAATACCAGCGGTACGCCCCGGCTGCTGAGTTGCTCGAGGTGCGCCGGCCCTTGGGTTTCGCCGGCCAGCGAGATGAGCACGCCATCGACCCGGCCGCGGGTGAGCTGCCGCGTCACGTCGGCTTCGAGGGCGTAGCTGTCGTGGGTGAGGCAAATAAGGGTGTGGTAGCCGTTGAGGCGAGCTATTTCTTCGATGCCATCGATGGCCTGCGAAAAAAACTGGTCATTCACCTCGGGCACCACCACCCCGATGGTGTGGCTGAGCTGGCTGCGCAGGCCGCTGGCGTAGGCATGGGGCTGGTAGTGCAGTTGCGCGGCCATGGCCTGCACGCGGTGCTTGGTTTCGGCGCTGATGTCGGAGCCGTTGCGCAACGCCCGCGACACGGTAGACGAAGCCAGGCCGAGCTGCTGGGCCAGCTGCTTCAGGGTAACGGAAGACACGGGGAAAGAATAGGGTAGAAGTGGGCTGTGCAAGCTAAGCAAAAAGCCGCGATAAACGGGTGCAATACTCGAAACTACTTGTTCAGGTTATGGGCTGCCTAGGGGCAGTGTGCTTACCTTAGCCTGGATTTTATGCCAGCAAAAAAGCGTTTATCGCTGAACGTAAATTTGCTGTTTTGACTAGATGCTAAAAACCCGCTATCCGTCCGTCCGCGACTACTTCCCGTTTGAGCCGACCGACGACCAGGCCGAGCTATTCGTGCAGCTCGACTCGTTTTTGCGCGACCCGCTGCCCGGCCGCAAGGTATTTGTGCTGCGCGGCTACGCCGGCACCGGCAAAACCACCGTGGTGAGTGCCCTCGTGCAGTGGCTCAGTAAGTTGCAGCGCAAATACACGCTCATGGCGCCCACCGGCCGCGCCGCCAAGGTGATGAGCGCCTACGCCGGCGTGCCCGCCAGCACCATCCACAAGAAGATATACCGCCAAACCAGCGGCGCGCCCACCGAGCGCCTCAGCTTTCAGCGCCAGCCCAACCGCACCGAGGAAATGCTGTACATCGTGGACGAGGCGTCCATGATTTCCGATGAGAAAGCCTTCGGCGAGAGCGGCTTGCTGGATGATTTGATGGGCTACGTGTTCGAGAAAAGCACCAACCGCCTGCTGCTCATCGGCGACACCGCGCAGTTGCCGCCCGTGGGCCAGCTGCTGAGCCCGGCGCTCGACCCCGAGCTACTGGCGGGCCGCTTTCGCGCCCGCGTGGAAGGCGTGGAGCTGCGCCAGGTAATGCGCCAGGCCGAGTCGTCGGGCATCCTGGTCAATGCCACCGAGCTGCGTGAGGAATTGCGCGAGGAAGCACCCGCCATCCGGCTGCATACCAAGGGCTTCAAGGATATGTTTAAGATGGGCGGCGACAAGCTGGAGGACGGCCTGCGCTGGGCCTACCGCAACTTCGGGCACGAGAACACGACCATCATTTGCCGCTCGAACCGCAACGCCAACCAGTACAACCAGCTCATCCGGCGCACCTTGTTTGAGGCCGAGGAGGAGATTGAGGCCGGCGACTACATCATGGTCGTGCGCAACAACTATTTCTGGCTGCCCAAGGACTCGGAGATTGGCTTTCTGGCCAACGGCGACTTCCTCGAAGTCACCAAAATAATCAAGCGCGAGGAGGTATTCGGCTGCCGCTTTGCCCAGGCGCGGGTGCGGCTGGTCGACTACCCCGACGAGCCTGAGCTGGAAGTAAAGCTGCTGCTCGACACCCTGCACACCGAAAGCCCCTCATTGCCCCGCGACCAAAACGAGGCGCTCTACCAGGCCGTGACCGAAGATTACAGCCACCTCACCAAAAAGAGCGAGCGCAACGCCGAGATGCGCAAAGACCCGTACCTCAACGCCTTGCAAATAAAATTTGCCTACGCCCTCACCTGCCACAAGGCGCAGGGCGGCCAGTGGCAGGCCGTGTTTGTCGACCACGGCTTTTTGAAGCCCGACGAGCCGGTGGGCGGCGAGTTTGCGCGCTGGCTCTACACGGCCATCACGCGGGCGTCGGAGCGGCTGTTTTTGCTTAATTTTCAGCAGCGCCTCATCGACGCGAGTGAAATCAGTGAGGATTAACTCAATAATTTCTTGTTACTTTGGAATCCAAACGCGGCCGGTGAAGTTTGCAGAGCGCGCCAGCTTCACGCGGCGCACAGACGCGGCGGGGTAGTTTGGCCGCCGATTTGCAGGGGCCGGCTGCGCACGTAAATTTGTTTGTTCCTCACACCCCTTATTTCTACTTTTTGTCATGACTAAGACGTTGCTACTGGCCCTGGGCCTCGCATTCGCTGGCGGCTACACCGCCCAGGCTCAAACCGCTCCGGCTGCCGCCACGGCTAAGGCCGATGGTCCCCAAATCAAAGTGATGGAAGACAAGTACGACTTCGGCACCATCAAGCAGGGCGACATCGTAGACCACGTGTTCAAGTTTAAGAACGTGGGCAACAAGCCGCTGATTATCTCGAACATCGGCGTGAGCTGCGGCTGCACCGTGCCCGACTGGTCGAAAGAGCCCGTAATGCCCGGCAAAACCGGTACCCTGTCGGCTAAATTCAACTCGGCTGGCAAAATGGGCATGCAAACCAAAGTGCTGACTATCGAGTCGAACTCGGCCGCTGGTGCTTCGACTGCTACCCTCACCGGCAACGTGGTAGAAGCCACCGCCGCTTCGGCCGCTACCGACGTGAACACGACCGACGCTGGCAAGCAGAAAATGAAAGAAGGCGACGCCAAGCTGAAAGCTAAAGTGAAGAAGTCGTAGTCAGCCAGCTGATTATAAGATAAACAGGGCGGCCCGGCAATTTTGCCGGGCCGCCCTTTTAGGTAGTCGGTGTACCGTAAGCTTTAGCTTGCGAGCGAGCGCAACGAGCAGTAGCGCAAGCAAACGTTGGCAGGCGCGGCTGCTCGCTGCGCTCGCTCGCAAGCTAAAGCTTACGGTACACTGAATTACAGTTTGCTCACGGCCAGCAGCAGGCGTACCCAGCCGGCAATCAGCAGCAGCCCACCAATCGGGGCGACCGCGCCCAGCTTGGTTACTCCCGTGAAGCACAGCAAGTAAAGCGAGCCGCTAAACAGAAATACGCCGCCCAGCCACAGCGCGGCCGTGGTGCCCAGCGGCCCGCGCAGCTCGGGCCGCGTCGTGGCCAGCACGCCCACCGCCAGCATGGCCAGCGCGTGGTAGAACTGGTAGCGCACGGCCGTTTCGAAGGTGTCGAAGCGCCCGCTGGCTTCGAGCATGGCGCGCAGCCCGTGCGCCCCAAAGGCCCCGATAGCCACGCCCAGGCCCCCGAGCAGGGCCGCGAGTTGAATGATAAGCTTAGCAGACATAAAGTGAATTGGTGAAGGAGTGGATGAGTGAATCAGCGGGTACAAAGTTGACAAGCAAACCTTATTCACTATTGTTACGCAGTCGCGGTAGAATCTCGGTTGCTGGTTGCGTCACATGGCCGGCTAGCCCCGTAGGGGCGACCCGTTGGTAGTAATAGGTCTTAGCTAACGCGCAAAAGCCCCGTAGGGGCGACCCCACCAGCCGACAGGGCCGCCCCTACGGGGCTTTATCCGGAGGGATTACGAAATTTTCTGCCGACGGGTCGCCCCTACGGGGCTGGGTGGCTACTTCCTGAACCAGAAACCTAACCCCAGCTTCCACAAAGACTGAGGTAACAGCAATTACCCATCTACCACTAAAGACGGGGCGGTAAGTCGCTGGGTGAGAAGTGAAACGGTAGTAAATCGGCCAGGCGCTCGAAGCGCAGCACGGTGCCCGCCGGGCCGGGCAGCAGCAGCCAGATGGGCTGCTGCTGGCGCATTTCCGACTCCAGCATTACCTGGCGGCAGGCCCCGCAGGGTAGCGCCGCCGTGAACTCGCCCTGCGCCGGGCGGCCCGCCACGGCCATGCCCACGATGCGCGGCACCGCGCCCAGGTGGCTGCCCGCCAGCCCAAAAAGCGCCGTGCGCTCGGCGCACAAGCCCGAAGGGTAAGCCGCATTTTCCTGGTTAGTACCCTGGAAAACAGTGCTATCGGCCAGCAGCAGCGCGGCCCCCACGTGGAAGTGCGAGTACGGCGCGTAGGAGTGGGCCGTGGCGGCGCGGGCGGCGTCCCACACCTGCCGCTCGGCGGGGCTGAGCTGGTCGGGGGTGGCTAGCTCATCGTAGGGCAGGCTAAGGTAGCGGCGGGTAGTAGGAGCGGCAGAATCGGCGGCCATTGGGTAGGAATGGGAAAGGGGGGCACAAAGTAACGGAGTAAGCGCGGATGAGTGGATGAGTGGGTTGGTGGATGAGTGGATGAATGGATGAGTGGATGAGTGGATGAGTGGATGAGTGGATGAGTGGATGAGTGGATGAGTGGATGAATGAGGAAGCTGCCTTTCCTTCGTGTGTTGCTTTCGGTGACGAGCGCGCTTCAGCTAGCAGAAAAAACCAATTTATCCGCTCATCCACCAACCCACTCATCCACTCATCCACTCATCCCAATGACCCCACCCACCCGCCTGCTACTGCTCGGGGCCGGCCGCTCGGCCTCGGCCCTCATCGACTACCTGCTGCGCCACGCGCCGGCCGAAAACTGGTTTCTAACCGTGGCCGACGCCCAGCCCGCGCACCTGGTGCCGGTGCTGGCCGCCCACTCGCAGTACACCCGCCCCGTGGCCCTGGATGCCCACAATGCCGCGCAGCTCGATGAGCTGGTAAGCCAGGCCGACCTGGTCATTTCGATGCTGCCGGCCGCCCTGCACCCGGTAGTGGCGTGGGCCTGCCTACGCCACCACCGCCACCTGGCCACGGCCAGCTACGTGAGCGCCGAAATCCGCTCCTTGCACGACGAGGCGGCGGCCGCCGGGCTGTTTTTCCTGATGGAATGCGGCCTCGACCCCGGCCTCGACCATATGTCGGCCATGCAGACGCTGGACGAGCTGCGGGCGGCGGGCGCGCGCATCACGGGCTTCAAGTCGTACTGCGGCGGGCTGGTAGCGCCCGAGAGCGAAGGCGCAAACCCCTGGCGCTACAAATTCAGCTGGAACCCGCGCAACGTGGTGCTGGCCGGGCAGGGCGGGCCGGCGCAGTTTTTGGAAGGTGACGAACTAAAAGCCATTCCATACCAAGAGCTATTTGCCCGCGCCGAGGTGCTGGCGGTGCCCGGCCACGGCCACTTCGAGGGCTACGCCAACCGCGATTCGCTGGGCTACCGCGAAATATATGGCCTGCACGATGTGCAAACCATGCTGCGCGGCACCCTGCGCCGCCCCGGCTACTGCGGCGCCTGGCAGGTGCTGGTGGCGCTGGGCTTCACCGACGATACCCAAAAGCTGGGCAACGCCGCCACCCTGCCCTGGGCCGCGCTGGTAATCAGCCGCCTGCCCCAGCCCGCTGCCCCCGCCGAAGCCGCCGCCGCGCTGGCCGCCCAGCTGCACCTCGACCCCCACGGCCCCGAACTCACGCGCCTGGCCTGGCTTGGTTTGTTCGGCGAGCGCCCGGTGGGCCTGGCCAATGCCACCGCCGCGCAGTTGCTGGAGCACCTATTAGTAGAGAAATGGGCGCTTGGCCCCCACGACCGCGACCAGGTAGTGATGCTGCACCAGTTTGAGTATGAATTGAATGGGGAAGCCCGCCGCCGCACCGCGTCGCTCGTCGTCACGGGTCGCGACGCTACCCACACCGCCATGGCCCAAACCGTGGGCTTGCCGCTGGGCATGGCCGTGCGCCGCCTGCTGCGCGGCGAAATAGCCCGGCGCGGCGTGCTCGTGCCCACCACGGCCGACTTCTACGAGCCCATTCTGGCCGAACTGGCGGCCAACTACGGCATTATTTTCCACGAGCAGGATGAGCGTCGGTAGGGCCACGGCTTCTGTGCCCGCGTTGGCGTACCTGCGGCTCCGGGGGCGACTGCTGTGCCGGCTGTTGCGGGAGATTGGAGCGCTGCGGCTGCTGGTGCTGCTGCCCTTTGTGCTCATGTCGGTAGGGCAGGCGCTGGCTGTAGCTACCCGGCACTCCTGGGGGCAGTGGGCGGTGCCGGTGGTGGTAGCCTGGGCGCTGCTGGGCGCGCACCGGCAGCGGGGCGACTACCGTTTTCTGGCCGCTACCGCGCCCGGTTTTCAGGCGTGGTTAGCGTGGGAATACGCACTACTGGCCCTGCCCGTGACGGTGGTATTGCTGGCCGGCCGGGCCTTCGGCCCGGCGGCGCTGCTGCTGGCGCTGGCTCTGCTGGTGGCCTGGGCCCCGCCGGCCGGGGAAGACCGCGCCAGCTGGCACCGCTGGCGCAGCCCGTTTCGCAGCGAGGCCTTTGAGTGGGTGAGCGGAATGCGCGCCACTAAAGGCTTATTCTTCTGGCCGGTGCTGCTGGGGCTGGCCGCCTGGCAGCGGGCTTCGCCGCTGGCCCCGGCGGCCTTGCTCGCGTGGCTGCTGCTGGTGCTGGCCTGCTACGGCACGGCCGAGCCGGCTACTATGCTGGCCGTGGCCGCCCGCTCACCCAGGCAGTTTTTGCGGCGGCGCTTGGTGCTGGGGCTAGGCTACGCGGCGGCCACGGCCGCGCCGTTTTGGGGGCTGCTGGCGAGCGGGCCGGCCGGCTGGGGCGGCGCGCTGGCGGTGGCCGTGGCCTGGCTGGCGCTGGTGGCGTTGTTCATTTGTGCCAAATATGCCTTCTACCCCGTAGAAGCGCACATTCGCCTCACGCAGGGACTGGTGCTGAGTATCGCGCTACTGCTGCTGGGCCACCCGCTGTATCCGGTGCTGCTGCTGGTGGCGGCCATCGGGTTGCCCTGGCAGAGTGGCCGCCGGTTGCGGCGGGTGGTTGGGTAATGGGTAATAGATGGTAGGAGTAGAGTAGAGACGCATACTTGCGTCTTGCGTCTGACGAGCTGAGTAACGCAAGACGCAAGTATGCGCCTCTACGCCCAGCTATACGTTGATTTTTAGAATATTGCAACTTAAGTAATAGCCCCATTACCTCATGCTCGAAGTCCGCGACCTGCATAAAGCCTACGGCCACCAAGAAGTGCTGCGCGGCGTGCGTCTAGCTGTGCGCCCCGGCACCATCCACGCGCTGGTGGGGGCCAACGGCGCGGGCAAAACGACGTTGATAAACTGCCTCTACGGCCTCGAAACGGGTTTCACGGGCACCGTGCGCGTGGGCGGCGCGGCTAGCGCGGTGCGCGACTGCACCGGCCTCGTGCCCTACGAGCCGTACTTCTACCCCCGCCTCACCGGGCGCGAGTACGTGGAGTTTTGCCTGCAAGCGCGGGGCCGCCCGGTGCCCGACCTGCGCCCCTGGAACCAGCTGCTCGACCTGCCCCTCGACCAGTACGCCGACGAATACTCGGCCGGCATGAAGAAAAAACTGGCTTTGCTGGCCGTGCTGGTGCAGGATTTTGCCTACCTCATCCTCGACGAGCCCTTCAACGGCCTCGACCTCGAAGCCAACCTGCTGCTCAAGGAAATCCTCAAGCGCCTGCGCGACCGGGGCACCGGCCTGCTGCTCACCTCGCACATCCTGAGCACCCTCACCGAGGTGGCCGACGAGGCCAGCGTGCTGGTCGGCGGCCGGGTGCAGCGCCACTACACGGCCGCTAAATTTGGCACGTTGGAGGCCGATTTATTGGCCGCCCTGCACGGCGAAAAGCTAACGCAGCTGCGGGATTTGCTGTAAAACGGAGTGGCACTCCGTTTCGCGTTGGGGTAGCTCACCGAGCTTGGAAAATAGAATAGTACTCCGTTTCGCGTTGGGTTAGCTCGTCGGGCGCGAAACGGAGTGCCACTCCGTTTTACAAAGCCAGATAAAACCCGCCCAGCAACGCCCGAAACGCTGCTGAATACGCCCCCCCGGCGTCCTGAATAACCAGCTCACTTTCCCGCACCGCCCCCGCCGCGCGCCCAAACGTGCTGATGCAGCGCGTAGCGCGCCCGCCCGGCCGGTGCCGCACCGTCAGCCGCGCTTGCACGGGCAGCCCGCCCGCCGCCTCGCGCTCAAACTGCTGCATCTCGGGCGGCGGCAGCAGCACCGTGAGGGTGCCGCCCGCCGCCAGGTGCCCCGCCGCAAAGCCGATAATATCGCCAAACGTGAGCGAGCCCGCGCCCTCGTGCCGCGCCGTGGCCCGCGCCGCATCGGGCGAAGCCAGGCTGCGCCGAAAAAACGGCGGGTTGCAAATAATGTGGCTGAACGCCCCCGGCCCCGTAGCCGCATAGGCCGCCAAACTCAGCGGCCACACCCGCACGCGGCTGCCCCAGGGGCTGGCCGCCGCGTTGGCCGCCGCCTGGGCGGCGGCAGCGGGGTCGATTTCTATTGCCTCAATCGTGGCGGCCGGGGCGCGCTGGGCGGCCATGAGTGCCAGCAGCCCGGTGCCGGTGCCGAGGTCGAGCACGCGGCTGGCCCCGCTGAGGTCGGCTGCCGCGCCCAGCAGGCAGGCATCGGTGCTGACTTTTTGGGCGCAGTCGGCTTGGTCGATGCGAAACTGCTGGAACTGGAAGTAGTCGTTGGGCACAGAAGAAACTAGCGCGATTTCGGAGTCGGGATGTAGCGAGAGACGAGGTTTGGATACTTTTGGCGGCCCGCTCGCCTGCCTCTACCAAGTGCCGCCCGCAGAATAGAGAAATTCTATGCCTTCACTTGAGGCATCATCCAGCCAGTTATGACCCTCGCCTACGTCGTGCATGTTAGCAATAGCAGCCAAATAGGTTATTTCAGTTAGGTCGCAAGCAAAGCTGTTTTGCCCATTGATTTCTGATATTCCCTTATCAATATCGGAAAGCCGAAGCAATAGGCGGCAGTTCACCGCAGAAATAAAGCTTACTTCTGCCAGTTCAACTTCTAACCGCTGCCTAAGCAACCTTTCGGTGAGTAATTCTATTAGCTGCTGGTTCTGTGACTCATCAAAGTCAAACAGCCGGATTAGTTTGGTGGGCCAAGCGTCGGGATATTTGCCGCTGGCCGTATTGTCGGCGATGTATTCCAGTTTCATAGTCACCCCAGCGCCTCATAACCCTCATCCACCAGCAGCCCCTTACCGAGCGCGCTTTGCACCGCCAGCACGTCGCAGCGCTCGTTTTCGGGGTGGCCGGCGTGGCCTTTTATCCACTTGAAGGACACTTTGCGCTGCTCGTAGATGCGCAGGAAGCGCCGCCACAGGTCTTCGTTGGCTTTTTTGCCGAAGTCGGGTTTTTTAACCCAGTTGAAGACCCAACGTTTTTCGACGGCATCGACCACGTACTTGGAATCGGAGACGACGAGGATGGGAATTTCGGGGCGCGTCACGGCTTCGAGGCCCACTATCACGGCCAGCAGCTCCATGCGGTTGTTGGTGGTGCGGCGGAAGCCCTGGGTCAGCTCTTTTTCGTGGGGGCCGTAGCGCAGGATGGTGCCGTAGCCGCCCGGGCCGGGGTTGCCGCGCGACGAGCCATCGGTGAAAAGGGTAATCACTTTTTTTTAACGAAAATAACGCGGCCTCACGCGGGGAACCTCACCCCCGGCCCCTCTCCCAAGGAGAGGGGAGCCTGACGACTTTAACGACAGCAAACGTCGGTTTGCGGTCGGCTCCCCTCTCCTTGGGAGAGGGGCCGGGGGTGAGGTTCCCCGCGTGCGGAGGCGCCTATTTCGCCGCTACCTCCTCATTGCGAAGCTTTTCAAAAAACTGCACCAGCGCCTCAAACGCGGCATCGGGCACGGCCGGGAAGTTGGCGATGCGGAAGCTCGTGGCCTTGTGGTCGCCGTAGCCCGAGCCTAGGTGCAGGCCGGCCTCGTCGCGGGCGCGGCGCTTGACCTCTTCAATGAGGGCGGGCGGGCCCTGCACCCCGATAACGGTAGTGGAGCGCGCCTCCGCATTGTCGATGAGCGGGCGCAAGCCCAGCGGCTGCACCTGCCCGAAGTAGTCGTAGAGCTTCTGGGCGCGCTCGGCGAGGTGGGGCGCGATGGTCTTGATGGGCTCGCGCATGCTCAGCACGCGGCTGAGCAGGTAGATGCCCAGCACGTTGGGGGTGTGGGTAGTCTGGTGGTTCAGCATGTTGGAAATCATGCTGAGCAGGCTGTTGTAGTGCGATTTGTCGCCCACCTCGCGGGCGCGGGCCACGGCGCGGGGCGATAGCACCAGCAGCCCCAGGCCGGCGGGCAGCCCCAGGCACTTCTGCACCGAGCCGTACCACACGTCAGCCTTGATGAACTTGAGCTGCACCCCGCCGATAGACGAGGTAGCATCGACGGCCAGCAACGCCGGGCCGACGCGGTTGAACACGTTCAGAATGAAGTTGTCGCGCAGCTGGGTGGCCGTGCTGGTTTCGTTCTGCGTCAAACACACGAGGTCGGTTTCCTCGGGGTCGAAGGGGAGCGTGGCCGGGTCGGGCACGTCATTGATGTCGAAACGCAGGCCGGTGCAGCCGGGGCGCAGGGCGCGGGCGTAGTCAAACCATTTCTGCCCAAACGACCCGTTGTAGAGGTGAAACGAGCGGCGCGGCGTGAGGCTCTGGGTCAGAATTTCCCAGCACTCGGTGGCCGACGACGTGAACAGAATGGTATAGTCTTGCGGAATGTTGAGCTTGGCGCGGGCCTGCTCCAGGGTGTGGCGCACGAGCGCCGCGAAGCGCTCGCCCCGGTGCGGGGCCGACAGCCAGCCCTCTTCAAAAGCATCGGCCAGGTACTGGCGCAGCTCGGGGTACACGGCGGCGGGGCCGGGATTGAACGTATAAGTCGGAAGGGTTGCCATGGGGGCAAAGGTAGAGAAGGGTGTAGGGTAAGCTTTAGCTTGCCTTTTTTAAAAGAACCCGAAAAATCGCTAAAAAGGCAAGCTAAAGCTTACCCTACACCTCGCTACCTCCTGCCAAAACCCACCGGCCGCGGCTTCTGCCGTAGCAGGTAGTGCAGCGCCAGCCGGTAGCTTTCCAGCCCAAAGCCCGCGATGCTGCCCACGCAGTGCTTGGCGATGTAGCTGACGTGCCGAAACTCCTCGCGCCCCGCCAAATTGCTGAGGTGCACCTCGATAACGGGCAGGCCCGCGCCGGCCACGGCGGCCACGGCATCGCCCAGGGCCACGCTGGTGTGGGTGAGGCCGCCCGCGTTGAGCACCACGGCCTGGCTGGCGGCTTCGGAACCGGCGTCGCCCCAGCCGGCGGCGGCGTGCAGGCGGTCGAGCAGCGCGCCCTCGTGGTTGCTTTGGAAGGACGTGAGCGTGAGGTCGGGAAAGTCGGCTTGCAGCTCGGGCAAAAAGTCGTCGAACGAGCGCGTGCCGTAGATGTGCGGCTCGCGGCGGCCGAGTAGGTTGAGGTTGGGGCCGTTGAGGAGGAGGATGTTCATGAGGGAGTAGTAGCTCAGGTGGTAGAATAGCCCCGGAGGGGCGACCCGTCGCTAGTAAATGCGAAGGGAAAGATAAAGGGCTAAAGCCCCGTAGGGGCGACCCATTCGGCCGAATGGGTCGCCCCTACGGGGCTTTAGCCTGTATAACGTAGCATTGCTACCGACGGGCCGCCCCGCTGGGGCTACTCCACCGGCATCCCTTTTTACCGCACCCTACCACCGCCAGGTATACTCTTTGCCCGCTTTCGTAGCCACGTCATAATCAGCCGCCGCGCCCGCCGCACCGCCCGGCTGCGCCCCGAAATACGCGCTTTGCTGATAAAACGCATTCGCATTGCGGCCGGTGGCGGGCGTGAGGGCGGGGCCGCTGGCCAGCCTCAGACCGGCCGGTAGCCGCAGGCGCAGGTTGCCGCCCAGGGTCGAGCGGATGGTGAGGCCGGTGAGGCGGCCTTGCTCCCAGCGCAGCGCCACTACCTCAAAGCCGCCGCGGGCGCGCAGGCCGGTGGCGGTGCCGCTGGGCCAGGCGCCGGGCAGGGCGGGCAGCAGGTGCAGCGCGCCGTCGTGGCTTTGCACCAGCATTTCGGCCATGCCGGCGGTGCCGGCGAAGTTGCCGTCAATCTGGAAGGGCGGGTGGGCGTCGAAGAGGTTGGGGTAGGTGCCGCCGGCCCCGCCCCAGCCCGTGGTGGGCGGCACGTAGGCCAGGAGCTGGCGCACGAGGCGGTGGGCGTGGTCGCCGTCGAGCAGGCGGGCCCACCAGTTTATTTTCCAGCCCTTGCTCCAGCCGGTGCCTTCGTCGCCGCGGATTTCGAGGCTTTTGCGGGCGGCGGCCAGCAGGGCGGGGCTGGTGTGGGGCGTGATTTCCCAGCCGGGATACAGGCCGTAGAGGTGCGAGGCGTGGCGGTGGCGCGGGTCGGTTTCGGTAAACTCCTGCGACCACTCCAGGAGCTGGCCCTGGCTGCCGATTTGCAGCGGCAGCAGGCGGGCGGTGGCCGCTTGCAGGCTGTCGCGTAGCGGCGCATCCACGCCCAGCATGGCCGAGGCCTGCCGCACGCTGGCAAACAGGTCGCGGATGATGGACAAATCCATCGTGGTGCCCACCGACACGCTTTGCTCGCGGCCGGCGGCGTCCTTAAACTTGTTTTCGGGCGTGGTGGACGGGGCCGTGACCAGGTGGCCTTTGCCATCTTCGACCAGCCAGTCGAGCGAGAAGTGCGCCGCCGATTTCATCAGCGGGTACGCCCGGCGCAAAAACGCTTGGTCGCCGGTATAGAGGTAGTGCTCCCAGAGGTGGCGGCACAGCCAGTTGCCGCCCATATACCAGTTGGCCCACACGGGGTCACCGTCGCCGCGGTTGCCCACTGCATACGACATGGCCCATATGTCGGAATTGTGGTGCGCCACCCAGCCGCGCGCGCCGTAAAACTCGCGGGCCGTGGCCCGGCCCGTGCGCGCCAGGCCGGGCAGCCAGTCGAGCAGCGGCTGGTGCAGCTCGCTGAGGCCGGTGGCCTCGGCGGGCCAGTAGTTCATCTGGGTGTTGATGTTGATGGTGTAGTTGGAGCTCCAGGGCGCGCGCAGTTCCTTGTTCCAGATGCCTTGCAGGTTGGCGGGCGGCCCGCCGGGGCGCGAGGCCGAAATCAGCAAATACCGCCCAAACTGGAAATACAGCGCCTCCAGCCCCGTATCGGCCGCGCCGGCCGTGTAGGCTTGCAGGCGCTCGTTGGTGGGCAGGGCCGCGCCGCCGCCCGCCGCCGCGGGTGCGGCCAGGGTGAGGGTGGCGCGGTTGAATAAGCGCTGGTAGTCATCCAGGTGGCGGCGCAACAGGCTTTCGTAGCTGCGGCCGCTGGCAGCGCGCAGGGCGGCGGTGGCCAGCGCGTCTTCGTCGAGGCCCTGGCTGTCGGGGCACTTGTCGAAGCCATTAAACGACGTGGCCGCCGCGATAAAAACCACTACTTCCGTGGCCCCGCGCACGTGCAGGCCAGCCGTGTCGGCCGTGGCGGTGCCTTGCCGGGTGCGGGCGCGCAGGCGGTACTCAAAGCGCATGCCGTTGCAGCCGGCCGTGTCGGCCTGCACGATGGGCTGGCGGCCGGGCTTGTTGTAGTAATTGGGGTCGACATGGGCCGGGGCCTTGCCGCGCACCACCAGCTCGCCCGCCGCGGCCGCCACCTGGTAGCGCAGCAGCGAGCGCGCCGAAATATCGAGACTCAGCTTGCCCGGCTGGCTGCTGGTGAGGCGCAAGACCAGTACCTTGTCGGGGGCCGAGGCGAAGAGCGTGCGCTCGTAGCGCACGCCCCCGGCCGTGAAGCGGGTGGTGGCCGTGGCGCTGGCCAGGTCGAGGTCGCGGTAGTAGTCGGTGGGCGTCTGGCCGCCCAGGTCCTGGCGCAGGCGCACGTCGCCGAGCGGTAGGTACGACTCCGAGAAGAAGCCCTGCATCTGGTGGCTCAGGCGGTCGGCCCGGCCGTAGTCCTGGTCTTGCAGCAGGGCCTGGCGCACCTGCGGCAGCACGGCCGCCGAGCCGGGGTTTATGCCGGTTTCCACTGGGCCGCCGCTCCACAAGGTGCTTTCGTTGAGTTGAATCAGTTCTTGCTCGGGCTTGCCGTATACTATGGCCCCGAGGCGGCCGTTGCCCAGCGGCAGGGCCTCAACCCACTGCTGGGCGGGCTGGCGGTACCAGAGTTTAGGGCTTTGCTGGGCGTGGGCGGGCAGGGTGAGCAGCGCGGCGAAAGTTGCTAATTTTTGGAGTAAGCGAGGAAATGCCATAAGCCGGGCAAGATAGGGGTAAGGGCGGCGAGTTGGGGTAGGCAGTGGTGGCGCTGT
>NZ_DASTEP010000083.1:0-9960 GCF_035709525.1 Hymenobacter sp. | reverse complement strand
GAGTAGGGGCGGTGTTCATGCGGGGCAAAGGAGGGCGGGGCCGGCGGCGGCCCGCCCGGTCAGGAGAGAGAGGTTAAAGGTTCGGCACCAGTAGGCTGTAAGTCAGCATGTCTTCCAGCACCACGAAGCCGTGCTGCTCGCCGGGGGCCAGCGCCAGCGAGTCGCCGGCCTGCACGCGGCGCGGGTCGTGGCCCCAGCTGGCCTGCCACCACAGCATGGCCCCGCGCAACACGCACAGGCGCACGCGGTGGGCCAGGGCCATGCGCTGGTGGTGGGCCCCCGTTTCGCCGCGCGTGAGCAGGGCCGTGCAGCCCGGCGGGGCCAGCAGGTGGGCCACGGCCAGCCCCTCGATGTTGGCGAAGGGGTGAAAGAAAAAATCGGCCCGCACCCATTCGGGGCAGGGCTGCTCGTCGAGCGAGAGGGGCAGCAGGCGCGGGCTTTGCAGCTCTAGCAGCAGGGCTTCCTTGGCCGCGTAGGCCGAGGGCATGAGGAGCGGGGGCGCAGACATAGGCAAAAAGCGTAAAAAGCGGCGGCCGGGCCGCTAGCGGGGCAGGGCATCAAAGCCGGGCGCGGGGGCCGGCGGGCGCGGGCGGGCGTGCTGCCCCGTCAGCAGGGCCTCGATTACTTGCAGCTGGGTTTGCACCGTGTGCATAATCACGCTGAGCTGGCTCAGGGCCGTGCGCACGCCCCCGATTACCTCCACGCTCTTTACCTCCTGCTGGCGCAGCTCGCGGTTGATGAGGTCGAGGCGGTCGAGGGCCTCGCGCTCCTGCTCGCGGCTCTGGCGCAGCATGTCGGCGGCGTGGCCGTTGTCGAGGGCCTGCTGCAAGGCCCACTCGTGGCGGGCGGCGGCCACGGCGGCCGTGCAGGCTTCCTGGCGCTCGCGCAGCGCCTTTTCGGCTTTCAGGTACAAACTCACGCACACGGCCACCAGCACCAGCACCAGCGCCCACAGCACCGCAAACAGCGGCCCCTGCTGGCTGACCTGGGTGGTGGCGGCGCTGGCGGCCGTGTGCGTGGCCTGCGTCAGCTCGGGTAGTTGCAATAGAAGGGATAGGAGTAGCGACACGAAGTATAAATGATTGATGGTGAAATATTTATAAGTTAAAAAATGTATGAAGTCATATAAAGCCGGTTATTCAGAATAAAGTCCGTCATGCTGAGCGCAGCGCAGCGGAGTCGAAGCATCTCTATCGCTGAACTAACTCCTGACGCCCGCCCGATTGCGTCCGTCATGCTGAGCGTAGCTTCATGACGCCTAGCAACGGTGCGGTAGAGATGCTTCGGCTGCGCTCAGCATGACGGGTGTAACTATTTGCCTGGCAGCAGTTGCCCGCGCTGAGCCGTCGCCTTTATCCTGGCTTACCAGGGCGTAGCTGCTTGCCTGGCAGCGGTTGCCTAAGCAGCCCCGCTCAAATAGCCCCGGGCACATACTGAAAGTGCATACCATCGGGGCGGGCCTTCCAGTCGGCCCCGCAGGTCCAGCCGTGGCGCCGCCACACGTTCAGAAAGGCCTCGCTCCACATGCCGGGGCCGCCCTTGGGCCGGCCCAGCGGGTTGAGGGCCGCGTTGAAGTCCAGGGCCAGCCCCCAGCTGTGGATGCTGTACTCGGCCAGGCCGCGCTTGCAGCGCACCGCCCAGCAGCCATCGTAGGTGCGCAGCTCGCGGGCCAGGCCGGTGGCCACCAGCTCCAGCAGCACCTTGTCGAGGGCCGGCGCGGCCAGCCGGTGCAGGTACAGCGCCGTGATGGGCTTGCCCGCGAAGGCCGGAAAAAACGGCCGCACGGCCAGCGGCAGCGGGTGGCGCACCAGCCACTGGGCCGCGAAGGCCGGCAGGCTGGGGTTGCCGTAGGCCGCAAAGCAGCGTTGAGAGTCGGTCATACAGGGCAGCAGGGTAAAAGCAAGGGGGTGCGGGAAATAATTTAGCTCACCCGCCCGGCGCGCCAGGGTGCTAAGTGCGTGTGGCTTAGCCGGGCCGCGGCGGGTGCGGCAGGGCTTCGTTTTTCCAAAGCTCCTGTGTTGCCCGGGCCGGGCCAAATCCGGGGTAGTAGTTGCCCCCGTGCCGGGTGGCACTCACGGCACAGCGGGTCGTGAGTGCTGGCCGCGCCGCTGCTCGCGCCGCCCGCTGCGGCGCGGCCGGCGGCGCAGGCCCGCCCGCTTTCCGCTCCCTACTAGACGCGCCGGCCGCCCCGAACGCGCCGGCTATCCCCCCCAAAGCACGCCGCCTGCCCGCTGCCGTCTACCCGCTGCGCCGGCCCCGCACCCCCCCGCTGCGGGGCCGGCCTGGCCGCTGCCGCCGCCCACGCCGCCGGGCTTATTTTTTAGGCAAATAATTGGTTTAAAGTATTTTGCAGAGAAGATGCGCAAGCAGTAGCCCGCCAGGTAGCCCGTACTCACGGCAAAACCTGCCGTGAGTGTGCGGGGCCGTTTGCGCTGCCTCCGGGGCCGCCCAACCTTTGCCCTACCAACCGCCCCGAGGAATAGGCGGCGGGGCACTTTTCGGCTTTGTTGGCCGCCCGGGCGCTGGCCCGGCCCTCCCTCTTCATTCTGGCATCCTTCTTATGATTTTCGAAGCCCTTCAATTGCTGCGTGCCGAGCTGACGGCCTACCTCGTCGACTCGGGCCGCGACACCCAGGTGCAGGTAGAGCTGAGCAGCCCCACCAGCAATGCCGGCCAGGTGCTGCTGAGCCTGGTAAACGTGGAAGAAGAAACCACCCTGCGCAACAGCAGCCCCTACCAGCGCAACCCCACCGGCGGCTACGACCTCGTCAACCCGCCCGTCTTCCTCAACCTCTACGTGCTGGTGAGCGCGGGCGGCCAGGACAGCCCTACTACCTACGCCACGGCCCTCAAGCGCCTGGCCTGGGTGGTGCAGTGCTTCCAGCAAAAGCACGTGCTTTCGCCCGCCACCCAGGCCGGCTTTGCCAGCGACGACCCCGGCGCGGCGCGCCTGCGCCTCTCGCTCGACCTCTACTCGCTCTCATTCGAAAAGCTGAGCCAGCTCTGGGGCACGCTCGGCGGCAAGCAGCAGCCCTGCGTGCTCTACAAGGTGCGCGTGGTCGAAGAGCAGGGTCAAGGCCAGCTCGGCCACGGCCCCGAAATCACGCTCATCGAACGCCGCACTACCATCACGCCTTTGTCTACCAACTAGCCAAGCCGCCTCGCTATGTCGCCGGAAGTCTTCCGCACGGGCTACCATACCCTGCTTGAGGTGCAACTGCTGCACCGCTATTTTCTCAACGTCGGCACTACCAAGTTCGAAGACGCCCCTACCTCGCCCAGCGTCATGGCCGCCTGGCGCGCCTACGACCTGCGCCAGTTTTGCCGCCTCGAGCCCAGCCCCGCCACCCGCGCCCTGCTGGCCGAGCAGCGCCTGCTGCTGCGGCCCCTCGCCGAGGGCTTTCGCGTGGCCCAGGCCCTCGATGCCGCCGGCACCGCGCCCGCCGTGCCCCTGGACGCCAGCACGGAGCTCACCTTCTGGCTCTACCTCACCGACCCGGCCTGGCCCCTCTACACCGACCCTGGGGCTGGCTACGAGTTCGCCCGCCTGGTGCCCAGCCCCACGAACCCGGCCGGCCAGGTGCTGGTGCTATCCTACGATGAGCAGGATGATGGTTCGGCGTCCACTGCGCCGTTTGTGTCCCTGAAACAGTCCCTGGAGCCCTGGCCGGCGGCTGCCTCCCCCGACCGGCCCCTGGCCGTGCTACGCCTGCGCCTGCTCTCCTCGCCGGGCACGCTGCCCGACCCGCGGCACTTCCGGCACGTGTTCGACAACCGCCGCACTACGTGGGAATACAAGGGTAGCCCCGTGCGCCCCAACCCGCTGCCGCTGGTGCACCACGGGCGCGTGGTGCCCGATGGGGCTCATGCCACCCTGCCCAACCCCTCGCCCGCCACCACCGAGCAGCGCCCCGATGGTATTTACTACTCAGTCATTTACTAAATTTTATCACCCCTAAGTACCCCTTTTTACCAACCCCTTTCTCAACCCTATGGCCAGTACGTTAAATCTTGGCACCATCAAGACCCCTGGTGTCTACATCGACGAAATGTCGCTGTTTCCGCCCTCCGTGGCGCAGGTCGATACGGCCGTGCCGGCCTTCATCGGGCCTACGCGCCAGAGCCGCAAAGATGGCCAGTCCATCGAGGGCACGCCTACCCGCATCACCTCGATGGCGGAGTACCGCAGCTACTTCGGCGGCGCGCCCGACCGCGCCCTGGCCGTGACGCTCGACGCCAACAACGGCGTGCAGCGCATCCAGGCCGCCGAGGGCCCCTACCTCTACGACAGCATCCAGCTCTATTTCGCCAATGGCGGCGAGAAATGCTACGTGGTTTCGACGGGCAATTACTCGAAAGACCTGCTATACGATGATTTTAACAATGCGCTGGACGCTTTGAAAAAATTTGACGAACCGACCCTGATTGTCATGCCCGATATTCTGCGCATGAAATCGCGTCGGCGAGATGCATACAATTTGGCGGTTCAGCACTGCCACGCCATGCAAGACCGGTTTGCCATTCTGGATGTGCCGATGGATAACCTATACAGCGGGCCGCCGAAAACCATTCAGAAGGAAATGGAGGATTTCCGCAATGACAACCTCATTTCGTACCCCAACTACGCGGCTGCCTATTACCCGTACCTGCAAACGAGCCTGCCGCTGACCGTCAACCTGAGCAAGGTGAAGGTAGGAGGCCTGAGCCTGGCGGCGGCCGTGAACGCAGCCGGGGGCGACGGCGGCCCCATCACCGACGGCATCAGCCTGGGCGAGGAAGTGGCCGCCCTGCGGAAACTTGTTTTTGAGCTTGATGGCTATCCGACAGCTTCCAACAAGGCGCAATTTGCGCAAGCCAAGCTCGGCGTACTTACGGGCATTACCATTGCCAGTAAGGCAGGGGTTGAAATAATTAACCCGTACAAGTCGGCATCCAGCACGCTACAGACCGCTATCAGTGGGTTAACCAATGCCAGCCAAGCCGCTGATGTTGACCCCTTGTTTGGTCAGTTCAGCCGCGACATGAGCCGCCTGCTGGCCCAAACCGAGCAGCGGCTGGCCGAGCAGCTGGTTACCCTCAAATCTACCACGCCGCTCTACGCGGCCATCGTGGCCGCCGCCGAGGCGCAGGGCGCGGTGGTGCCGCCGAGCGGAGCCATCGCCGGCATCTACGCCCGCACCGACGCCGACCGCGGCGTGTGGAAATCGCCGGCCAACGTGGGCCTGACCTACGTGAACGGCCCCGTGGTGGCCATCACCGACGCCGAGCAGGAGGACATGAACGTGGACCCCAAGGCCGGCAAGTCCGTCAACGCCATTCGCGCCTTCAGCGGCAAGGGCACCCTGGTGTGGGGCGCGCGCACGCTGGCCGGCTCCGACAACGAGTGGCGCTACGTGTCCGTGCGCCGCTTCTTCCTCATGGCCGAGGAGTCGATTAAGAAAGCCACCGCCCAGTTCGTGTTCGAGGCCAACGACGCCAACACCTGGGTGCGCGTGCGGGCCATGATTGAGAACTTCCTGACCCTGCAATGGCGCGCCGGCGCGCTGGCCGGGGCCAAGGCCGACAACGCCTTCTTCGTGCGCGTGGGCCTGGGCCAGACCATGACCCCGCAGGACGTGCTCAGCGGCTTCATGATTATCGAAATCGGCATGGCCGTGGTGCGCCCCGCCGAGTTCATCGTGCTGCGCTTCGCGCACAAGATGCAGGAGGCCTAGCCCTGGCCCCCTGCTGCCCCCGGCCCGCCGGGCCGGGTAGCGCCGGCGACCCTGGCGTAGCCGGCCGGCTCGCCCCCGTGGCAAGCACCCCGGCCAATATGCAAGTGGCCGCGTGCTGCACAAGCCGGCCCGGCGCGGGTGCCGGCGCTACCCGCCCCGGCGGGCCACCGGGCAGCTTCTATTTATAAATTTTCAGTTTTCCCGCCTTTTTCAATCATGGCAAATTATCCCATTCCCAAGTTTCATTTTCAAGTAGAGTGGGGCGGTTCCAAGGTGAGCTTCACCGAAGTAACCGGCCTCAACGTCGAAGCCGACGTTATTGAGTACCGCGATGGTGCTTCGCCCGAGTTTCACAAAATCAAGATGCCGGGCTTGCAGAAGTTTTCCAACATCACGCTCAAGCGCGGCACCTTCCAGGGCGACAACGATTTCCAGAAGTGGTGGAACACGGTGGCCATGAACACGGTGGAGCGCCGCGACGTGGTCATCAGCCTGCTCAACGACAAGCACGACCCGGTGGTGGTGTGGAAGGTAAAGCAAGCCTGGCCCAACAAGGTGCAGTCGGGCGACCTCAAGTCGGATGCCAACGAGGTGCTCATCGAGAGCATCGAGCTGGTACACGAAGGGCTCACCATCCAAAACGGCGACTAAGCGATGAATGGCCAGCTACTTTACCCGCCGCCGGGGTTTCACTTCCGGGTAGCATTTGAGTTGCGCGGCCAGTCGGTGCAAGACGTTCGCTTCCAGGAAGTGGCCGGCCTCACCACCGAAATGCAGTATGAAACGGTGCGCGAAGGGGGTGAAAACCGCTTCGCGCACCAACTGCCGGTGCGCGCCCAGGCCGGCGACCTCGTGCTGAAGCGGGCGCTGCTGCCCACCTCGGGCGTGTACCGCTGGGCCCGGGCGGCCTTCGACGACTTCAGCTTTCAGCCCCTGAACCTGGTCGTGACCCTGCTCAACGCCCAGCACCAGCCCCTGCTGGCCTGGCAGGTGGTGCACGCGCTCCCCAAAAAGTGGGACGTGGGCGCCTTCAACGCCGAGCAAAACGCCGTGGCCCTCGAAACCCTGACCCTGTCGTACCGCTACGCCCGCACCCTGCGCAGCTAGCCCGGCCCCGCCGCGCCTACTCCTCGCTTTTTCCCCTTTTTCGGCCATGCCCGTCGTCATCAAAGAACTGGTTATCACCGCCACCGTGGACGCGCCGGCCCCGGCCTCCGCCGACGCTGCCGCCGACGCCCCGGCCGCCGACGCGGCCCTGGTGCTGACCCGCCTGCAAACCCAGCGCCTCGTGCAAAGCTGCGTGGCCCAGGTGCTGGCCGTGCTGCGCGAGCAGGCCGAGCGCTAGAACCGGGCCGCTGTTTTTTCTCCCGCCTTTTTTCTCTCTTGCTTATGCTCGGCGCACTGCTCAAAATGAAGATGGTGGGCTTTCGGGACGACAAATTCCTGAAGCCTACTTTCGCCGCCTTCACGGCCCAGGTCAACCCCGAAAGCTACAGCCTCGACCACACCATCGACCTCAACAAGGAGCAGCCCTCGGGCAGCGATGGGAAACAGGAAATCTACATCGGGATGAACCCCCGCCGGCTCAGCTTCGAAATCATTTTCGACGGCACCGGGGCCATCGGCGACGCGCCGGCCTCGCTGGCCAAGGCCGCCAGCGTGCCGGCCCAGATTAAGCTCTTCAAGAAGACGGCCTACGACTACTTCGGCGGCAGCCACCGCTCGCCGTTCGTGCTGCTGCAATGGGGCTCGCTCCTCTTTCAGGGCCAGCTCGAAAGCCTGAGCCTAGTGTACAAGCTGTTCAGCCCCGAGGGCGTGCCGCTGCGGGCCACGGCCCGGGTGGCGTTCAAGGAAGTGGTAGCCGACTCGCTGCTCACGCGCCTGTCCAACGCGCTCTCGGCCGACCTCACCCACATCCGCACTGTGCAGGCCGGCGACACGCTGCCGCTGCTTTGCGAGCAGGTGTACGGCGATGCTACGCTCTACAGCAAGGTGGCCGAGGCCAACCAGCTCGTCAATTTTCGCCGCCTGCGGGTGGGCCAGCAGGTGGCGTTTCCGCCGCTCGTGCCCACCGACACCGAGGCCGCCGCGGCCTGATTTTACCCCGGCCTTTTACCGCCCTTTTTGCCCTGCTTCTCATGGCCCTTGCCTCCCGCATTCCCGACATCGACGGCCCGCGCAGCCTGCCCACTTTTACCATCAAGGTCAACGGCCTGGCCCTCTCGCGCGAAACCCTGCCCCTGAGCGTGCGGGTGCAAAAGGAGGCCAACCGCATTCCCACGGCTCACCTTGTGTTCAGCGACGGCGACCCTACTACCTCGGAGTTCAAGCTCAGCGACAGAGCGTTGTTTGCCCCCGGCAGCCGGGTCGAGATTTCGGCCGGCTACATGGGCCGGGCCGAGCGCGTGCTCTTCAAGGGCCTGGTGATGAAGCAGGCCATCGAGGGCCGCCCCGGCGGCCAGCCCCGCCTCACGGTGACGTGCAAGGACGCCTTCGTGAAAACCACCCTGGCCCCGCAGCGCCGCTACTACACCAAGCAGACCGACAGCCAGGTGGCCCGGGCCATCGTGGGCCGCTACGGCGGCCTTGCGGTGCAGGCCGGCGCTACCAGCGTCACGCACCCCGAGCTGGTGCAGTACGATGCCACCGATTGGGACTTTCTGCTGCTGCGGGCGGCGGCCAACGGGCAGCTGGCCTTCGTGAGCGATGGCCGCCTGACCCTGGCCAAGCCCGAGCTCGGCCAGGTGCCGGCCGTGAAGCTCCTCTACGGGGCCACCGTGCTGAGCTTCGACGCCGAGGTAGATGCCCGCGACCAGGTGGCCGGCCTCAGCGCCACCGCCTGGGACCCCGCCAAAGGGGCCCCGGCCACCGCCAAGGCCACCGAGGAAGTGCGCAACGCCCTCGGCAACCTGGGCAGCCGCGAGCTGGGCGCGGTGCATGGGGCCACTCCCGTGCTGCGCTACGATGGCGCGCTGCCCGCCGATGAGCTGCAAGCCTGGGCCAATGCCTCCCTGGCCCGCCACCGGCTGGCCAAGGTGCGGGGCCGGGTGCAGTTCTACGGCAACGCTGCCGTGAAGCCCGGCACCACGCTGCGCCTCGATGGCCTGGGCAAGCGCTTTAGCGGCCTGGCCTACGTGACTGGGGTGAGCCACCGCATCGAGCAGGGCACGTGGGTGACCGATGCCCAGCTCGGCCTCGACCCGCGCGCGCTGGCAGCCAGCCTGCCCGGCGGCCCCGGCCCGGCCGAGCTGAGCCCGCCGCCCGCCGGCGGCCTGGTGACCGGCCTGCGGGGCTTGCAGCTGGGCGTGGTGACGGCGCTGGCCGGCGACCCCGCTGGCGAAGAGCGCATCCTGGTGCGCCTGCCGCTGGTAGACCCCGCCGCCGACGGCACCCGGGCCCGCCTGCTGAGCGTGGATGCGGGCAAGGAGCGCGGCTTCTTCTTCCGCCCCGAGGTGGGCGACGAGGTGGTGGTGGGCTTTCTGCACGACGACCCCCGCCAGGCTGTGGTGCTGGGCGCGCTGCACGGCAGCCGCCACCCCGTGCCGCCACCCTTCAAAACCGCCGACGCCAACCCCCTCAAGGGCTACGTGTCGCGCAGCAAGCTCCAGCTGGTGTTCGACGATGAAAAGAAAAGCCTGACCCTGACCACCCCCGGCGGTAACCTGCTCAAGCTCGACGACGAGGCCAAGGGCATTACGCTGCAAGACCAGCACGGCAACAAAATCGTGCTCGGCCAGGAGGGCATCAGCCTCGAAAGCAGCAAGGCCATCACCCTCAAGGCCACCACCGATGCCAAGCTCAGCGCCCAAAACGTGGGGTTGGATGCCCAGGCCCAGCTCAAGGCCACGGGCGCGGGTGGGGTAGAGCTGAGCAGCAGCGCTACGGCCGTGCTCAAGGGCGCCACCGTGATGATTAACTGAGGCCCGGCCGCCCGAATTTCTTCCAGCCAATCAAGTGGCTTTCAAATAGCAATACTCATTTCTTGCCGCGTATGGGTCAGCCCGCCGCCCGCCTCACCGACATGCACGTGTGCCCCATGCTCACGGGCAATACGCCCCACGTGGGCGGCCCCATCAACGGCCCCGGGGCCCCCACCGTCCTGATTGGGGGGCAGCCCGCCGCCCGCGTCGGCGACCACGCCGTGTGCACGGGGCCGCCCGATACCATCGCGGCGGGCTCGGCCACGGTGCTGCTGGCCGGAGCCCCGGCCGCCCGCCTGGGCGATGCCACGGCCCACGGCGGCCGG
>NZ_DASTEP010000082.1:0-23660 GCF_035709525.1 Hymenobacter sp. | reverse complement strand
TGCGTTTGATAAAGCCTATAATCGGCTATGTCAATGTAGATGCTTGCTGCGCGAGCGCTCGGACTACAAAGTCCAAGCTACTTTTAGTATGCAAGCCTAACAAATTTCTTCGTAAGTTTACCGCTCTATCCCCGCCCGCATGAAACCCGAAGAAACCGTCGATTACAACATTAAAGTAGCCTGGCACGCCATTTCGCGCATGTACAACACGCAGGCCGCCCGCTACGACATCACAACTAGCATCGGCTTCGTGCTGCTCAACATCGACCAGGAGCAGGGCACGCCGGCCACCAAAATAGCGCCGCTGCTGGGCCTCGAAACCCGCTCGCTTACGCGCATCTTGCGCAGCATGGAAGAGAAAGGCCTGATTTACAAGCAGGCCGATACGCAGGACAAGCGCTCGGTTCGCATTTTTCTGACCGAGTTGGGGCTGGAGAAAAAAGAGGTTTCGCGCCAGACCGTGCGGCATTTCAACCAGAAGATGCGGGCTAAAATCCCGCAGGGCCAGCTCGATGTGTTCTTCAAGGTAGCCGGGCAGATTACGAGCATGATTGAGGGCAAGACGCTCTTTGATGACTTTGAGCTGAAACCGCGCAAGGAAGCTTCATAAAAGACATGAGACGTTAGACATGAGACATGAGAACCCCGGCGAAGGAGTAAAAGCCTTATTCGCTTTCTCATGTCTCGTGTCTAACGTCTCATGTCTTAGTATATAATTTCCCACCCAACGCGGACTACCAAGCCCGCGCTACTTTATATGAAACGTACCATCAAGAAAGTTGCCGTGCTGGGCTCCGGCGTCATGGGCTCGCGCATTGCCTGCCACTTCGCCAACATCGGCGTGCCGGTGCTGCTGCTCGACATCGCGCCCAAGGAGCTGACGGCCGATGAAGAGAAAAAAGGCCTGAAGCTGGACGCGCCCGTCGTGCGCAACCGCATCGTGAACAGCGCCTTGCAGGCGGCCGTGGCGGCCAATCCCTCGCCGCTGTACCGCAAGAGCGAGGTGAGCCGCATCAAGACCGGTAACTTCGACGACAACCTCAAGGATATTGCTACCTGCGACTGGGTGATTGAGGTGGTGGTAGAGCGGCTCGACATTAAAAAGAGCCTTTACGAGCGCGTGGAGCAGTTCCGCAAGAAGGGCACGCTGATTACGAGCAACACCTCGGGCATCCCGATTCACCTGCTGGCCGAGGGCCGCTCGCAGGATTTTAAGGAGAATTTCGCGGGCACGCACTTCTTTAATCCGCCGCGCTATTTGAAGCTGCTGGAGATTATTCCGACGCCAGAAACCAAGCCGGAAGTAGTGGATTTTCTGCTGCACTACGGCGATTTGTACCTGGGCAAAACGGTGGTGCTGGCCAAGGATACGCCCGGCTTCATCGCCAACCGCGTGGGCGTATTTGCCCTACTCGATGCTATGCAGACCATGCAGAAGCTCGGCCTGACGGTGGAAGAAACCGACAAGCTTACCGGCCCGGTTATCGGCCACGCCAAGTCGGCTACGCTGCGCACCTCCGACGTGGTGGGGCTGGACACGACCATCAACGTAGCCAACGGGCTAGCCCAGGGCCTGCCGAATGATGAGGCCAAGGACGTATTTGTACTGCCCGACTTCGTGAAGCAGATGGGCGAAAACAAGTGGCTGGGTGACAAAACCGGCCAGGGCTTCTACAAGAAAGTGAAGGGTGAGGGCGGCAAGTCAGAAATCCACGCGCTGGACCTGAACACGCTGGAATACAAGCCTTCGCAAAAGGTGAAGTTTGCCACGCTGGAGATGACCAAGAGCATTGACAAGCTGGCTGACCGCTTTAAAGTCTTGGTGAGCGGCAAGGATAAAGCGGGCGAGTTTTACCGCCTGAGCTTCGGCAGCCTCTTCGCCTACGTGAGCAACCGCGTGCCCGAAATCGCTGACCAACTTTATAAGATTGACGACGCGTTGCGCGCTGGCTTCGGCTGGGAGCTGGGGCCGTTTGAAACCTGGGACGCGCTGGGGGTACAGGCGGGTATCGACTTGGCCAAGGCAGCCGGGCGCACGGTAGCGCCATGGGTCGAGGAGATGCTGGCGGCTGGCAACTCGACTTTTTACAAGGTGGAGAACGGCGTACGTAAGTTTTACGACAAGGAAAGCCAGCAGTACCAGCCGGTTTCGGGCGTGGAGAATTTCATTATTCTCGATAACCTGCGGGCCAGCGGCAAGGTGCTGTGGAAGAACGCCGGCGCGTCGGTTATCGACCTAGGCGACGGTATTCTGAACGTGGAGTTCCACTCTAAGATGAACTCGCTGGGTACCGATGTTATCCAAGGTCTTTTGAAAGGCGTGGAGATGGCCGAAGCCGGCTACCGCGGCCTCGTGGTGGGCAACGACGCGCCGAATTTCTCGGCCGGGGCCAACCTGGGCCTGGTGTATATGCAGGCGCTGGAGCAGGAATTTGACGAGCTGAATATGATGATTCAGCAGTTTCAGCAGGCCATGATGCGGATGCGCTACAGCAGCATCCCAGTGGTGGGCACGCCGCACGGCCTCACCCTGGGCGGCGGCTGCGAACTGAACCTGCACTGCGACCGCGTGGTGGCGTCGGCCGAGTCGTACATCGGCCTCGTCGAATTCGGCGTGGGCCTGATACCCGGCGGCGGCGGCACCAAGGAAATGACCTTGCGCACGGCGGCCAAGTACGAGGAAGGTGAGCCGGAGTTTAACCTGCTGCGCAACACGTACATGACCATCAGCACGGCCAAGGTTTCGACCTCGGCGGCTGAGGCGTTCGACCTAGGCTACCTGCGCCGGGGCGACGAGATTGTGGTGAACGCTAACCGCGTAATCGCGCAGGCCAAGGCCGCGGCTATTGAGCTAGCCGATGCCGGCTACTCGCAGCCGAGCCAGAAAACCAACATCAAGGTACACGGCCGGGGCGCGCTCGGCATGTTCATGAGCGGCGTGTACGCCATGAAGGCGGGCAATTACATCTCGGAGCACGACGAGAAAATTGCCAACAAGCTGGCCTACGTGATGTGCGGCGGCGACCTCTCCTCTCCCACCGAAGTGAGCGAGCAGTACTTGCTGGATTTGGAGCGCGAGGCGTTTTTGAGCCTCTGCGGCGAGCGCAAGACGCTGGAGCGGATTCAGTCGATTTTGACTACTGGCAAGCCGTTGCGGAATTAGAGATTAAGAGGACGTTTTGAGATTACTAAGACATGAGACGTTAGACATGAGACATGAGAATCCTGACGAAAGCATAAATAGCCTTCTCATGTCTCATGTCTAACGTCTCATGTCTTAGTAATCTCAAAACGTCTTAACAAACCAACTCCATGTTCAAGCATCGCTTCAAAGAGCTCATCGTGTGGCAACGCGCCATGGACGTTGCCCGCACCGTCTATCGCCTGTGCGCCGAGTTCCCAAGCAATGAGCGAACGGGGCTAACCTCTCAGATGCGCCGGTCGGCCGTTTCGATTCCGTCGAACATTGCCGAAGGTGCCGGGCGCGGTGGAAACAAAGAGTTTGCGCAGTTTCTGCGCATTGCCAACGGCTCTTGCAATGAACTACATACGCAGCTGATACTGGCCGCTAATTTTGGTTTTATCAGCCCTGAACAACTGCTGCAAGCTGAAGGTCAAATTGATGAAGTAGAGCGCTTGCTGTATGCGTTTCAGCAGAAAATAGACACGCAAATCAGCCTGAATAAAGCATAAGAAGCGCGGCGCACGACAGCTCAAGCGCCCCTTCTCATGTCTCATGTCTAACGTCTCATGTCTTAGTAAATGTCTTCCCAACAAGCATATATCGTAGCCGGCTACCGTACGGCCGTCGGCAAAGCCCCGCGGGGCGTCTTCCGTTTCACCCGGCCCGACGACCTCGCCGCCGAGGTTATCAAGCACCTCGTGGCCTCGGTGCCCGCCCTCGACCCCAGCCGCGTCGATGACGTCATCGTGGGCAACGCCGTGCCCGAGGCCGAGCAGGGCCTGCAAATGGGCCGCCTCATCTCGCTGCTCGCGCTGCCCATCAACGTGCCGGGCCTCATCGTGAATCGCTACTGCGGTTCGGGCGTGGAAACCATCGCGATGGCGGTGGGCAAAATCACGGCCGGCATGGCCGACTGCATCATTGCGGGCGGCACCGAAAGCATGAGCATGGTGCCCACCGTGGGCTGGAAAACCGCGCCCAACTACAAGCTCGCCACGCAGCACCCCGACTACTACATCGGCATGGGCCTGACGGCCGAAGCCGTGGCCAACGACTACAAAATCAGTCGCCAAGACCAAGACGAGTTTTCGTATAACTCGCACCAGAAAGCCATCAAAGCCATCGCGGCGGGCAAGTTTAAGCCGAGCATCGTGCCCATCACGGTGGAGGAAACCTACCTCGACCAAGCCACCGGCAAGAAGAAAACCCGCTCCTACGTGGTGGATACCGACGAAGGCCCCCGCGCCGACACCTCGCTCGAAGCCCTGGCCCGCCTGCGCCCCGTGTTCGCCGCCAATGGCTCGGTCACGGCCGGCAACTCGTCGCAGACCTCCGACGGGGCGGCGTTTGTGCTGGTAATGAGCGAGAAAATGGTGAAGGAGCTGAATCTGGAGCCCATCGCCCGCATGGTGACCTACGCCAGCGAGGGCATCGACCCGCGCATTATGGGCATGGGGCCGATAAAGGCAGTGCCGAAAGCCCTGCGCCAGGCCGGCCTCCAGCTCGCAGATATCGACCTGATTGAGCTCAACGAAGCCTTCGCCTGCCAGTCGCTGGCCGTGGTGCGCGAGCTCGGCATCGACCCCGACAAGCTCAACGTGAACGGCGGGGCCATTGCCCTGGGCCACCCGCTGGGCTGTTCGGGGGCCAAGCTCTCGATTCAGCTCTTCGACGAGCTGCGCGCGCGTGGCCAGAAATACGGCATGGTCACCGCCTGCGTAGGCGGCGGCCAGGGCGTGGCGGGCATCTACGAGTTGCTAAAGTAAAGCCCGCGCTCGCGCGTCTACCCGGGCCAATACCTTTTGTAGCAACCCATGAGCAAACGCGCTTATAAGTACCGCCTGCGCCTGGAACAGGTGGCCGGCATCGCGCCCGACAGCCCCCAGCACGCACCGCTGGAGCTGGATTTTGAGAATCACGACGACATTTTCAGCATCGTCGAGCGGCTGCAAAGCCGGCAGCTTTTTGCCGAGCCGGGCCAATCGACCGAGTTTGCCATCGGCCTGAAGCTCTTCAGCGAGGTGATGCTCAAGAACCGGCAGCACGCGCTGTTTGAGGAACTGGCCCCGGCTTTTAAAGCCTTTATGCAGCGGCTGAAAACGCCGCCGCAGGAATAGATTTTGCAGCAAGAAGCTCCGTGGAAACGCGGGGCTTCTTTTTTATTAGGGCTGCTTACTACCTTCATAGCCATTATTTTGTGCTATGAACCGACTGACTGCTACCGCGTGGCTACTGGCCTTGGCACTGAGCGCCTGCGCGCAACATGAGGCTCCGAAGCCGCCAGTGGCCAGCACGCCAAAACCTGCGCCGGAGAAGGTGTACACCTTCGTGGAGCAGATGCCGCAGCTACCGGGCGGCGGCGGGATGCAGGCGATAGTGAACAGTTTTCAGAGACGTATTCGCCTACCAAAATCCGCCATTGAACTGGGCTATGACAGGGCAATTGTGCATTTTGAAGTGGGGCCTGATGGCTATGTTCGTGACATTAAAATAGTGGATAGCAGCAACTCACCCGCTCTCGATAGCGCGATATTAGCTGCCGTGCGCGCTTTCCCAAAATTCACGCCCGGCCGTCAAAATGGTAAGGCCGTCGCGGTAAGCTTCAATATTCCTGTCAGCATTAAACCGCAATAAGTGGCTGTATGAAAAAGCGCCTACGCAAGAAGCTGCGGCTTCAAGAGTTTCGACAGATGGGCTTTTATGTTGATTTCGACATCAACTTGCCGCTTGAAGAAGACTGGAGCCCTTTGTGGGTCGCCTTCAGCAAATTCTTAAAAATACAAGGATTAATAACAGAATGCTGCTATATAACTCGTCCGGGTCGGGACAGTACCACCGATACCGACCGGGAAGCCGTGGCGGCTTGGCTGCAACAGCAACTGGGAGTATCAAATGTAAAGGTGTGGCCGCTGGATGATGCCTGGCACGGACCGTTCAAGTGGCTGTAAGCAGGCCACTCCCATAGAACTACCCCGAAATAATCGGGGTTTTCTTTTCCTTAAATAGTCGGCACGCCTAACATTTTTTTTCTTATCTTGCAACACCAAAACGCCCGGCGCGTTGTTGCCTAAATAGTAGGCTAGCCTAACAATTTAATTCCCATTCAACCGCATAGTTCATCATGGAAGTATCCAACAAAACCGCTCCCAAGGGCGGTGAATTCATCATCAAAGCCACGGAGGCTCAAGACGTTTTCACGCCCGCCGACTTTTCGGAGGAGCAGAACATGATGTACCAGACCTGCCTCGACTTCGTGGAAACCGAGGTGCGCCCGCTGGTAGAGCGCCTCGACAACCACGAGGAGGGCCTCATGCGCGGCCTGATGGAAAAAGCCGGTCAGCTCGGCTTGTTTGGAGTGAGCGTGCCCGAGCAGTTTGGCGGCCTCGACATGGACTTCCCGACCGCGCTGCGCGTGACGGAAGGCGTGGGCGGCGGCAACTCGTTTCCGGTGGCGTTTGCGGCGCACACGGGTATCGCCCTGCTGCCGATTCTATATTTCGGCAACGACGCGCAGAAGCAGAAATACATCCCCGGCCTCACCGATGGCACGCTGATGGGCGCGTACTGCCTCACCGAGCCCGGCTCGGGCTCCGACGCCCTAGGTGCCAAAACCAAGGCCGTGCTCAACGCCGAAGGCACGCACTACGTGCTGAACGGCCAGAAAATGTGGATTACCAACGCCGGCTTTGCCGACGTGTTTATCGTGTTTGCCAAGATTGACGGCGAGCAGTTCACGGGCTTTATCGTGGACAAGGACACGCCCGGCCTGAGCCTCGGCAACGAGGAGCACAAGATGGGCATCAAGGGCAGCAGCACCCGCCAGGTGTTCCTGACCGATGCGCTGGTACCCAAGGAAAACGTGCTGGGCGAGATTGGCAAAGGCCACCTTATCGCGTTCAACGTGCTGAATATCGGCCGCATCAAGCTGGCCGCCGCCTGCCTGGGCGGGGCCAAAGCCACGGCCACGCAGAGCGTGAAGTATGCCAACGAGCGCGTGCAGTTCAAGCTGCCCATCTCGAAGTTTGGGGCCATTCGCTACAAGCTGGCGCAGCAGGCCATCCGGATGTACGCCGTGGAGTCGGCCATTTACCGCGCCGGCGAGGACATTTACCGCAAGGAGCAGGAGCTGCTGGCCAGCGGCCTGGGCACCAACGAGGCCCTATTGGGCGCGGCCCGCGAGTTTGCCGTGGAGTGCGCCATGCTGAAAGTAGAAGGCTCGGAAGTGCTTGACTACGTGACCGATGAGGGCGTGCAGATTTATGGCGGCTACGGCTTCTCGGCCGACTACCCCATGGACCGCAACTACCGCGACTCGCGCATCAACCGAATCTTTGAAGGCACCAACGAAATCAACCGGATGCTGGCCGTGGACATGATTTTGAAGAAGGGCCTGAAAGGCGAGCTCGACCTCATGGGCCCGGCCCAGGCCGTGCAGCAGGAGCTGATGAGCATCCCGAGCATGGGCGAAAGCGACGACTCGGCCTTCGCCGCTGAGAAAAAAGCCATCGCCAACCTCAAGAAAGCCACGCTAATGGTGGCTGGCACGGCCGTGCAGAAGTACATGAACTCGCTCGCCAAAGAGCAGGAAGTGCTGATGAACATTGCCGACATGGCCATCAAAACCTACACCGCCGAAAGCACCCTACTGCGCGTAGAAAAGGAAATCGCCACCAAAGGCGAAGAAGCCCTGAGCCGCCAACTCGACATGGCCCGCGTGTACCTCTCCGACGCCATCGACTTGGTCGAAAAGTCTGGCCGCGAAGCCATCGCCAGCATGACCGAGGGCGACGAGCAGCGCCTGATGAGCATGGGCCTGAAACGCTTTACCAAGCCCGACCTCTTCAACGTGAAAGACGCCCGCCGCCGCGTAGCGGCCGGGCTGATTGAGGCCAACGAGTACGTCTACTAAATCACTGATTAGCACGGATTTTTTCGGATTTCACGGATTTTGTAGACGATTAGCAATCGCCCTGGAAGCAAATAGAAAGGCCGCCCATCGAGCGGCCTTTCTTGCGTTCACAAAATCCGTGAAATCCGAAAAAATCCGTGCTAATCAGTGATTATTTGAGCTTCACTTCGTTCAGCTGGAGCGCCGCCGATTTTTTGCTGGGGCGGCTGACGCCGATGATTTCCTTGGGGCCGAGCCAGGTGGTGAAGTCTTTGACGTAGGCCAGTTGCTGGTCATTGGCCACGTTGAGCTTGAGGCGCTGGGGCGGGCCGATGACGCCGGTGCGCGCTTGCAGGTGGCGCAGGTAGAGGTCCGACTTGCCAACGATATTTTCCAGAGTCAGCAGTTGCACATCTTCGCCAAAGACGGCCGCCCGGAAGCCGATGCCCGTGTAGCTGTCGATGGCCGGGGCCACCTGGTCTTTGGGTACTACCGTGTGCCAGGGTGGTGCCACAAACGACGTATAGCCGAACACGTGCAGCTCGCGGGCGTGCACCGGCTGGTCGGGGCCGCCTTCCTCAAAGTGCCGTTCGGCAAGGATTACCAGGTTTTTCTCCTCCGAGAGCAGCATATCGGCCAGGTAAATGTCTTCCAGGCGCTTGGCCTGCGCGCTGGTGGCCTTATTGGTTTCGGCGAGGTAAGCGGCTGAGAAGGGCAGTTCGGGGGCCATTTGCAGGCGGTTGGCGTCGAAGTCAAAGCGCACTACCTTGAGGCTGGTCAGTTCGCCGGTGTTGTAGTTGCCGCACAGCGCGGCCGCGTACAGTTGGCCATCGGGCAACAGACTGAATTTAGCATCGCGAATGGTAATGGGCTGGCTCTCAAATACTCCACCCATGGGCGCGCCCAGCACGGCGGTGGGGGCCGTAGCGCCGGCCGCGGCCGGGTAGCGGCGCACGGTGAGGCGGCGCATCCGGTCGCTGAGCAGCGTTACGTACTGCGTGCCATCGTTGGCGAGCAGGATGTTGGGCGAAAAAAAGTCGCCCAAGTCACGAAAATCATAAGTTCGGTCCAGAATTTTAGTCAGCTTCTGGTCGTAGAGCGAACCCACCAAGCTGCGAATCTGCTGGTCGCTGGTTTCGTAGCGGTACGCCAGCAGACGGGTGCCATCGGGCGAGAGGCGCACGGCGGGGCGGCGGTCGGTGGCGGCAGCCGTCACGAGCACCACGGGGGTGCCTTTGGTACCGCTGGCCAAGCCCACAGGCTGCACGGTCAGGTTCTGGCCGCTTTCGTCGGCGTGGTGCAACACTACCCAGGCCTGGTCGGCGCTGCGGCCGAAGGCCTCCACGGTTTCGCCGGGCGCGATGGGTAGCGTGGTGCTCCACTGCTTTTTAAGGTCGCTAGTGTAGCGCTCTACGTTGTAGCTGCTGCCACTTTGGTGAGCCAGGATTACGAAGCCGCTGCCATCGGCCAGGGCCAGCGTTTTGCGGGGCACGCGCTGGTTGTAGCGGTCCTCGCCCTGCTCGGGCAGGTAGCTGAAGGGTGCCGATTTCACCTTTTGGGCCAGGGCCAAGCGGCCACTGCCTCCTAGCCCGGCTACCAGTGCGAGGGCAACTACAAAACGACGCATAACCAAAAAATAACAGGGGCTGCCCAACCGGGCAGATGAGGCCAAAAATACCCCCTGGCACTCAACTAAGCTACCAAAGTGCCCCGCGTAGCGGCCGCCCCGGCCAGCTAAATGGTTCGGCAAAAACTTTCCCTACTAATTATCAGCTATTTTTGCCCTATCAATCACTACCGTTGCAACTATCGGCCATTTCCTTCGTTTAATGGCCGCGCTGTTCCAGCACTGCTCCCTCGCTCTTCCATCCATCTCCCACCCATTTATTAACTTCCTGAAAATCAAGAATACTACACACTAACCTCGGCCCCAGGCGCTGCCTGCCCAGCCGAAACCACCCTATGAAATCTTTCGCAAAAGTTGGCTTGCTGTTCGCCCTCATCATCACCGGGCGCTATTTGCAGCCAGCAGCCACCACTTCGGTAGCTGCCCACCCCGCCCCTACCCCCCGTACCCTACCCCTGGCCCTGGCCCGCTACACCAATCCTACCCAGCCTGAGCAGATGCAGCCCACGCCCTTGCAGCCGCAGCAGCCCACCGGCTATTTCCTCTAAAATTTTTAAGCGGCCAAATGGCCGCTTTTTTATTGCACTTAATTACCAAATTGTTAGCTTATTCGGCTCCAGTTCACGGCCGTAGCGGGTAGGCTTTCGATATGGCGGCGGATGTTACCGTGTTCGGGCCGCGTCAGCTCGGGGTCGTCGTGCAGGATGGCCTGGGCGGCGGCCCGGCTTTCGGTGAGGATGCGGCCATCCTTGGCCAAGTCGGCAATGAGTAGGTCGAGCACGCCGCTTTGCTGCGTGCCCATGAGGTCGCCGGGGCCGCGCAGCTTGAGGTCGATGTCGGCTATCTCGAAGCCGTTATTGGTGCGCACCATCGTTTCAAGGCGGGTGCGGCTATCTTTGCTCAGCTTGTAGCCCGTCATCAGGATGCAGTAGCTCTGGTCGGCCCCGCGGCCCACGCGCCCACGCAGCTGGTGCAGCTGCGAAAGGCCGAAGCGCTCGGCGCTCTCAATCACCATCACCGAGGCGTTGGGCACGTTTACGCCTACTTCGATAACGGTGGTCGCCACCATTATCTGGGTTTCTTTTTTCACGAAGCGAGCCATTTCGAAGTCCTTTTCTTCGGCCTTCATGCGCCCGTGCACGATGCTGATTTGCATCTCCGGAAAGGCGCGGCTCACGCTTTCGTAGCCGTCGGTGAGGTCTTTATAGTCGAGCGTTTCGCTTTCCTCAATGAGCGGGTACACGATGTACACCTGCCGCCCCAGCGCCACTTGGTCGCGAATGAACTGAAACACTTTCAGCCGGTTGGCGTCGTAGCGGTGCACTGTCACGATGGGCTTGCGGCCGGCGGGCAGCTCGTCAATCACGCTCACGTCGAGGTCGCCGTAGAGTGTCATGGCCAGCGTGCGCGGGATGGGCGTGGCCGTCATCACCAGCACGTGGGGTATCACGTAGGGGTTTTTCTGCCACAATTTCGAGCGCTGCGCCACCCCGAAGCGGTGCTGCTCATCCATAATAGTCAGGCCCAGGTTGCGGAACTGCACCACGTCTTCGAGCAAGGCGTGGGTGCCCACGAGCATCTGCATTTCGCCGGCGCGCAACTGCTCGTGCAGTTCGCGGCGCACGCGGGTGGGCGTGCTGCCAGTGAGCTTGCCAAGGTTGATGCCGAGTTGGTCGGCGTACACTTTCAGGCCTTGGTAGTGCTGGTCGGCCAGGATTTCGGTCGGGGCCATCAGGCAACTCTGCGCACCGTTGTCGGCAGCCATCAGCATGGCGATGAAGGCCACGATGGTTTTGCCCGAGCCCACGTCGCCCTGCAAGAGGCGGTTCATCTGCTTGCCGGCCAGGAAGTCCTTGTAAATCTCGTGGATAACCCGCTTCTGTGCCCCTGTGAGGTCGAAGGGCATGATATTCTTGTAGAAATGCACCAGCGTGGGCACTTCGTTAAAAATCTGCCCCGAGAGCGTAACCTTGCGCTGGTCTTTCTGGCGCAGCAGCTTGAGCTGCACGTAAAACAGCTCTTCAAACTTGAGCCGGAAGCGGGCGCGTTGCAGCGTATCCGCGTTCTGCGGAAAGTGAATCTGCTGCATGGCCTCGGCCTTGCCCATCAGCCCGTATTGCTGAATGAGTTCGGGCGAGAGCGTTTCGGTAATCTGCGGCAGCGCGATTTTGAGCAAGTCGCTCACCATCCGCATAATCGCCTTGCTGTCAACGCGGTGGTAGTTGCGCAGCTTGTCCGAGGTGTTGTACACCGGCTGCAAAAAGCTTTGCCCGGCCTTCTGCTCAGTTACTTCTTCTAGCTCGGGGTGCGCCATCTGGGGCCGACCGTTGAACATGGTAGGCTTGCCAAAAACGATGTATTCCTGATGGTTTTTAACGACCTTTTCGAGGTAGTTCACGCCCTTAAACCAAACCAAATCCAGCTCCCCGCTGGCGTCGCCGACTTTAGCGACCATGCGCTTTTTGGGCCCCTCGCCTATCACTTCGCGGCCGCGCAGCACGCCCTTCACCTGCACGAACTGCATGTCGTCGTGCAGGTCTACTACATTATAAAACTGCGTGCGGTCGAGGTAGCGAAACGGGTAGCGCTGAATGAGGTCGCCGTAGGTAAACAGCCCCAGTTCCTTGCCCAGCAATTGCGCCCGCTGCGCACCTACGCCCCGCAGGTATTCGAGCTTGGTATTGAAGAAATTACTCATGTATAACGAGTACGCCCGTCATGCAGAGCGCAGCGAAGCATCTCGCGTGGCGCAGTAAAGCTAACTGTTAACAACGAGGCGAGCGAGATGCTTCGCTATGCTCAGCATAACAATATTATTTATTATATTTCAACGAGTTGAGCATCTTAATCATATCGTACTTCACGTATTCAATCACCGGGGCCAGCGAGTCGTTGTCGGTGGCGGTGCGGAAGTAGAGCGCGGCACGAAAGAAGTGCTTGGTGCTATCGGTGGTGTAAAATTGAAACTGGCTCGGCACCTCGCCCTCTAGTTCAAACACCGAGGCGCGTAAGCCGTTCGGCGTGCGCAGGATTTTTTCCTCAATCGAGGTCGCCTTTATCTGGTGCTTGCCGGTGAGCTTGCGCGCATCCTCCATCATTTTATTGTAGAGCTTGCGGTCGCGCACTACGTTGGTGTACGTAATCTGCACGTTAGCATGCAGTTGCGGGTAGTAGATATTGAGCCAATCAGGCTGCGCCAGGTACGACGAGTCGCGCAACACCTTAGCGTACTTAGAATACTCGAAGGTATACGGGTGGCCCGGCCCCAGCTCACGGTAGGCGTGCGCGGGCAGGTCGATGCGGTTGTAGCCCTTGGGCTTGGGCGTAAACTCGGTTTCCGACGAGCAGGCTACTACCCCGGCGCACAGCGCCAGCACTACCCCTGTTTTGCCAAACTGCGCTAGCATTTTATAAAGCATAAGTAACTGGAAATTCCTCAAAGATAAGCCCGCCCGCACGGGTAGCAGACTAGCTATTATCCCACCCAAACACAACCAATTTCCCAGCCCCAGATAAAGCCAAACAAACCAAAAGAGGCCACCGGCCCAAAAGCCGGCAGCCCCCAAAAGCCAGCCCGCGCAGCGGGCGTATCCGTTAAATCCTAAAAATCTGTTTGAATCTGCGGTCTAGAACGGGAGTTGGTCTAGTTCGGGTTCTTGGCGCAGGCTCACGTTTTCGTCGGCCCCGTTGGGGCCATTGGCGTTGCCAGTACCACTGCTACCGTTGCCGCCGCTAGTGCTTCCACCCGGCCGGCCGCCGAGCAGCGAAATTTCCTCCGCGATAATCTCGGTGATGTAGCGCGTCTGCTGGTCTTTGTCTTGGTATTGGCGGGTGCGTAGCTTGCCTTCTACGTACACCTGCGAGCCTTTTTTCAGGTATTTCTCGGCCAGTTCGGCCAGGCCGCGCCAGGCCGAGATATTGTGCCACTCGGTGCGCTCGACACGGGCACCTTGCTTGTCTTTGTAGTACTCGTTGGTCGCCAGGGTGAAGTTGGCTACGCTGTTGCCGCCTTCGAGGTGGCGCACTTCGGGGTCTTTGCCGAGGTTGCCCACCAGTATTACTTTGTTTACTCCGGCCATGATAGTTGCTAGTCTACGCTAGTTTAAAAAGTGAACTGAACCTTGTCGGGAGCGCGAGGCTTTCGACGGTTTAAAATTACACCTAGCAGCCGGATTTTGCAAATTTTATTGGTAATTTCTTACCAAAATAAATAGCAAAATCCTGCTGCGTAGCGCTAGCTTGCCGTTGCAATTGGGCAGTTAACAAGACGGGTGTAGCGGCGCATCTTTGTGTCTCATCGCTATTACGTCTGATACTGAGCAGCCAAACAACGACGAGACGCAAAGATGCGTCGCTACACCCAACAATAGCCAACTTTAACTAACCTTAGCCAAGTAATTACTAATCAGCACTGGTTTAGGCAGTTCTTCAATCTCCGCCGCCGAGTACGCCCGCAACCCCATATCCTGCAACGCGGCCGCTGGCAGCGGGGTGGCCAGCGCTACGGCGTGAAAGCGGGCTTCGAGTTTCTGGTGACTCAGCACGTGCTTGAGGGTAGGCGCGGGCCGGTCTTCGGCCACGCGGCTCGTGTCGGGCACGCCACCCAGGGCCTCCACGTGGCGCAGCACCTCGGCGGTGGGTAAGTTGGCAGTATCAGTTTCGACCAGGGCAAAGTCGTAGAGGCCCTGCCAGATGTCGCCACCCGGCCTCTCCTTCAGATAGAGTTGCTCGCCGTGGCGCAGCACCAGATAGTGGAAGTAGCGCGTGCGCGTGGCCTTAGCCTTGCTTTTGACCGGCAGCAGCGCCACCTGCCCGTGCTGAAAGGCCCAGCACTGGCTTTGCAGGGGGCAGAACAAACAGTCGGGTTTGAGGGGAGTGCATTGCAGCGCGCCAAATTCCATGATGGCTTGGTTGAACTCGGCGGCGTGGGCCGGGGGCAGGTGCGCGTCGGCCACGGCCTGAAATTCTTTGCGCGAGCTGGGGGCCGCGATATCGGAATGCAGGCCAAAAATGCGCGCCAAAACCCGAAAAACGTTGCCATCGAGCACCGCCACGGCCTCATCGAACGCAAAAGATGCGATGGCCGCCGCCGTGTAGGGGCCCACGCCTTTTAGCTGGCGCAGGCCGGCGTAGGTGCCCGGAAACTGGCCGCCAAATTCTCCCACTACCTGCTGGGCCGTGTAGTGCATGTTGCGGGCGCGGGAATAGTAACCCAGGCCCTGCCAGTGGCGCAGCACCTCCTGCTCGGGGGCGGCGGCCAAATCTTGCACGGTGGGGTAAGAAGTCAGAAAGTCAAGGTAATACGGCAAGCCTTGCGCCACGCGGGTTTGCTGCAAGATAACTTCAGATAGCCATATAGCATAGGGGTCGCGGGTGTGGCGCCAGGGCAGGTCGCGGCGGTGGCGGGGGTACCAGCCGAGCAGGGCGGCGGCTAGGAAAGACGGGGCCGGCAAAGCGGGCGGCGGAGCAGTGGAAACAAGCAAAAGAATGAGACAGAATATTTTGAGAGAAGCCAATTTTGAGGTCAACCATTGGCTAAACGAAAAAAAAGGAGTACCTTTGTGGTCCGATTTCCACTAGCAACCCCTTACCGGGCAAGGGCTTACGGTGGAAATCGGAGGACTAACCATCCGCTAATTTATTTTTTTCACTTCCAGTACCCCCTTACCAACGTGACCAAAGCTGAGGTAATTTCCGAGATTTCGCAGAAAACCGGCATTGAGAAAGCCGATGTGCTGACGACCGTAGAAGCCTTCTTCAAAGTAGTGAAGGACTCTATGACCGAGGGCCACAACATTTACGTGCGTGGCTTCGGCTCGTTCGTAAACAAGAAGCGCGCCCGCAAAGTAGCTCGCAACATCTCTAAGAACACGTCGCTCATCATCGACGAGCACTACATTCCGAGCTTTAAGCCCAGCAAAACTTTTGTAGCCAAAATCAAAGGCAGCAAAAAAGTTGTTGGCGAAGAAGCTTCGCCGAAGAAGGCTCCGAAAGCCAAAAAAGCTAAGTCTTAGTTTTAATTTGAGGTGAAAAGGTAGTGGGGTGAGAAGGTTAGCGCGGTGATGGCCAGCCCGTTGGGCTTTAGCTGTCGCCTCCGGCCTTCTTGCCCCACTGCTTTTGCTTCTGCCCTGCTTATGTCACTTTCCCGCACTGGTACGCATCAGGCCCTGCTGCTGGTTGGCGCGTTGGCGCTGGCCGGGGGGCTCTACGCCTTGCCCAAGGGCATTGTGAAGCCCAAGGAAGGCAAAGCGGCGCTCCGCCAGGATGCCGCCCGCACCGCCACCCCCGACGGCGGCGGCATGGCTACCAACGGCTCGAAGACCGACGCCTCGTCCGGCCCGCGTCCGGCCGAGACGGGTACTATCGGGCCGGAAGCCGCCGGCGGCACCGCCGCTGCCCCGCACACGCAGGCCAATGCCGACCAGCGCCGGGAACTGAATACGCTGCTGGCGCAGTACAAAGCTGCCCCAGCGGCGGGCCGCCTCGCAGTGGCTACGCAGCTGGCTACCAGCTACAAAGCCGTGCAGCGCTTCGACAGCGCGGGCTACTACCTGGCTACCGTGGCGCAAGCCAAGCCCAGCGAAAAAGCCTGGCAGGCAGCGGCCGACGCTTATTTTCAAGCTTATAGCTTCGCCTCCTCGGAAGAGCGCAAGCAGATGCTGGGTACGCGGGCGCGGGAGCTGTACGACAACGTACTGACTGCTAACCCCAACAACCTTGACGCCAAAACCAACCTGGGCATGGCCTATATGAGCAGCGACAATCCCGTGAAGGGAATTTCGCTGCTACGGGAAGTGCTGGCGCAAGACCCCCAAAACGAAAAAGTGCTGTACAACCTGGGCGTGCTGGCCATCCAGAGCAACCAGTTTGACAAGGCGGCCGACCGCTTTGCGCAGCTTATTAAGGTCAACCCCAATAACGTGGAAGGACAGTTTTACCTCGGCGTGACGCTGGCCCGCACCAACCGGGTAGCTCAGGCCAAGGCGGCTTTCCTCAAGGCCAAAAGCCTCAGCCAAGACCCGGCCCTCGCCGCGTCGGTGGATGAGGAACTGGCCAAATTGCACTGATTCAACTGGAAGAGCAAAGCAACGAAACGGAAATTGCCCAGCAATTTCCTACTTTTGTGCCCCGATTCCGACTGACTCAACTCAGAACTCAAAACTTTTAACTCTTAACTCCTAACAAGATGCCTTGCGGTAAAAAACGTAAACGCCATAAAATCGCCACCCACAAGCGCAAGAAGCGCCTGCGCAAAAACCGCCACAAGAAGAAGTAATCTTCTGACTTCGTGCGGTGTAGGGGGTGGGGCGGCTGGCCCGAAGTCAGCAGCCCGCCTATCTCTCACGTAGCCTCCGCCACGCGGACGACTAACGTGGTGTGCCAGCCGGCTCTTTGCAAAAAGGCCGTGGCCGTGGCTCGCGAGGGGAAGCTGGGACGCTCTTGGTCCTGGCTTCCCTTTTGCCAGTTTCGGGGCAACCCATGTCGGCAAAGCCGGCTAGGAGCTATTTTAACGAACCTAATACGTTGAGCAATGAATTAATAATCAATTCGACCCCCGAGGGTGAGCGGATTGCCTTGCTCCAGGATAAGCGGCTGATTGAGTATCACTTCGACCGCAACGACACCAACTATGCGGTGGGTGACATCTTCCTGGGCACCGTGCGCAAGGTGATGCCTGGCCTCAACGCGGCCTTCGTGGATATCGGCTCCGAAAAGGACGCCTTTCTGCACTACGGCGACCTGGGTGAGCAATACCCTTCCCTCAATAAGTGGGTGAACGGGGTGATGAAGCACCAGGCTCAAAGCGCTGGCCTGGAGAATTTTACTCTGGAAGCGCCGCTTGAAAAAGTTGGCAAGGCCGACAGCGTTTTCAAAAAGGGCCAGGCCATTTTGGTGCAAGTCATCAAGGAGCCGATTTCGACCAAGGGGCCGCGCGTGAGCACCGACATTTCGATGGCGGGCCGCTACCTCGTGCTGATGCCCTTCAGCAATACCATCAGCGTTTCGAAAAAGATAGTGAGCAAAGCGGAGCGCGACCGGCTCAAGCGGCTCATTGCCAGCATCAAGCCCGAGGGCTTCGGCGTCATCATCCGCACCGTGGCGGAGGGGCACGAGGTAGCCGAGCTCGACCGCGACATGCAAAGCATGGTCGAAAACTGGGAAACGCTGTACCAAAACCTCCGCAAGGGCCAGCCCCGCGACAAGCTCCTCGGCGAGCTCGGCCGCACGTCCTCGATGCTGCGCGACATGCTCAACGAGTCGTTCGACTCGATTGTGGTGGACACGCCGGCCCGCTTCGAGGAAATGAAAACCTACGTGCAGAAAATCGCCCCCGATAAAGCCGGGCTGGTGAAGCTGCACAACAACAAGGCCAAAGTATTTGAGCACCTGGGCATTGAGAAACAGCTGAAAACGCTGTTTGGCAAGACCGTGAGCGTGCCCGGCGGCGGCTACCTCGTGATAGAGCATACCGAGGCCCTGCACGTAGTCGACGTGAACTCGGGCTCGAAAAGCAACCAGGAAAACGACCAGGAGGCTACGGCTCTCATGATTAACCTGCTAGCCGCGAAGGAAGTAGCGCGCCAGCTGCGCCTGCGCGACATGGGCGGCATCATCGTGGTAGACTTCATCGACATGCGCGCCGCTGAGAGCCGCAAGAAGGTAGAAGACGCGGTGTACCACATCATGAAGCAGGACAAGGCCAAGTTTACTATCTTGCCTATCACCAAGTTCGGCCTCATGCAAATCACCCGCCAGCGGGTGCGCCCGGCCGAAACCATCGTGACCGGCGAGGTGTGCCCCACCTGCGGCGGCACGGGCAAAATTTCGGCTTCCATCCAGGTTACGGATGAGATTGACAACAGCATCGACGATTTGCTGCTCAATCAAAATCAGGCTGGTATCACGCTGTTCGTGCATCCGTTCCTGCACGCTTTCTACACCAAGGGCCTCGTGAGCCGCCAGATGAAGTGGTACCTCAAGTACTACAAATGGGTGAAGGTAATGAAAGATACCTCGCTCGGCCTCACCGACTTCCGCATCGAAGACGAGCACGGCGAGCAGATTGAGCTGCACTCGGCCTCGGCCGCGATGGCGCGGGCGCAGGACCGAGAAATTGTCGAAATCACTGATTAGCACGGATTTTTTCGGATTTCACGGATTTTGTGGACGGCTCACGCTTAGTTGGCTAGAAAATGGAAGGGCTGCCTCTAGCGAGGCAGCCCTTCTTGTTAGCAGCATTTAAGTCGTCCACAAAATCCGTGAAATCCGAAAAAATCCGTGCTAATCAGTGATTAGAATTTGAGGCCGAGGTCGAGCGAGAAGATGCTGTTTTTGATGTTCACGCTGTCGAAGTTGCGCGTTTTCTCGAAGTAGCGGTCGGTGTCAATCAGGCCGTGGTGGTAGCTGAGGCCGGCCAGGAACTTGGTGCTCTGGCCGAGCTGATACTCAGCGCCGAAGCCACCGATGAGGTTGGCATCGATGTCAAATACGTGGCTGCCGGCTTTAGTTTGGTTGGCATTGTCGTAAAAGTCAGTGTAATACTTTTCACCATTAATGCGCGTCTGCACGGGCACGGCAATCGAGCCGCCCACCTGAAAATAAAGGCGAGTGTCGGGGGCCACTTCGTTGGTGAAAAGCTTGACCGTCAGCGGGAGTTCCAGGTACTGCATGGTGATTTTTTGCTCAACACGCACGCTACGGGGGCCACCTACCGTCGGCGGCACCTCATTGTAAGCAATGGTACCGCCTTTGCCTGTCAAGAAAAGCCCCGTGTTAAAGGCGTAATTCTCACCGAAGAAGTAATCCATGAAAATGCCGCCGCCGAAGCTGAACTTAGAGCTTTCGGACGAGAAGTTGGTACCCGACGGTGAATCGGTACGCAGAAATGAGATACTGGGCGATACTTTGAGGCCGATTTCTACCTGTGCGAAAGCGGCGGGAGCCAGCGCGAGCGCGGCCACGGTGAGGAGTGCTTTTTTCATAAAGTGAAAATGAAACGGCTATGGAACGATTAACGGTATAGCACGACGTTGGAAAAGTGTAATTTTGTGCAAAAGTAAGTCGACCGTGAAAATATCTGTTTACTACCCCGCGCTGGCCCTGGGGCTGGCCGGGCTACTGGCCGGCTGCCAGCCGCAAGACAAAGCCGGCTGCCGCCCCGACCCTGCCGCCAGTGCCCCCGCTGCCCCCGTACGACTAGAGCGCCTGGAGCGACCATTCTTTCAGATAAAAAATGCGGCCGAAGGGTTGCAATTCATGCAGGCGCATCCGGCCGTGGCGCGCTACTATTTGCAGGTGGGGCAGGCGCCATCGCCGCAGGCGCTGGCCGGCAGCCTGGCACAGCTGGCTACCAGCCCCGAATTGCAGAAGCTGGGCCGCGAAACGGAAGCCGCTTTTCCCGACTCGACTACCCTGCGCCAGAGCTTAGGCACGCTATTCGGAAAGGTGAAATACTACTTCCCCGACTTTAAAACCCCGCCCGTGACGGCTACTTACGTGAGCGGGCTGCTGGGCAAGGATATCTTTGTGAATGACAGCTTATTGGTGCTGAGCCTAGACTGGTTTGCCGGGCCGAAGGCCAGCTACCGGCCCGACCTGCCGGGCTACATGCTGCGCCGCTACCGCCCCGAAAACCTGCTGCCCACGCTGGCCACCGCCGTGGCGGGCAAGTACGTGCCGCGCCGGCCCACGGTGGCCCCCTCTGTGCTCGATGAAATGATAAGCCAGGGCAAGCGCCTATACTTCGCCGAGCGGATGCTGCCCTGCACGCCCGATTCACTTCTAATGGGCTACACCCGCAAGGAACTGGTGGGCCTCGAAGCCAACGAAGGCAAGGTGTGGGGGCACTTTCTGGAGAAGAACATCTTGTACGCCACCACGCCCTTTCTCATTCAGAAATACGTGGCCGAGCGCCCCAACGTGCCCGAAATCGACGCTACCTGCCCCGGCCGCGTGGGCCAGTGGGTAGGCCTGCAAATCATCCGCAAGTACATGGCCGAGCACGCCGACGTAACCCTGGCCCAGCTCATGGCCGAGCCCAGCGCCCAGCGCATCCTCGACCAGTCGCATTATCGACCCAAAAAGAGTTAAGAGTTTTGAGTGCTGAGTTTTGAGTTGACTTTGCTCACAGCTCCTAACTCAAAACTCAAAACCCGAAACTCAAAACTCTCTTGCATCTCGCCGTTTTCAGCCAGTACCACACCAGCCCCGACTGCCCGGCCACGAGCCGGCACTACACGCTGCTGGCCGAGCTGGCGAAGCACCACCGCGTAACGCTGCTGACCACGCCCGCCTGGCGCAGCCAGCAGCTTACGCAGGAGTTTGCCTGGGTGCCGCCGGGGGTGGAGCTGCTGGAGGCGAATATTCCCTACGACAACAAGATGGGGCCGGCGCGGCGGGCGCTGGCTTTTGCGCAGTACGCGGCGTGGGCGGTGCGCGCGGGGCGCAAAATTGACCGGCCCGACGTGGTGTGGGGCATCAGCACGCCGCTGACGGCGGCCTGGGCGGCGGCGCGGGTGGCGCGGCACTGGCGGGTGCCGTGGGTATTTGAAGTGCAGGATTTGTGGCCCTCCTTCCCGGTGGCGATGGGCGCGGTGCCCACGACGCTGGCCCGGCAGCAGCTTTTCGCGCTGGAAAAGCGGCTCTATGAAAGCGCGGCGCACATCGTGCCGCTCTCACCCGATATGAGCCGCTACGTGGCCGACTTAGGCATTCCGACCGCTAAAATCACTACCCTGCTCAACGGCACCGACCTCGACCTGGCGGCCCGCGCCACGCCGGCCGCCGTGGCCGCCCTGCGCCGCGCGCAGCGGCTGGAAAACCAACAGGTAGTGCTCTACGCTGGCACCTTCGGCCGAGCCAACGACATGCCCACCGTGGTGGCCGCCGCCGAAGCCCTGGTAGCCGCCGACCCGGCCGTGACCTGGCTCTTCCTGGGCCACGGCTACTATGCGCCGCTGGTGGCGGCGGCGGCGGCGCGCTGGCCGGGGCGCATCCGGCTGGTGGGCGGGCAGCCGCGCCACGCGGTTTTCAGCTGGTTTGCGCTGGCCGATGTGGCCGTGGTGTCCTTCTTGGGCCTGCCGGTGCTCGATGCCAACTCGCCGGCCAAGCTCTACGACGCGCTAGCCGTGGGCACGCCGGTAGTCGTCACCAATCCCGGCTGGACCAAAACGCTGGTCGAGCAGCACGGCTGCGGCTGGTACGCCCCGGCTGGCGACGCGGCGGCGCTAGCCAAGCGGCTGCGGGCGGCGCTGGGTGATGCGGCTGAGTTAGCGGCGGCGGGCGAGCGCGGGCGGATGCTGGCGCGGGCAGAGTTTAACCGGGTGGCGCTGGCGGCGCGGATGCGGGGAATTTTGGAAGAATCGCTACTCACCTAACGCGCAGCTTCAAGGACAGCACATAGGCAAAATGGCTAAAATCAAGCCTTACCTTTGCTGCCATTCGCGTTGGGGTTATGCCCCGCGACCTACAACCGACTTTCCTGGAAAGACGAATGCCCAGCGTCGGCAAACACTGGGCATTCAGAGTGCGGGGTTACTGGCAACCCTCTACTCATCCTGGAAATGACGAGGAACGCGAAAAAACTACTTAGCCAGTGGGGCAAGCCCCTGCTGCTTGAGTTGCTGAAGGGAATAGCAAAAGGCGCTGGCCTACTGCTTTCTTCACCGACTTACTACTGCGAGGCTGCTTCAATAGCCGCATATACCGCGCGCACCGTCACCCGGTCCAATTCTTTAGCGGGCTCGCTCAATTGGCTGTAGGATACCATCAGTTCTTCGCCGGTTTCGCTCAGCCGACTCGTAACCCCCAAGGCGCGCTTATTAAGCAGCCACGACTCGTGTACCTTTTCAGCTACTAGCTCAAGGTCAGGTAATTTATACATAATCAAGCAAATACTACTGGTGGGTTGATGTCAATTGACTAGCAAAAATTTACGAAATCGGCACCTTCCGTAGAATCCCCTCAATTAAGTCCTGCGTCTTGATACCGTCGGCCTCGGCCTCGTAGGACAGTAGAATACGGTGGTTGAGCACGTCCTGGGCTACGTCCTTGATGTCTTCGGGCAGCACGTAGTCGCGGCCGTCGAGGTAGGCCACGGCGCGGGCGGCGCGGTGCAGCGCGATGCTGGCGCGCGGGCTGGCCCCGAACTGCACGGCCTGGGCAAATTCGGGCAGGTCGTAGTCGGCGGGGCGGCGGGTGGCAAACACCAGCTCGATGAGGTACTTTTCGAGGGTGTCGGAAATCTGGATTTGGTTTATCTGGTCGCGGATGCCGAAAATGTCTTCTTTGGTGAGCACCGGTTGCACGTCGCCCCGAAAGCCGAGGTTGGCCATGCGGCGCATCACCTCCAGCTCGTCGGCTTTTTTGAGGTAGTCGACGTGGACTTTCAGCATAAAGCGGTCGACCTGGGCCTCGGGCAGCGGGTAGGTGCCCTCTTGCTCCACTGGGTTTTGGGTGGCCAGCACCAGGAAGGGGCGGTCGAGCAGGTAGGTAGTGTCGCCGATGGTGACCTGATTTTCCTGCATGGCTTCGAGCAGGGCGCTCTGCACCTTGGCCGGCGAGCGGTTTATTTCGTCGGCCAGCACGAGGTTGGCGAAGATGGGGCCTTTCTTGACCTCGAACACCGACTGGTTTTGGTTGTACACCATTGTGCCGATGAGGTCGGAGGGCAGCAGGTCGGGCGTGAACTGCACGCGCTGAAAGTGCAGGTGCAGCACCTGGGCCAGCGTGCTCACGGTGAGCGTTTTGGCCAGGCCGGGCACGCCTTCCAGCAAGATGTGGCCGCCCGTGAACACGCCGATGAGCAAGCGGCTGACCAGCGCCTGCTGGCCCACTACTACTTTTTCCATCTCGGCAAAAGCCTGGCGAATGAGGGGGCGGTAGTCGGTGGCGGAAGTAGGCTGCATGGGGCAAAATAACGGCCTGTAGCTTGGACTTTGTAGTCCGAGCGCGGGCGCAGC
>NZ_DASTEP010000081.1:0-3878 GCF_035709525.1 Hymenobacter sp. | reverse complement strand
ACCACCGCCACCTACGCCGAGTGCGTCGCCTTTTATAAAGAGCTGGCCGCCGCCTACCCTGCCACCGTGCAGCTGCACGCGGCCGGCCCCACCGACAGCGGCCAGCCGCTGCACGAGGTAGTGCTGAGCGCCGATGGCACCTTCGACCCCGCCGCCAGCCGGGCGCAGGGCCGGCCTATCCTGTTCATCCAAAACGGTATCCACCCCGGCGAGCCCGAGGGCATTGACGCCAGCATGATGCTGGCCCGCGACCTGCTGCGCGATAAGAAAACGCTGGCACTGCTCGCTAAGGTTACGGTCGTTATCGTACCCGTGTACAACGTGGACGGCATGCTGAACCGCAATTCTACTACCCGCGTGAACCAGGACGGGCCGCGTGAATATGGCTTCCGGGGCAACGCCCGGCACCTCGACCTCAACCGCGACTACGTGAAGCAGGACTCGCGCAATGCCCGCTCGTTTGCGGCCTTGTTTCAGAAGTGGCGGCCCGAAGTGTTTGTGGAAACGCACACGTCAAACGGTGCTGACTACCAGTACACGATGACGCTTATTCCAACCCAGCACAACAAGCTGGCCCCGGCGCTGGGCACGTATCTGCAAAAGGACTTGCTACCCGCCCTCTACGCGGGTATGGAGCAGAAGCATTGGCCCATGACGCCCTACGTCGATTTTGAGGGCGAAACACCCGAGAGCGGCCTGCGGGCTTTCCTGGAAAGCCCGCGCTACTCCACCGGCTACGCGGCGCTGTTCAACAGCATCGGCTTCATGCCCGAAACGCACATGCTCAAGCCCTTTGGCCAGCGGGTAAAATCAACTTACGACCTGCTGCGCACCTACCTCGAAACCGTGGCCGCCCAGGCCCCCGCTTTGCGCGCCGCCCGCGCCGCCGCCGACCAGGCGCTGGCCACGCAAGCGCAGTTTCCGCTGGCTTGGGAAGTCGAAAACAAGCCTACTACCACCGTGCAGTTTCGGGGCTACGAGGCCGGGCACAAGCCCAGCGCCGTGAGCGGCCAGCCACGCCTCTACTACGACCGCGCCCGGCCCTACACCCGGCCCGTGCCCTACTACAACACGGCCCGCGCCACGGCCACGGCCGCCGCGCCGGTGGCCTACGTCATCCCGGCCGCCTGGGGCGAAGTGCTTGACAACCTGCGCCGCAACGGCATGGTGCTGCGCGAGCTAACGCAGCCCCTCACCGGCCCCGCCGAAGCCTACACCATCGAAGACTATAAAACCACCCCGCGCCCCTACGAAGGCCACTACCTGCACAGCCAGGTGCAACTCAAAACTCAGCACTCAAAACTCTTACCTCTCCCGCAGGGAGCCTACCTGGCCGTGCTGGCCGAGCAGGGCCCCGCCGCCCGCTACCTCGTGGAGGCCCTGGAGCCGCAGGCCACCGACTCCTTCTTTGCCTGGGGCTTCTTCGACAGCGTGTTGCAGCAGAAGGAGCATTTCTCCGACTACGTTTTTGAGGATTTGGCCGCCGATATGCTCGCCCAAGACCCGGCTATGCGCCAGCAGCTGGAAGATGCCAAAAAAGCCGACCCCGCGCTGGCCGCCAGCGGACCCCGGCAGCTCGACTGGGTGTACCAGCGCTCGCGCCACGCCGAGCCCGGCTACCGGCGCTACCCGGTGCTGCGCTGGCTGGGCGCGGTGCCCGCCAAGTAGCCGAAATACCTATTTTTAGGTATTGCACTCGTCGCATAAGCAACTGACTTTTGTAAAGAAGCAACGGCTCGCACGCTGCCGTCCGGCCTGTCGCGGCTTTCCTCAACCAATTTACTTTCAACCCATTCCCTTTTGCTATGAAACCCTGCGCCCTCGCTTCTACCTGGCTGGCTTGCGCCAGCCTGCCGCACCCGCCCCGCCGGGCCGTGTCTCCGCGCTTGTGCGAAACGTGCGCCTACGCCCCGCCTGCCCCTTACGCGGCCGGCCACGGTGCGCCGCCGCGCTAAGCGGGCCTGTCACAAGCCAAAAAGCCGGCCCTTCTGCAATGCAAGGGCCGGCTTTTTCAGTACCGAGCTTATTCGTCTTTGGCCAGCGGAATGGCAAAATCGGCCAGGAAGCGCCGCAGCTTTTCGGGGGCGTGCACGGTCAGGCCAGGCGGGCGGGCGTACTCGGGCTCGGCTTGCAGCGGAAAGTAGCCGGTGGTGGCGCGCAAGTCCTGGGTGGCGGCGCGGGCAAAGCCCATGCGCCAGTCGGGGAACATGCGGTAGTCGGCCAAGCCCTGGTGCAGCACAAAAGCATGCTTGTGGCGCGGGTCGGGCGCTATTTTCTGGTAAATGTGCTCGACCTCGTCGCGCGGGCCTTCCAGCACCTGCACAAACTCCTTGGTGCGGTCGGCATACAGCAGCAAGCCCGTGAGGCGGTGGTCTTGGTTGTAGGCGCGGGCCTGGCGCAGCAGCTCGGCCAGGCCCTCCGGGCTTATGCCCTCGGAGCCAGTAGCCAGGCTGTGGTAAATAATTTGATAAAGCGGCTGAGGCGCAAGCATAAAATCCAGGAGTTTCCTACCGCTTACGCGGCACGTGGCGCGGGGTTTTGGGCCGGTAGCGCGCCGGCCCGGCCCGCGTTAGGCCACCGACGTACCCAGCTCGGGCTTCATATTGCTCAAAATCTCGTGGCCCAGCTTGTCGCGCTTGGTGGTGAGGTAGCTCTGGTTGTGCTGGTTGGGGGCGATTTCGATGGGCACGGTGTCCACGATTTCGATGCCGTAGGCGCTGAGGCCGGTGCGCTTGCGGGGGTTGTTGGTGAGCAGGCGTAGCTGGCGCAAACCCAGGTCGCGGATGATGGCCGCGCCCACACCGTAGTCGCGCTCGTCGCCCCGGAAGCCCAGGTCTTCGTTGGCCTGCACCGTATCGCGGCCCTGCTCCTGGAGCTTATAGGCTTTCAGCTTATTGAGCAGGCCGATGCCGCGGCCCTCCTGGTTCATGTACACCACCACGCCGCGGCCTTCGCGGTCAATCTGCTCCATGGCCTTGTGCAGCTGCGGGCCGCAGTCGCAGCGGCACGAGCCGAAGATGTCGCCCGTCACGCACGAGCTATGCACGCGGATGAGCACCGGCTCGGGGCCCGAAATATCGCCCTTCACCAGGGCCAGGTGCTGCGCGCCGTTCGAGCGCTGGGTGTAGGCGTAGAGGTCGAAGTCGCCGTGGGCGGTAGGCATCTTTACCGTGATTTCACGCTGAATGAGGCTCTCCTGCGCCAGGCGGTACTTAATGAGGTCCTGCACCGAAATCAGCTTGAGGCCCCACCGCTCGGCTACCTTCTCCAGGTCGGGCAGGCGGGCCATTTCGCCGTCTTCCTTCAGAATCTCGACCAGCACGCCGGCCGGTTCGAAGCCCGCCAGCCGGGCCAGGTCCACGGCCGCCTCGGTGTGGCCGGCGCGGCGCAGCACGCCCTCGGGCCGGGCCTTGAGCGGAAAAATGTGGCCCGGCTTGCCCAGGTCTTCGGGCTTGGTTTCGGGGTCGATGAGCGCCAGAATGGTCTTCGAGCGGTCGGAAGCCGAGATGCCGGTAGTCACGCCATTGGTCAGGAGGTCGACCGACACCGTGAAGGGCGTGGCGTGCAAAGCCGTGTTGCGGCCCACCATCAGGTCGAGGCCCAGCTCGTCGCAGCGCTCGGCCGTGAGGGGCGCGCACACGAGGCCGCGCCCGTGGGTGGCCATAAAGTTGATGACTTCGGGCGTGGCGCAGCGGGCGGCGCAAATAAAATCGCCCTCATTTTCGCGGTCTTCATCATCAACTACAATCACGACCTTGCCGGCCCGGATGTCTTCAATGGCGCTTTCTATGGAATCAAGCATATAATGTGCGGTAAGCTTTAGCTTGCCGGGTAAAAGTGTAGGGTAAGCTTTAGCTTGCCGCTAAGCAACGAATAAA
>NZ_DASTEP010000080.1:0-2954 GCF_035709525.1 Hymenobacter sp. | reverse complement strand
GTGCTCGATTTTGACGCCTTGGTAGTATTGCTCGAACTTCTGGTGGGTGAAGCCCAGCTCGTCGGTGTCGCGGCGCAGGGGGCGCATCTGCTCATCTTGGCCCAGGCCCAGCTGCTGGCGCAGCACGAAGGCGCCATCGGCGGCGCTGGGGCGGCTGGCGGCCCGGAACTCGATGAGCGTGGGCTGGCCGTCGGCCGCCAGCTCTTTTTTCAGTAGGCGCTCGCTCTCCTGGGCGCTCGCCAAACGGGGGAGCACGGCGGTGCCAAAAAGCAGCGCCGCTACCGTAGTGTACTTGTGGGACATAGGATGGAGGAAGAAGATGAAATTGCCATATGGCTTAGCAAGTATATGTTGTATTTATTAACTATTTATTGGAATAAATAATTGGCGGTTGTGCAGCACAATAGTGCAGGCTGTTTTTGCCAGTAAGGGAAGAATTATAGAGTGCAAGTAAAATTTTAATCACTTAATCAACAGTTGGTATATGGCATTCAGGTTTAGCTTATTAAATAGTAAAAAATATATTTGTTAAAAAACCGTTTCCACGCTGCTTTAGGAAAATAAAAGCAGCGCAGTAAGTAGGAATAGACTCAGAAGCGGCCTGCGGCTACGGTGGTTGGCCTGCGGGCCGCGCATAAAAAAAGCCCAGCCATTTGGCCGGGCTTTTGGGTACGAGCAGGAGGCTGCCCCGCCAGCTTTATTGCTTGGCAAAATGCTTGGTGAAGGTATTCTGCCCATCGGTGGCGCGCAGCAGGTAGAGGCCAGGAGCGAGGCCGCTCAGGCTTACTTCGCCGTTGCCGAGGTAGCGCACGCTGGCCTTGGCCCCGCGCGCGTCGAGCACGTCGAGCGACTTCAGCTCGGCGCCCGAGCTCAAGCTCAGGTGCAGCGCGTCGGTGGCGGGGTTGGGGTAGAGGCTCAGCTCGGCGCCGGCGTCGAGCACGGCGGTAGCGCCGGTGAGGCCCTGCGCCGCCGCGATGGCCGCGCCGCCCGTGATGCTGATGCTGTAGTCTTCGGTTTCGCCGTAGCTGTAGGTGCCGCAGCTGGTGGTGGCCGAGTTGTCGCTCAAGACCACGCGCAGGCGGGTTTTGCCGGTTTTGGCGGTGGTGGGCACCGTGAAGGTGCTGCTGAGCGTGCCGGCGCTGCTGCTGCTGCCGCTCACGATGGTTTCGCCCGAGTCGGCAAAGTCGCCATCCTGGTTGTAGTCGATAAAGATTTTCCAGTACTCGGTGTAAGCCGAGCCGACGAAGCCTACCGAGAAGTTGATGGTCTGGCTAGAGCCGGCGGCCACGCTGGTAGTCAGGGCGGTGCCATCGTAGTAGCCACCATCGGCGCCGCTGGTGCGGGCAATGCTACCCAGCTTCACGTAGTCGATGTACTCGTAGGCCTGGCTGCTGCCCTTGCTGGCGCAGTAAGCGGTAGAGGTGGGCGGCGTGGTGGTGCCGCCGCTGCCGTAGGCCGCGCCCACGCCCACGGCGTACCAGGCATTGGCCACGGCCTGGGCCTGGGCCGAGGTAGCCCCAAACAAGTCGTTGGCGGCGCTGATGGTGGCCGAGCGGGCGGCGGCGTAGTTCGAGCTGGCCGAGAGGTACACGCTTTCGGCGCGGTACAGGATTTTGGCCGCGTCGGTGAGGCCCATGCCCGCCACGGCGTAGGCATTGCCCACCTCATTGGTGCCGCTTTTGCCCACGCTGATGAGGTAGTACCAGTAGTTGAGCACGCCCGAGTTGGTGTGCACGCCGCCGTTGTCGTTGCTCGACGAGGGCGAGGCGGTCGAGGCCCAGTAGCGGCCCTGATAGTAGGCCGGCTGGCCGTACTGGTTGGGGTTGCTCATCGAGCGCAGCGCGCCGCCGGCTTTCATGATTTCCTCGCCGATGTCCCAGGTCGACTTGCCGGTGAGGCCCAGCAGGTCGACGCTGTATTTCTCCACGCTGGCGCCCCAGCAGTCCGAAAAGCCCTCGTTCAGCGCGCCCGACTCGGCCGAGTACGTGAGGTTGGCGGTGTAGGAGCACACGGCGTGGCCGATTTCGTGGCCGCACACATCGAGCGCCGCCAGCGGCTTGAAGGTGTTGGCCCCGTCGCCGTAGGTCATTACCGAGCCGTTCCAGTAGGCGTTCTCAAAGCCCTTGCCATCGCCGGGCGTGTCGTCGAAGTGCACGTAGCTCTTGATTTTGGCGCCGGCGTTGTCGTAGCTGTTGCGGGCGTGCACGGCCTTCCAGTAGTCGTAGGTGGCCTGCGCGCCAAAGTGCGCGTCGCCGGCCACGTTGTCGAAGTTGGCGTTGTTGTACTCGGCCGCCGTCCAGTTGTTGTCGGCATCGGTGAAGTCCACTGCCGAGGTATAGCTGCTGCCTTTCTTGCAGTTATAGGTTTCGATGCCGCTGCCGCGGGTGTACTCGCGCAGGCGGTAGCCGCCGGTGGTGGTTTCGGTGGCCAGCGCGCGGGTGCCGCTGTAGGCGGTGGCAAACGAGCCCGTGGCCGCCGCCTGGGTGGCGTGCTTGATAATGGCATCGCGCAGCACAATGTCACCCGTTTGGGCATCCACGTACACGTAGGCGCGGCTTACGGGCTGTTGGGCATAGATGTCAAACTTCCAGGCCAGCACCAGTGGGCCGGTCTCCGCATCCTGGCGGAAGTCGCGTACGATAACCAGCTCGCCCTGCGGTTGGTAGCTGGCGGCGGGGTTGCCGGTTTGCTGCTTGAGGCCGGCCTCTTCGGCCGCGTCCTGCCACATGTATTTCTTAGCGCCGATGCTGGCCAGGGCGCGGCCCAGGGCGGCGCGGGCCGAGAGGGTAGGGGTGGTGCTGAGCGGGCCTACTTTTTCGTAATCGCCGCTCAGGCTCTCGACGCTGCCCTGGCGGGCGTGCACGGTGTAGGTGGCGTGCTCGATTTTGACGCCTTGGTAGTATTGCTCGAACTTCTGGTGGGTGAAGCCCAGCTCGTCGGTGTCGCGGCGCAGG
>NZ_DASTEP010000079.1:0-11961 GCF_035709525.1 Hymenobacter sp. | reverse complement strand
CAGCGGAGTCGAAGCATCTCTATCGGTGAACTAACTTATAACGCCTAGCAACGAAGCGGCAGAGATGCTTCGACTCCGCTGCGCTGCGCTCAGTATGACGGACTAAACAGGTTCGATTTCAAATTATCTTTTTGATAATCTGACCACTTAGTAAGCTGCGCATGGCCCGCTGGCAGGCGGCTTGTTATAAGACTGTTCGCTAGCTAGCTGACAAAGAAGATAGGAGAACGCAACTGGCAAGCCGCCTTTTCGTGCGCCGCGCCCGGCAACCAACCCCGCGCCGAACGGGTAGGAAGGCTACCCTTTCTTTCCATTTTCCTTTTCCCCATGAACACAGAAGACCTCAAGCAGCTCATCAAAGACGGCCTATCGGCCCAGCAAGCGGGCAGCAAAGTAGCCGCCAAGGCCACCGCCGAAATCCTGGACGATGCTACCAACCCGGAGCTCAAAACCCTGCTCCAGCGCGGCAACGAAACCTCCAAGCAGTGGGAGCAACGCCTAGAACAGGCCATTGAAGAGGCCGGCGGCGTCGAGGAGCAAGACAACGAAATCGTGGAAGCGCACTACGAGGTGAGCAAGGAAATCCGCAGCCAAGCCGACACCGACGAGGTGCGCGACCTGGGCATCATCGCCAGCGGCCAGATGGCGCTGCACTACTGGATTGCCTCATTTGGCACGGTGGCCTCGTATGCCGAGGCCGCCGGCCTCACCCAAACCGCTGAAAACCTGCACCGCTCGGTAGAAGAAGCCAAGCAGGCCGACGAGCAGCACACGGCCCTCGCCAAGCGCCTGCTGGCGGCCGGCTAAGCACTTGCCGCTCAAAGAAGCAGCCCCCGGCTCTGGTAATTTCTACCAGAACCGGGGGCTGTTTTTATAGATGGAGGAGAGTGGCTAACCCTGCTTTGCGGGAGCTTCCAATCCTACGCCGCGCTACTGATGAAAGCCAACAATCAGCATTTTACGTCGTAGCGGTCGAGCATCATCACCTTGTCCCAGGCTTTCACGAAAGCCTTCACGAAGCGGGCGTGGCCGTCGCTGCCGGCGTACACCTCGGCCACGGCGCGCAGGTGGCTGTTCGAGCCAAATACGAGGTCGGCGCGGGTGGCTACGTAGCTCTTTTTGCCGGCCACGCGGGGCTCCAGCGAGAAGGTGAGGCCGGTGGCGTCGGCCTTCTGCCACTCGTAGTCGGTGCTGGTGAGCACGGTGAAGAAGTCGTTGGTGAGCACGCCCACGCGGTCGGTGAAAATGCCGTAGGGCGAGCTGTCGTGGTTGGCATTCATGGCGCGCAGGCCGCCGGTGAGGGCTACCCACTCGGGCGCGGTGAGGGCCAGCAGGTGCGCTTTATCGAGGAACATCTCCTCGGACGAAACGCCCCGCGAAATCTCGCTGAAGCCTTTGCCGAGGTAGTTGCGGAAGCCATCGGCCACGGGCTTGAGCCAGGTAAACATCTCGATGTCGGTCAGTTCCTGCGTGGTGTCGCGGCGGCCGGGGGTGAAGGGCACTTCGGTGGGCACGCCAGCATCGGCGGCGGCTTTCTCCAGGGCGGCGCAGCCGCCCAGCACGATGAGGTCGGCCAGCGATACCTTTTTGCCGCCGGCGGCCGAGTTGTTGAATTTCTCCTGCACCTTGCGCAGCGCCTCTACCACGGGCACCGTGCGGCGGTTCACGGCCCAGTCTTTTTGCGGGGCCAGCGCGAGGCGGCCGCCGTTGGCCCCGCCGCGCTTGTCGCTGTGGCGGTGCGTCACGGCCGCCGAGAAGGCCGTGAACACGAGGTCAGAAACCGAGATGCCCAAGCCCATAATTTCTTCTTTCAGCGCCTTCACGTCGGCGGCGTCGATGCTGGCGTAGTCAGCCAGCGGAATGGGGTCTTGCCAGAGCAGGTCGTCTTCGTTGCGCTTTTCAGGGCCAAGGTATCGCTCACGCGGGCCCATGTCGCGGTGGGTCAGCTTGTACCAGGCTTTGGAAAATGCCTGCGTGAAGGCGTCGAAATCACCCAGGAATTTCTCGCACACCTTGCGGTACTCGGGGTCGAGCTTCAGGGCGATGTCGGTGGTCATCATCATCAGCCGGTTCATCTGGCCGGGGATGTGGGCGTCGGGCGTTTTAGGCGCGTTCTCGTCCACGGGCGTCCATTGCAGGGCACCGGCCGGGCTGTGCTCCTGCTTCCACTCAAACTTGAATAGGTTGGTGAGGTAGTCGTTGTCCCACTGCGTGGGGTTGGGCGTCCAGCTGCCTTCGATGCCGTTGGTCATCGTGTTTTCGGCGTTGCCGCTTCCCTTAGGATTGTGCCAGCCCAGGCCCATGAGCTCCATCGGCGCGATTTCGGGGGGCATCCCGATTTCCTTCGAGGGCACCATGCCGTGGCTTTTGCCGAAGGCGTGGCCGCCCGCGATGAGGGCCACCGTTTCTTCGTCGTTCATGGCCATCCGTGTGAAGGTCACGCGGATGTCGTGCGCCGAGCCCAGCGGGTCGCCGCTGGCGTAGGGGCCTTCGGGGTTGACATAGATGAGCGCTTGGTGCGAGGCGGCCAGCGGGTTTTCGAGGTCGTAGTCGGCGTCGCCGTTCTGCCCGCGCCAGCGCTTGTCGCGGTCTACCATCTTGTCGGGCGCCTCGGCGGTGCGCAGGTCATGGATTACCTCGGGGCCCCAATAAGTGGAGTTGTCGGCCTCCCAGGCATCGTGCCGGCCGCCGGCGAAGCCGTAGGTCGGGAAGCCCATGATTTCGAGGGCGCAGTTGCCGGTGAGCACGATGAGGTCGGCCCACGAGAGGGCGCTGCCGTACTTCTGCTTGATGGGCCAGATGAGGCGGCGCGACTTGTCGGTGTTGCCGTTGTCCCACCAGCTGTTGATGGGTGCAAAGCGTTGCAAGGCTTCGCCCGCGCCGCCGCGGCCGTCGGCGATGCGGTAGGTGCCGGCCGAGTGCCAGGTCATGCGTATCATCTGCGGGCCGTAGTTGCCGTAGTCGGAGGGCCACCAGTCGACCGACGAGGTCAGGAAGCCTTTGATTTCCTGTTTCAGCGCCTCCAGGTCGATTTTGTTGAATGCCTCGGCGTAGTTGAAATCTTCGCCCAGCGGGTTGGCCTGCGGGCCGTTCTGGTGCAGCTGCTCCACCTTCAGGCGGTTGGGGTACCAGTCGGACAGCGCGGGCGGCGTGCCATCGACCCCGCCGATGCGGTCGCCGCCGAAGGGGCACTTGCCTTGCATGTGGTAGGACTGGGTATTGGTTTTGTCGTGGCTGAGGTGCAGCATATTTGGATTATGAAGAGGAGAGGGCGATTGCAATAGGAAGGAGCTATAAACTGATAGAGAGCCGAAACTAATCGCTGCCACCAAGCTATTCTCCGCCTTGCAGACTTACTTTTTTGACGTCTGCCGCCCAGCTTACGTTTAGCCCAACGGTAATGTTTGGCGGGCCGGCCATTAGGTTGCGCGCGGGCTGTTCCTACCTTTGCCCGACACCAACCCCCCACCCCCTCTCATGGCTACCGTTGCCCAAAATTCCGTCGTAACGCTCACCTACGACCTTTCCGTAACCGACGAAAACCAGGAAAAAGTACTCGTCGAACAAGCCGAATCGGACGAGCCGATGGTGTTTCTGTTCGGCCACAGCGGCCTGCCCGAAGAGTTTGAGCGCCAGCTAGATGGCAAAAATGAGGGCGACTCGTTCAGCTTCTCGCTCACGCCCGAGCAGGCCTACGGCGACTATGACCAGCAGGCCGTGGTGCAAATTCCGAAGCAGGTTTTTGAAATCGATGGCAAAATCGATGACCAGATGCTCGAAGTGGGCAACTACCTGCCCATGGCCGATAATGAAGGCAACCACATGCAAGCCAAGGTGGTAGAAGTCGGCGACGAGATGGTGACCATGGACTTCAACCACCCGCTGGCCGGCATGGTCATGCACTTCGATGGCAAAGTGGAGGCCGTGCGCCCCGCCACCGCCGAGGAGCTTGAGCACGGCCATGCCCACGGCGAAGGCGGCCACCACCACTAGGCTAGCTACGTAGTTTTTTGACAAGAGCCACCTGAGCAATCGGGTGGCTCTTGTTTTTTAATGGGTTGCGCCCGCCCCGACTGATGCCGGGCGCGGCGTACTAGTTTTGCGGGCGCAAGCCGCATCGGCCTGTTTCCCTACCTCATTCCATTCGCCCCATGTCCACCACCCCCGCCCCCAGCCTGCAAGACCAGGAAAAACAACTCGCCGCCGCCGCCGCCCTGCGCTGGGTGCGCGATGGCATGGTGCTGGGCCTGGGCAGCGGCAGCACATCGGCGCAGTTCATCACGCAGCTCGGCGCGGCCGTGCAAAACGGCCTCAAAGTGCAGGGTACCGCTACTTCGCTAGCCAGCGAGGCGCTGGCCCGGCAGTTTGGCATTCCGCTGCTGGAGCCCCGGCGCGGCCTGCGCTTCGACCTCACCGTAGACGGGGCCGATGAGCTCGACGGCCAATTGCGCCTCATAAAAGGCGGTGGCGGCGCGCTGCTGCGCGAAAAAACTATCGAAACGGCCTCCGACTACCTGCTGGTCGTGGCCGATTCCTCCAAGCTGGTACCCACGCTGGGCCGCTTCCCGCTGCCGCTGGAGGTAATACCTTTCACCCTACCCTGGGTGCTCGACGCGGTCGCCAAGCTAGGCGGCGCGCCCGTGGTGCGCCCCGCCGTGGGCGACGCCAGCGCCGAGTATTTCACCGACCAGCGCAACAACATCGTGGACTGCCACTTCGGCCAAATCGCTGACCCCGAGCGTCTGGCGCGGCAGTTAGAGCAAATTCCCGGCGTAGTAGAGCACGGGCTGTTTCTGGGTTTGGCCAAGGCGGCGATAGTCGTGCAGCATGGCGAGCCAATGGTGATTAAGCCCGGCGAGGCGGCGCGGCCGGCTAGTACGTTTGAGTTGCTGCCCTAGCGCGGCTACCCCACCCCCCGGTTCCACCTCGCTTCATGCGCGACATCCTCTGGGAGGGGGGAGCCTGCTGTAGCTCGATAATACTAATACAGAAAAGCTTGTAGCACAGCTACAAGCTTTTTCTATTTCTCTTTAGCTAAAATGACGTTCGGCTCCCCCTCTCCCGGAGGATGTCGCGCATGAAGCGAGGTGGAACCGGGGGGTGGGGTAACTGCGCTAGGGCAGTTTCTTAGCCGCCGCCTCGTCCAGAAACCACTGCACCGCTTCGCCATTGGTCGGCTCGATGAGCTGCGCCGGGTACTGTTCGATGTCCTGCTTCTGCCCCAGCACTTGCGCCACGGCGGCGGCTTTGTCGGCCCCGTAGACCAGGAAGGCTATGGCCCGCGCCTGGTTGATGAGCGGGGCCGTCATGGTAATACGGTACACCTGCTGCTCGGGCAGCCATACTTCCTTCACGCTCACCGACTTATCCTGCAACACCGGCGTGTGCGGGAAGAGCGACGCCGTGTGCGCGTTGTCACCCAGACCCAACAGCACAAGGTCAAATTTGGCTTTTTTCTCCCCAAAAAACTCTTCAATGTCCACACAATATTGGGCGGCGGCTTCGGAAGGCTCCTGCTCGGTATCGACCGCAAAAATTTGCGCGGGGCGGATATTCAATGGGTCGAACAGCGCCTTCTTAGCCATCAGATAGTTGCTCTCGGGCGAGGTATGCAGCACGTTGCGCTCGTCGCCAAAAAAGAAATACACCTGCTCCCAGGCCACGCGTGCGCGGTAGGCGGGTGAGGCCAGCAGCTCGTAGAGCTTTTTGGGCGAGCTGCCGCCCGAGAGCGCCACCGCAAATCGGCCGCGCCGCGCGATGGCCTGCCCGGCCCGGTCGATAAAATAGTCGGCCAGGGCGTGCAGCGTTTCGTCGGCCGTTTTGGATATGTGTAAGTCCATGAGGGTCTTGGAGGAAAAGTAAGTTAGGGGGCGCAGTTTCGAAGTTGTTGAGCGATGTAGAGACGCAATATTTTGCGTCTGGCGTCAGGGTACGTTACACCGGTAGCGAACTCTGGCGCCAGACGCAAAATATTGCGTCTCTACATCTTTCGCAAGCTCCACCCTACTACTTCTTAGTTTCGAGCGGAATGGTAAACCAGTGGTAGCCATCCTTGGCCACTAGTGCCTCGGCGGCTTCCGGCCCCCACGAGTCGGCCGAGTAGTTGGGGAAATTCTGGCTGATGCGGTTTTCCCACGAGTTCAGGATGGGCATCACCAAATCCCAAGCCTCTTCAACCTGGTCGCCGCGCATAAAGAGCGTTTGGTCGCCAAGCATTACGTCGAGCAGCAGGGTTTCGTAGGCCTCGGGAGCCTGAGCCACGTAGGTGCCTTTGTAGTCGAACACCATGTCCACGGTGTTCAGCACCAGGTCGACGCCGGGGCGCTTGGCTTGCACTTGCAGGCGAATACTCATTTCGGGCTGAATGTTGATAACCAGCCGGTTTTGCCGCCGCGTCTCCGCCGTTTCAGCCGGAAAGATGAAGTGCGGCACGTCTTTGAACTGAATCGTAATGACCGACGCCGAGCGGTGCAGTCGCTTGCCAGTACGCAGATAAAACGGCACGCCCTGCCAGCGCCAGTTATCCACGAAAAACTTGATGGCGGCAAAGGTTTCGGTGTTCGATTGCGGGTTTACGCCCTGCTGCTCAGCCTCCTCGCGGTATCCGGGCACCTGCTTGCCCTCAATCCAGCCGGGGCCGTACTGCCCGCGCACGGTGTTGTCGCGCACGGTTTCGGGCGTGAAGCGGCGCATGGCGCGCAGCACGTCCACCTTGCGGTTGCGCACTTCCTCGGCCGTGAAGTTGGTGGGGGGCTCCATGGCGATGGTGCACAGCAGCTGGAGCAAGTGGTTCTGAATCATGTCGCGCAGCGCGCCCGAGCCGTCGTAGTAGCCCAGGCGGTCACCCACGCCAAGTTGCTCAGTCACCGAAATCTGCACGTGCTCGATGGCGTTGCGGTTCCAGAGCGGCTCCATAATGGCATTCGCGAAGCGGAAGGCCATGATATTCTGCACCGTCTCCTTGCCCAGGTAGTGGTCGATGAGGTAAAGCTGCTTATCCTGAAAAATGCCGTTCAGGAGCTTGTTCAGCTCTTTGGCCGACTCCAAATCGTGGCCAAACGGCTTCTCAATCACGATGCGCGCCCGGTCGGCGTCGGCCGTGAGACCGGCCTTGGCCAGGTTTTCGGCAATGACCGGAAAGAAATTGGGCGCTACCGCGAGGTAGTAAATGACGTTGGCCGGCGCTTTCCACTCGTCTTCCAGCTCCTTGATATGGTCAACGAAAATCTGGTAGGTATCGGCGTTTTGCACGTCGGCCGGGTAGTAGTGGATGTGGGGGCCAAAGCCCTCCCACTTGTCGTCCTTGGTTTTGCCGCTGCGCGAAAACTCATCGATGTCCTTGCGCATCCGCTTCTCAAACTCCTTGTCGGTAAGCTTACTGCGGCCCGTGCCGATGAGGGCAAACTGCTCGGGCAGCCAGCCTTCGAGGTACAGGTTGTAGAGCGCCGGAGCGAGCTTACGGGCGTTGAGGTCGCCGGTGCCGCCGAAGATGACGAAGATGGTCGGCTGCGATTTTATCTTAGTGTTCATGTTAAAAGTGCTTAGTGCTTGGTGCCTAGTGCCTGGTACTTAGATAGTAGTGCTCAGTGCAGGCGGCTAGGTCAACTTGTCCTAAGCACCACGCACTAAGCACTATGCACCAAAGCCTACTCTTTCGGCACGGGCGGCTTCTGGTTGGCCTGCTCGCCGGCCGGGGCCTCGGGCGTGCTGCGCAGGCCCGTCCATTGCGTGTGGAAGGTGCCTTCCTTACCGATGAGCTCGTAAGTATGCGCGCCGAAGTAATCGCGCTGAGCCTGAATGAGATTAGATGGCAGGCGGCCCGTGCGGAAGGCGTCGAAGTAGCCGATGGCCGAGGTGTAGGCCGGCACCGGCAGCCCGGCCCCGATGGCGGCCACCGCCACGGCCCGCGCCCCGCCGGCCGACTCCTGCACCAGCTTTTGCACCGCGCCATCCAGCAGCAAGTGCGCCAGTTTGTTATCGCCTTTAAAGGCGTTGTAGATGTCGTTTAGAAACTCAGAGCGGATGATGCAGCCGCCGCGCCAGATGCGAGCAATAGTCGCCAGCTTGAGGTCGTATTTGAACTCCTCCGAGGCCCGGCTCAGCATGTGCATCCCCTGGGCATAGGTAATGACCATGCTGAAGTAAAACGCCTGCTCCAACTGGTTCAGCAGCTCGTCTTTATTGCCGGCCAGGTGCCCGGCGACGGGCTGGTACTGCTGCCCCAGCTGCTCGCGCAGCTGTTTGTATTTCGAGAGGTCGCGCATCGACACGGCTGTGTCCACGGTCGGAATGGGCGCTTGCAAGTCCATCGCCACCTGCGAGGTCCACTTGCCGGTGCCCTTGGCGCGGGCCTCGTCCTTGATGTCGTTGAGCAGCAGGTGGTCGCTGTCAGGGTTTTTGAAGGAGAAAATATCCTTCGTGATGTCGAGCAGGAAGGACTTGAGGCGGCCGTTATTCCACTTGGTAAATACCTCGCAGATGGCCTCATCGTCCAGGCCCAGGCCGGTTTTGAGCACGCCGTAGGTTTCGGCAATCAGCTCCATCAGGCCGTATTCGATGCCGTTGTGAACCATCTTCACGAAGTGGCCGGCCGCGCCGGGGCCCATGTAAGCCACGCAGGGCTCGCCGCCCACCTGAGCCGCGATGGCGTCGAACACGGGCTCCATCACCTTGTAGGCGTCGGCGTCGCCGCCGGGCATCATGCTGGGGCCGAAGCGGGCGCCTTCCTCGCCGCCGCTCACGCCCATGCCGAAGAAATGCAAGCCTTTTGCTTCCAGTTCTTTATCGCGGCGCTCAGTGTCTGTATAGTACGAATTGCCGCCGTCGATGAGGATGTCGCCGGGGCTGAGCAGCGGCGACATTTCGGCGATTACGCTGTCAACGATGGCCCCGGCGGGCACCAGCATCATGATGGCGCGGGGCGTTTTGATGCTTTTTACAAACGCGGCGGGGTCGCTGAAACCCTTGACGGGCTTACCTTTACCTTCCTGGCCGAGCAGGTCAATTTGCTTCTGGCTTTTGTCGTAGCCGGCTACCGCGAAGCCGTGGTCGGCCATGTTCAGCAGCAGGTTGCGGCCCATTGTGCCCAGGCCAATCATGCCAAAGGTGTAGTCCGTGGGAGTGTCGCTCATCGGGAAAATCGAGGTGGTGAAAGAAAGTAAAGTCTGGTAAAAAGTGGCTATACGTAAGAACGGCCAGCCGTTTGGTTTTTAGAGGTAGAGACGCAATATTTTGCGTCTTGCGTGAGGGTAGCGTGTACTTAAAAAGAAAGCAACTCAATCTGTCCTTGATGCAGGGCCAACGTGCCCTGACGCCAGACGCAAGATATTGCGTCTCTACTGCTCAGTAAACGCCTGCAGTTCCGGGAAAAATGCCCGAAAATCGGCCTCGTACGCCGCGTAGTTATGGCGCAGCTCCGCGCCCGCCATCTCCATACCCGAGCCCGGCGAGGCGCGGCGGCTCAGGCCCTGCAAGGCCCGCTCGATGCCCGCGATTTCGGCGTAGCCGAGCAGCCAGTTTTGCTGCACCAGGTACGGGAAGAAGCGCTGCACCGGGGCCGGAAATTCGGCCGCCCGGCCAGCGAGCACGCTGTATACGCGCTGGGTAAAAGCGGGCAGGCTTTCGGTGGAAAACTCACTGAAATTGGCGGCCAGGAAATGGTCGTAGAACACGTCGGCCACTACGCCGGCGTACTTGCCGGTGCCGGCCGCGCGCAGGCGGGCGGTGCTGCGGCGCACTACGGGGTGCTGGTCGGTGAAGGTATCGATGGCGCGGTGCGCTCGGATACCCACCTGCACCTCAGCCGGATAGCGCTCTAGCTGGCGGCCGGGCACCGAGTCGGCGATGAACTGGCCCAACAGGTGGCCGGCGTAGGGGGGCGCGGTGGCATCGGGGCCGGCCAGGAGCAGATGAGCCAGAAAATTCATAGCGGCCGCGCCGGGCGTGGGGCCGGCGCTGAGGTAGTAACCGCTAAACCAGAAACGGGTTCGGCCGTAAGCACAAGCCCCGGCCGGACCCGCGCGGCCCGGCGGTTTTTGTTTTTCCCAACGTTTCTCTTCCCATGTCTGATACCCAAACGCCCGTCACCCACGACCTCGGTAAGCTGTTCGAAAAAATTAAGGATGTCCGCATTGCCATGCTCACGACCTACGACGAGCAGCACACGCTGCACAGCCGCCCAATGGCTACTATCAAGCCCGAGGCCGATGGCTCGCTGCTGTTCCTCACCGACAAGGACTCGGCCAAGGTGTACGAAGTAAAACAGGATAACCAGGTGAACCTGAGCTACTCTAACCCCAGCGACAACGTGTACGTGTCGGTATCGGGCACGGCCAGCGCCTACCGCGACGAAGCCAAAATTGCCGAGCTATGGAGCGAGGATATGCGCGCCTGGTTTGCCAAGGGCAAAGAAGACCCAAACATCATGATTCTGAAAGTAACCATCGACAAAGCCGAGTACTGGGACTCGCCGAGCGGCCTGCTGAGCCGCGCCTACGGCTACCTGCGCGCCGTGGCTACCGGCGAGCCCAGCAAGGATGATGATGTAAACCAGCACGCGCAGGTGAAGGTATCGTAAGTGCCTGCCAGGCCTGCCGGCGCGGGGCTCTGCCCCGTGCCAACAGTGAGCCAATCCGTTTTACAAAAAGGCCGGAAGCAATTCCGGCCTTTTTTGTTACCTAGGGGCAAGCTTTGTTTCCATGCTCACGACCATCACCCTTTTTACCCTGCTATCCGGCCAGCGACGCTGGGGCCTGGCCCAAATGGGCACCTCGCCCAGCACACTCAAAAAGGTAGCGGGCCTACGCTTCTTCCAGCTACTAGGCAGCGGCGCGGCCAATGGCTTCGGTTTCCTACCCAACCTCGACCGCTACGGCTTCCTGGGCGTGTGGGACTCGGCCGAGGCGGCGGCGGCCTTCTTCGAAACGCATCCGCTGTGGGCCGACTACGAGCGGCGCAGCCGCGAAACCTGGACTGCCGAGCTGGCTCCGCTGCGCTCGCACGGGCTTTGGGATAAGGTAAATCCGTTTGATTATCAACCAGAAGACGCGGCTTCGCCGGAGGCCGATGGACCGGTGGCGGTGCTCACGCGGGCCAGCATCCGGCTGCGGCGGGCGGCGCGGTTTTGGGGCTATGTCGAGCCCACGAGCCGGGCGCTGGCCGAGGCGCCGGGCGTGCAGCTGGCCATCGGGCTGGGCGAGCTGCCGCTGGTGCGGCAGGCCACGTTCAGCGTCTGGTACTCGGCGGCGGCCATGCAGCACTACGCCTACCGCGATGCGCGGCACCGCGAAGTGATTCAACTCACGCGGCGCGAAGGCTGGTACGGCGAGGAACTATTTGCCCGCTTTCGGGTGCTAAGCAGCCGGGGCACAGTAGACGGCAAAGCGCCGCTGCGCAATGCAGCAGCAGACGCGCCGGCGCGGTAAAGGCCGCCCCGGCCCAACCCAATTTCACCACCGCCCGTATCTTCGCATCAACCCCCGAAACCTCATCTATTCACTCTCTGCTGCCCTTTTTAGCCATGCGACAGTACGATAACCTGGACGACGACGACCTCGACGACGACGATAAGCTTGACACCTTTGCCCGCACCGGCGGGGCTAAAACCCGCGGCTCGGGCGAAGACCAGCTCTCGGCCAAATACGCCGACTACCTGATGTGGCGCGACACGGGCTCCTCGCACGACGAGGCGCTCGACTTAGCTGCTATGACCGAAGAAGAATTCACGACCGCCGAAGCCGCCGAAGACCCCGACGGGGCCAGCGGCATGGGCTCGCTCGATGATGACGATGACCTCGATAATGACGACGAGGACGATGACTTCGGTAGCAGCTCGCGCAGCCGCAGCCGGAACGATGATTATGACAGCGACTATTAGGGATATTGCTTCGTTGTTAGTGCTTGGTGCCTAGTAAAAAGTGTGCCGCTCAACGTCCAGATAAGGATTGTTGAGCGGCACACTTT
>NZ_DASTEP010000078.1:0-21067 GCF_035709525.1 Hymenobacter sp. | reverse complement strand
GTCGTCAGATATTTATGATTTATATTTTGACCAAGATAATATTCATTCTAAGCAGAAGATAGCAGAGGAAAAAGTAAAAGCATTTATACTTAATAATGCTGCCTTTCCAAACTCTTACCATCCCATTAAATTCGGAAATTTTATAAAAGACCAAATTCAAGTTTATAAAGTCAATAAAGGTTACGATTCAGACTCGTTAGTAGACGAGTTGGAACAAGGTTCAATGAAAACTTTGGATGAGATTGTAGATACAGCTACGAAGCAAGAGTCAGATAAAATAAGCTACTCCGTAGCGCATACTTATGAGTTGAATGATATTAATGGTGTTAAACATAGATGCATGTCGAACATTACATTTAACGATTCTTTGACTGTAACTCTTCTGGTTAATAATGAAGACTGGATAGTCAAGCTGTGGAATGAAGAAAATCATAATTCGGCAAACTGGGAGAAGCAATTTGGGAAGCAAACCAGCCGCTAACAAAGGTTTAGCGAAATGGTGGGTGTAGTAGTTAAATGAACTACGCTACTTTTAAAGCTGGTACTTCGCTAAGCTGCAACCTTTGCCAGAAACTAAAAGCCCCGACAGCAGCAACTGTCGGGGCTTTTGTCTTCTGGTTGGAGCTATCTGTTACATCTCCGCTAGCATTTCCCACCGGTCATTCAGCTTCACCAGCTCCTTTTTCACTTGCTCAAACTTCACGGTCGTATCCTTGAGCTGGGCGGTGTTCTGGTAGATTTTGGGGTCGGCCAGCTGCTTTTCGTACATGGCCATTTCCTTTTCCAGCTTGTCGATGTTGGCTTCGACCTCGGCCAGCTCCTTAAGGGCTTTTTTCTGGTTGGGGGCGGGCGTTTTATTCACCGTGGGCACGGGCTCGGCCACGGCGGCCGGCTTGGGGGCGGGCTTGTTGGCCGAGGGGCTGGGCAGGCCGGCTTTTTTGGCGGCCTTCTCGCGCTCGTCCTGCCACTGCTCGTACTCGTGGTAGGTGCCGGGATATTCTTTCAGCTGGTAGTCTTCGATAAACCAGATTTTGGTAGCCACGTTTTCCACGAAGAAGCGGTCGTGGCTAATCACGATAAACGTGCCCTCGTATTGCTCTAGGGCCTGAATCAGGATGTTGACCGACTGCATGTCCAAGTGGTTGGTCGGTTCGTCGAGCAGCAGGAAGTTGGCTTCCGAAATCAGGGTTTTGGCCAGCGCCACGCGGCTTTTTTCGCCGCCGCTCAGCACCTTGATTTTCTTGTACACGTCGTCGCCCGTGAACAGAAACGAGCCCAGCACGCCGCGCAATTCCATCTCGTTGCGCTTCGAGCCCGCCTCGTTCATCTCCTGGATAATCTCGTTTTCCACGGTCAGGCTTTCGAGCTGGTGCTGCGCGTAGAAAGCCATAATGACGTTGTGGCCCAGCTGGTGCTTGCCGGTGGTGGGGTTTTCGGCCCCGGCCACGAGGCGCATCAAGGTTGATTTGCCCTTGCCGTTGGCCCCGATGAGCGCGATTTTATCGCCCCGCTCGATGTGCACGTTGGTGTCGCGGAAGATGAGCTTGTCGCCGTAGCTTTTGCCCACGTGCTCCATGCGCAGGATGTGGCGGCCCGGCTGCTGCGAGAAGGTGAACTTGAAATTGACGCGGGCGGCGTCGGGCGCCACGGCCTCGATACGCTCCAGCTTATCGAGCGCCTTCACGCGGCTCTGGGCCTGCTTGGCCTTGGCGGCGCTGGCCTTGAAGCGCTGAATAAAGCGCTCGGCCTGCCTGATTTGGGCCTGCTGGTTGTCGTAAGCGCCCTGCTGAATCTCGGTGCGCAATACCTTCTCTTCCTGGTAAAACGAGTAGTTACCGGCGTAGGGGTGCAGCTTGCCGCCGCTCACTTCCACGGTCGTGTTGGTGGTGCCGTCCAGGAACTCTCGGTCGTGGCTCACGATGATAACCGCGCCCTCGTAGCCCGCCAGGTAGGTTTCAATCCACTTAATCGAGGGCAAGTCCAAGTGGTTGGTCGGTTCGTCGAGCAGCAGCAGCGAAGGCTGTTGCAGCAGGATTTTGGCCAGCATCACGCGCATGCGCCAGCCGCCCGAGAAGGTCTTGAGCGGCTTTTGCAGCTCCTCGGTGGTGAAGCCCAGGCCCTCCAATATTTCTTCGGCCTTGGCCTGCATGGTGTAGCCGCCCAGCGCCTCGAAGCGCTCCTGTAAGGTAGCGAGCTTGTCCACGAGGTCGTCGGTGTAGTCGGTCTCGAACTTGAGCAGAATCTCGTCGATTTTCTTCTGCAATTCCAGCGCCTCGTCAAACGCTTGCAGCGCCACGTGCAGAATCGACTCGTGGGTGTCGTAGCTCAGCAAGTCCTGGTTCAAAAAGCCCAGGCTCACCTCTTTGCTCATCGAGATGGAGCCGCCGTCGGGCTTGTACTCGCCCACCAGCAGGCGCAGCAAGGTCGATTTGCCAGTGCCGTTGAGGCCTACCAGCCCAATCTTGTCCTTGGGTTTGATGTGCAGGCTGGCCCCGTCGTAAAGGGTGCGCGAGCCAAAGTGAAAGTCTAGGTCGGAGATAGAAATCATTGCGCAGCGGATATTCGGGCACAAAGGTACGACGCAACCCTCCCCTTATTTTATCGGCTTGGTGCCCTTGGCCTGGCTCAGCTTCTGGGCCATCTTCTGCGGCACGCCAGCGCTGTGCAGCAAACCCATCATCAGCCCCTGCCGCCAGGCCGTGAATACGGAGGATTGCAGGTTGCGCCGCGAGGTCATGTCGCCTTCCACGAAGCGGCCGCCGGGGCGCGGGTTCTGGTCGCGGACGACGAGGTTGACCAGTCCGGTTTTGAGGCGCGTGAAAAGCGGCTTCTTAAACTCACCGTCCTTGTATTTATAGAGCACAAACTTGAGGGCGGCGTAGCGCGCCCGCATGGTGCCGCTGGTTTGGTGGCGGTCGAGGCGCATGTCGAAGTCGATGCGCTGAATATCGCCGCTCTTAAAGCCCACTCCCTTGGTCGGTATCGTGATGCGATTTAAAACCGCCAGCGGCGCGGCCCCGAAGCTACCCCACAAGTGATGCCGCCCCCGCGCATCGAGCAGCGGCGCGCTGAGGCGGGCCTGTACCCGGGCGCGCCCCTCCAGCAGGGCCGTGGCCTCGCCCGTGAGCGGGTGCGCCAGCGACTGGCGGCGCGGGTCGTTGCTGAGGTTGCGCAGCGTAGCATTGAGCTGGCTGATGCTGAACCGGCCCACCTCCGGCGTATGGTGGCTGCGGTAGGTAGTGTAAATGGTGCCCTGCCGGATGTCAAACCGCGCCACGTCGAGGTGGGCGCGCAGCTTGCGCACGGCCTCGGGCGTGAGGATGGACGGGTGCGGGTCGATGGGCGCGCGCCCATCGCTACCCAGGCCCAGCCAGGGTTTTTCGGCTACCACGCGGGCCACGCGCAAGTGGCTATTAGCCGAAAGCTGGTAAAAATCCAGCCCTTCGCCGCGCAGCTCAGGCATCCGCAGGCGCACCTGCGTTACCTGGTAGCCCTTGCGGCGATTGAGCTGGGCCGGCGACAGGCTGGGCCACAGCACCAGCTCGCGCAGGCGCAGGGTGCCGGCGCGGGTGTCGAGCGCGCCCCGCTCGATGGTGGCCGGGTAGGCCGGCGCGTCGAACGTGGCGCTGAGTTGCCCACTGCGCGCCACCCAGCTGCGGGCGTACAAGACGCGCCGCTGCCCCGGCCGCTCGCCCAGCGAATCGACGCGCAGCGCCCGGCCCGTGGCAAACACGTGCCGCACGGCCGGCCGGGTTTTTACCCCCGTAATGGCCATAAAGCCATCGTTCAGAATAAAATGCCCGATGTCGGCGCGCCGGGCCAGCGGGCGCATCAGCTGCCACAGCGGCGGCGGGGCCTGCGCGGGCGGCACAAACGAAAGCCGCGGCTGCCGCAGCACTGCCGAGTCGGCCTGGAAGTGCTGCCGGTGCTGCCAGGCGGCGGCTTGCAGCCCGGTTACGCGCAGCTGCGGCATCAGGAACGCCACCTGGGTAGCGCCCGGCGTGCCCCGGCCCAACGCAGGCGGCTCGATGCTGAGCGAGTCGATAGTCAGCGCCCGTTTGTCAGAAGAAAAAACGGCCTTCGCCAGTGCCAGCACGTGCCCGCCTACGCGGCCCTGTGGGTAGCGCAGCGTGGCCTGCCAGGCGGCGGCAAAGCCTAGCCGTGCCGTATCGGCGGCCCCGGCCGGGGTGAAGAGTACGTCGCGGGCCTGCACGTCGGCGCGGGTGAGCTGGGCGGTGAGCGCGGCGGCCGGCCCCAGGCTGCCGCCCGCGTGGCGCAGCGCCAGGTAGCCCAGCCGCACGGGGCGCTGCTGGTAGAGGGGTGGGGTAGGGTGGGGGGCCGGCTTTTTGGCCAGGGCCAGCACCCGCACTTGCAGCGAGTCGAGCACCAGGCTGTCGAGCGGCACGGGGCGGCCGCGCAGCAGCGCCAGTACGCCCACGCCGCTGAGGTGGAGGCGGCCCAGGCGCAAGGCCAGGTAGGGCAGCGTGTCGGCCACGGCGTTGGTAGCAGGGCGCAGCTCCAGGCCGCGCAGGTGCAGGGCGCGGGAGGTGATTTTGGTTTCTAAGAATTTGACGCGCAGCTGGTACTGGCCGTGCGTTTGCTCGGCCACGGTGGTTTCGAGCTTGCGGCGCAGCCAGGGGTCGAGGCCAAACACCACCGCCAGCGTGCCCGCCAGCAGCAGCCCGGCCAGGCCACCCAAAAGCCACCACAGCCAGCGGTGCCGCGCCGGGCCGGGCGCGGGGGGCGCAGAAGAAGTAGACACGAAACAAAAGCAATTGGCGAAGGCTACCTAACGGCAAACTGCCCGGTCGGGGTTAGCGGCGCGGCGGGCGGGCTCAACCTTTACCCCCGCGCGGGCCGTACAGACGAGTACCTTCGGCTTTCTTTTACTTGGTTTTTATGCTTGATTTCACTACTTCTGCCTTCGCCCGCCTGGGCGCGGGCTGCGGCCTGGCCCTGCTGCTGGCCGCCTGCGCCGACGACAAAGACATCGCCACGCTCGGCCCGCCCGCCCAGGTCAATTTCACCCAGGCCGGCCTCTACCCCGAGGGCACGCAGTACGACGACGCGGGCGGCCGCTTCCTGGTGAGCTCCCAAACGGCGGGCCGCATCGGGCAGGTGAAAGATGATGGCTCCTACGCGCAGTTTGCCGACGATGCGCAGCTGATTTCGACCATCGGCCTGCGCCTCGACGTGCCCCGCAACCGCCTGCTGGTGGCCGTGTCCGACCCCGGCTACAACACCGCCCGCACCACCTCGGCCACCTTGCGCAAGCTCGCTGCCGTGGCCATTTTCAACGCCAGCGGGGCCAAAACCGGCTACGTGAACCTGGGTGCCCTGCGCCCCGCCTACGCCGCGCACTTCGCCAACGACATCGCCGTGGACGCGGCCGGCAATGCCTACGTGACCGACAGCTTCGCGCCCATCATCTACAAGATTGACGCGCAGGGTACGGCGTCGGTTTTCCTAGAAAACAGCGCCCTCGGGGCTTCCAGCGGCAGCTTCGGCCTCAACGGCATCGTGGCGCACCCCGACGGCTACCTCATCGTGGCCAAATCGGACGAGGGCGCGCTGATAAAAGTGCCGCTGAGCAACCCCGCCAATTTTACCAAAGTGAACACGACCGGCCTGGTGCTGACCGGCGACGACGGCCTGCAACTCACCGACAACAACACGCTACTAGTCGTGTGCAATGCCCAGGGCCAGGTGTACCGCCTCAGCAGCACCGATGGCTTCGCTACCGTGAACCGCACCGGCAGCTTCGCTACCGGGTCGGTGTTTCCTACTACCCTGGCCCGGCGCAATGGTACCGAGAGCTACGTACTGTATTCGTACCTCAACGCCTTGCAGGTCAATCAGAACCCACCGGTGTCGCAGTTCAGCCTCACGAAGGTCGGGTTTTAAATGATTGTCGACTAGGTGGGTGTAGCGACGCATCCTTGCGTCTCACGTCAGACGAGCCCGTCGAACGTGAGGCGCCAAGATGCGTCTCTACACCCATCAACCTTAGCTTTGGGGCGTCGCCCTGCCTTTTGATTTTTTGCTTCGGCCCTCAGTTTCATGCTTGCCATTACCTCGCTGCTCGCGCCGCCTTCTTCCGACCACATCAACAAGCTGATTAAAAGCCTGGAAACCGAGTTTGGCCTCACCGACGTGCAGGCCACGCCCGAGCCGCACCTCACGTATCAGCTCGTCGAGCCCATCGACCTGAATGCCCTAAAAGCCGGCCTGCGCGATATTGCCCGCACCAGCCACTGCTTTGTGGCGCACACCACGGGGCTGGGTATGTTTCCGGGCGAGCGGCCCGTCATTCACATCCCGGTGCTGCGCTCCGACTACCTCAACCACCTGCACCACCGCATTCTGGAGATAGCCGCGCCGCTGTGCAGCCGCACCGACAAGTACAGCGCCCCCGACCTCTGGCTGCCCCACGTGTCGCTGGCCCTGCACGATACCACGCCCGAGCTGCTCGGCCCCGTGCTCCAGTTTCTCAACAACCAGACCTTCAACCTGGAGCTCGAAATCAGCAACCTCGCCCTGCTGCACCCCGTGGGCGACCTGTTCGTGCGCGAAGAGGTATTTATGTTTGGCGAGTAGGTGAGGAGGTGAAAAAGTGAGGGGGTGAGAAGGTGCTTCAATCGGCAACCTTCTCACCCCCTCACTTTTCACCTCCTCACCTACTTCATCGATTCAAAATCGTGCGGTTGCGGTTCAGCTTGAGGTCTTGGAGCAGGCTGCTTTTAGCGGCGATGGTGAAGCTGTAGCCCCGCGTGATGCCCACCGGCATCCACATGCCCGTGATTTGCCAGCAGTGCAGGTCGCGGGTGAAATTGATGACCGGGTACACGAAGGAGCCCGCCCGCAAGTCGAAGCTGAGGCTGGAGCTCAGGCGCAGGTTTTCGGTGAGCTTGACCGAGCCGCTGGCCGTGAGCGAGTTGTTGGAAAAGAAGGGGTTGCGGGCCGCGTAGGCGTCGTTGCGAAACGGCGAGGCGTTGGTGGTGTAGCTGGCCGTGTACTGCACGCTGGCCTCCCACGGAATGTCAAAATCGACGTAGTCGGCGTATATCGCCACCGGCGTGGGCGAGCCCAGCACCGGGTCGTTGGCCGGGGCCGTGGCGCGCGGCACGTTGGCCTTGCTCTGGGGCTTGGCGGCGGGGTTAAACTGGTAGCCCGTGCTGAAGTTGGCCGAGGAGAGGCGGGCCAGCCGGAAGTTCTTTTGGGCAAATAAATATTTGTCGAGCAGCACGCCCGTCGAGTCGCGCTGATAAAACGAGAACGAGCTGCTCACTACCACGTTCAGCTTCTTGGCAATCTGCACCCGGTAGCCCAGGCTTAGGTCGGAGAGTTTAAAGGAAGTAGCCGCGAAATTGTAGCCCACGGCCAGGTCGATGCCGTCGGCCAGGCTCACCTTCTTAAACTCCTGCGTGCCGGTAGTATCCTGCTTGTTGCGCACCTTCATCTCAATCTGGTTTTGCACCGAGAAGGAAACCTGACTGACGCGGGCGCTGGCCGACTGGCTCAGCAAAAAGCCCTGGTAGCGCGTGAAGGTCTGGGGTGCCAGCAGGCGGCCGTAGTTATCGCGGAGCGCGCCATTTATGGCGTTACCTCTCTGGTCGGCACCTACTTCCAGCAGCTGGTAGGCGTTGCCTTTGGTGAGGTCGGGCGAGAAGGCGTAGCTCACGCTGGGCGTCACCTTGTGGCGAATGGCCCGCACGTTGCCCTTCTTGAAATTGAGCTGCCCGTAAAAAGTAGTAGTAGCCGACACGTTGGCCGAGTACGAATACTGCCGGTTAAAGCCCGAAATAGTATCAATCCGTACGGCCTGGGCCTCGGGCACAAACTCATAATTGAGCGACTTGGCGTACCACGTTTCGCCGTAGTTGATGGAGGGCTGCACCTGAATCTGGCGGAACAGCCGGGCCGAGGGCAGCGTAATTTGAAACTGGTGCTGGGCCGCGTTCTGGGCGTTGCGCAGCAGCGCGCCCAGGTTGCTCAAGCTCACCGGAATGGTGTACGACGAGGTGCTGCCGCCTAGCAGCGGAATGCCCGAGGCCAGCTGGCGGGCCTCCACGATGTTGGAAATGCGGTTTTGGGCCACCAGGTTGTAGCTCACCGCAAACTGCTCGTACCAGGCCCCGCGCGGCTGAATGCCCAGCCACTGGTAGGGGTACTGCCGGGCCACGCCCACGCTCAGGTTGGGCAGGGTAAAGTCCATGACGCCGGTTTGCACGTTCTGGCTTTGGGTGGCCTGGATGGAGTAGTTGATGGGCAGGTGCCGCAGCTGCTTGGAGTAGCTGATGGTCGAGTTGAAGGCGGCCGCCAGGTAGCGGCGCGGGTCGAGGGTGTTGACGCGGTTGTAGAACGAGCTACCCGCCTGCACGCTGGCCGAAAACACCCCGCCGCCGGGGGCCGGCACCGGCGAGTGGTTCCAGCTAATCCAGAACGTCTGGGCGGTGGGCGGGGGCACATACTCGGGGTTGGTGGCCGCCGTGCCGGTGCTCAGGATGGAGGTCGTGGGCCGGTTGGTGTACGACACGCGGGCGCTGCCCCGGTAGCGGTAGCGCTTGTCATACGTCAGCTCGGTATTGATGCCGTAGCCCCCGAAGCGCTCGGCGTTGCCGGCGTAGAGGTCGCCGGTCACGCGCAAGCCCAGGTAGTCGTTGGGAGCCCAGTAGTAGCCGCCGTTGGTGAGGTAGTAGCCGCGGTCCTGCGCCTGCCCGAAGGTGGGAATAATGACGCCCGAGCCCCGCCCGCCGTGCTGCATGGGGAAGTAGCCAAACGGCAGCCCCAGCGGCAGCGGCACATCACCGATGACCATGTGAAACGGCCCCGTCACCACGGATTTGCCCGGTATCACCTTGGCCTTGGCCGCCCTGATGTAGAAGTGCGGGTGCGCCAGGTTACACGTCGTGTAGGTAGTGCCCAGGTTATGTATCGTATTGTCGGCCTGCTTCTTGGCTAGCTCCGAGTGCACGTAGCCCTCGCCCTGCTGCGTAATGGCCCCCGAAATGATGCCGCGCTTGCTTTTGAAGTTGTAGGCAATTTCCTCGGCCGTGTAGTTATCAGAGCCTTGCTTGAACACCGGCTTGCCGCGCAGCCGGTGCTTCACCGAGTCGGTGCGGCTGTTGGCCAGCACGGTGTTCTTGCCGTAGTCCACCGTGATAAGGTCGGCCTTCATGTTCATCTCGCCGTAGTCGACTACCGACTGCGTGTAGAGCCGCGCAATCTTCTGGGTCACGTCGAACTGAATCGAGTCGCTGGCCGCGTACTTCACGGTCGTCTGAATCTGGCTGCGGCGCTTGAGGTCGGCCAGGTGCAGCGAATCCTGGCGGCGGCCGGCGCGGCTGGTGTCGCGCACGGCCAGGCCGGTGCTGTCGGGCGTGAGGCTGGGCGCGGCCTTGCGCGAAATGCCCGGCTGCTTGGTGCGCTGCGCGCTGCGCTCGCCGGGCGGCGGCGGGCTCTGGGGCTCGTTGGGGTCGGCCGAAATGATGCGCACGGGCTGCGTGGGCACCGAGCCCGGCCGGCGCTTGCCGGGCGTGGCGGGGGCCTTGATGGTGGAGTCGGGCACCTGGGCCAGGGCGGCCGGGCCGCTGGCCAGCAGCAGCAAGCAGAGTAGCCAGCCGGGCAGCCAACCCAGCGGCGGGCGCCTACGTAACCCGGCAACCGGAAGAAAGACAGAAGACAGCAAAGTGGACGGTAGCGCCGGGCGAATTACTTTTGGGGCATCGGACAAACAAAGATAACAGGCAGCCAACCTGCTGCGGAGGCTTCCCCGGTGCCTCCTTTCCCTCAAAACGAACGACGTGCGGATTATTGCCCTTTCTTACATAGTGCTTGGTGCTTGGTGCTTAGTGCCTGGCACCGGGCGCTCGATGTACTGGGAGCGGCCCGCGCCAGCGGCTGCTCGGCGCGCTGACAAGCTACAAGAACCAAGCTCGGAGGACCAGCCACTAAGCACCAAGCACCAGGCACTAAGCACCGAATCAGCCGACCGCTACCGCCTGCGCACCGTGGTGCTCGACGCTGGCCACGGCGGCAAAGACCGGGGCTGCGCCGGCGTGTCGGCCCGCGAGGCCGACGTAGCGCTGGCCATCATCCTGGATTTGGGCCGCCGCATCAAGGAGGGGAATCCCGACGTGCGCATCATCTACACCCGCCGCACCGACGTGTTTGTGGAGCTCGACGAGCGGGCGCACATCGCCAACCGCAACCACGCCGACCTCTTTATCTCGGTGCACTGCAATGCCGGCCCCAAGGGCTCGCACGGCACCGAGGTGTGGTGCATGGGCCCGCACAAAACCGAAGCCAACCTGGGCGTGGCCAAACGCGAAAACGCGGTTATTCTGCAAGAAAAAGACTACCAGCGCCGCTACGACGGCTTCAACCCCAACTCGCCGCAGGGCAATATCCTGTTTTCGCTGTTTCAGAGCGCCTACATCACCAACTCGCTGCGCCTGGCCCAGCGCATCGACAAGCAGTTTCGCAGCAGCGTGGGCCGCAGTTCGCGCGGGGTGAAGCAGGCGGGCTTTATCGTGCTCTGGAAGAGTACCATGCCATCGGTATTGGTCGAGTCGGGCTTTCTCACCGACCGCACCGAAGAAAAATACCTCGACACCAAGGCCGGGCAGCAGGCCATCGCGGAGGGTATTTACCACGCCTTTCGGCAGTATAAGCAGGAGCTGGAAGGCACGCGGGGCGAATGAGCCAGCGCGCAGCTTAGCCCGGGCATAAACATCTGAGCGGCGTTTACGTTAGGGAGCCTCAGGCGGCCTTCACTTTGGGAGTGGGGCGCGCCGTTTCCATCACGGCTCGGAGCAATTCAGCTTAATCTGCAATACTGTGTCTAAAGAAATAAAAGTCGGCCTACTGGCCGTCGTGGCGTTGGTAGCGCTAGCGGTAGGGTTTAACTTCTTGCGCGGCAGCAACATTCTGTCTTCCAATAAGACGTACTACGCCGTGTACCCCAAGGTCGATGGCCTCAACGTGGGCGCGCCGGTCGTGCTCAACGGCATCAAGGTGGGCCAGGTGAAAAACCTGGAGCTTCAGCCCGAAAATAACAACTCCATCAAGGCGTCGCTGGAGCTCGACAAAGGCGTAACCGTGGGCGACTCGACCAAGGCCGGCCTCAGCGGCTCGCTGCTGGGCTCCAAAACCATCACGCTGGTGCTAGGCCCCGATTCCAAGAAATTCGACGGTGGCGAAACGCTGAAAACCACTACCGCCGTTAGCATCACCGATGTGGTGCAGGCCCGCGCCACGGTGCTGCTCGATACCCTGAACTCGACGCTGGCCCACGTGAATGGCTTCCTGAATAAGGATGCCCAAACCAACATCCAAGGCACGCTGGTAGGCGCGCGCCAAAGCACCCAGGCCCTGCAAAACCTGATTGCCGCCAACCAGGCCAACATCAACCAGATTACCCGCAACCTGGCCCAGATGAGCGCCGCGCTCAACAAGAGCACCGCCAAGCTCGACCGCATCGCCAATAACTTCACGCAGCTGTCCGACTCGCTCAAGTCGGCCCCCATCGGCCCGACCATGCGCAACCTCAACTCGACGCTGGCCGAAGCCCAGACCTCGCTGAAAGGTGTGAGCAATGCCCTAAACGACAAAACCGGCTCGCTGGGCAAGCTTATCAACGACACCCTGCTTTACAACAACCTGAACGCCACGGCCGCCAGCTCCAATGCCCTGATTTCGGACATGAAGGAAAACCCTAAGCGCTACGTGCACTTCTCGGTATTCGGGGGCGGCGGCAAGGACAAGGTGAAAAAGGAAACCACCAAGCAGCCCGACGGCACCACCAAAACGGAGGTGAAAAAGGTGAGCGCCGTGCGGCCGTAAGGTCGGCCCCGACTGCCTAATTTTGAAGCCCGCTCCACTAAGAGCGGGCTTTTTAGTTGCGCTGCCAGTAGCGCGAACTTTGTAGTTCGCGTGTGCCTGGGTGCTCGCCAATGAACGCGAACTACAAAGTTTGCGCTACTACACTTCTTATCTCCCATTCCCACCCAACTATGAACGTCGAGTTCAACCGCAACGAAGACCACCTCCAGCAGCTCACCTACCAGCTGCGCAAAAAGCTAGAAAAAGTAGCCCTCGGCGGTGGCGAAAAGCGCATTGCCGCCCACAAAGCCAAGGGCAAGCTCACCGCCCGCGAGCGCATCAACTACTTATTGGACAAGGGCGCGGCCCAGGTTGAAATCGGCGCTTTCGCCGGCGAAGGCATGTACGCCGACGAAGGCGGCTGCCCCAGCGGCGGCGTGGTCGTAATAATGGGCTACGTGCAGGGCCGCCAGTGCGTGGTAGTGGCCAACGATGCCACCGTGAAGGCCGGCGCGTGGTTTCCCATCACGGCCAAAAAGAATTTGCGCGCCCAGGAAATCAGCATCGAAAACAAGCTGCCCATTATCTACCTCGTCGATTCGGCGGGCGTGTACCTGCCCATGCAGGACGAGATTTTTCCCGACAAGGAGCATTTCGGCCGCATTTTCCGCAACAACGCGGTGATGTCGAGCCTGGGCATCGTGCAGATTTCGGCCATCATGGGCCCTTGCGTGGCGGGCGGGGCCTACCTGCCCATTATGAGCGACGAGGCCATGATAGTGAGCGGCACCGGCTCGGTGTTCCTGGCCGGCTCGTACCTGGTGAAGTCGGCCATCGGCGAAACCATTGACAATGAGGCGCTCGGCGGCGCGGCCATGCACTCCGAGGTGTCGGGCGTGACCGATTACAAGTTCGAGACTGACGAGGAGGCGCTCGACCACATCCGCAACATCTTCGACAAGCTGGGCGCGCAGCCTTCGGCGGGCTTTAGCCGCGCCACGCCCGCCGCGCCCCGGCTCGACCCCAAGGAGCTGTACGGCCAGCTGCCCGCCGACCGCGCCAAGCCCTACGACATGATGGACATCATCCTGCGGCTGGTCGATAACTCGGAGTTTGAGCCCTACAAAGACCTCTACGGCCAGACGCTCATCTGCGGGCTGGCCCGCATCGATGGCTGGGCCGTGGGCATCGTGGCCAACCAGCGCAAAATCGTGAAAAGCAAGAAAACCGGCATGCAGATGGGCGGCGTCATCTACTCCGACTCGGCCGACAAGGCTGCCCGCTTTATTATGAACTGCAACCAGAAGCGCATTCCGCTGGTGTTTTTGCACGACGTGTCGGGCTTCATGGTGGGCAGCCAGAGCGAGCAGGGCGGCATCATCAAGGACGGCGCGAAGATGGTGAACGCCATGAGCAACAGCGTAGTACCCAAGTTTACGGTAATCGTGGGCAACAGCTACGGGGCCGGCAACTACGCCATGTGCGGCAAGGCCTACGACCCGCGCCTCATCGTGGCCTGGCCCACCGCCCAGCTCGCCGTGATGAGCGGCGCGGCGGCCGCCAACACGCTGCTGCAAATCCAGGTGGCCAGCCTCAAAGCCAAGGGCGAAGTCATCACGCCCGAAGCCGAAAAGGAGCTGCTCGACCGCATTAAGGCCCGCTACGACGAGCAATTATCGCCCTACTACGCGGCCGCCCGCCTCTGGGTCGATGCCGTCATTGACCCGCTCGAAACCCGCAAGGTGATTTCGGAAGGCATTAGCGCGGCCAATCACGCGCCGATTGAGAAGGCGTACAACGTGGGCGTTATTCAGGTGTGAGGCCAGGGCGTATAAGCCGACTGCCAATAGCCCGCGGCACTGACGTGTAGCCCGCGCCAGAGCCCCTGCACTGGCTTGGTAGCTGCAGCTTGCTCGATAAATTGATAACGGCTCATAAATGAGACGATTGCGCAAAGATGATTTGGCTTTTCTTAACCTATCGCGCTCCTGTTCCACGCGTTTGAGCTCGGCGCGCAAGCACTTAATCTCCTCGCGCTCCGCACTGCTGGGCACGGCTTCGGCCAATGTCTGACGCTGCCAGCGGCCGAGCAAAGTGGGTGACAGGCCTTGGGCGGGCCACGTGCGTTTGCCGAGCCCCAGCGGCTGCCTGGCGCACGCACTCGGCTTTAAAGACAGGCAAATATTTTTTGCGGAGTCAGCGGCGGGCCGCTCGGATTGCGGTTGTCGGGCATGGGCAGTGGGAGGGAAGACTTGCCACTAGCTGTTTTCACTCGACCACCTTAGTACCTTACAAGGCGAAGGTGCCGACACATTAAGTAGTGAAGTCTTCACGGCTCCGGCCGAAAATTGTCGGCTGAAGGAACCTGTAAACCCTAATACTGCGCAAAGCTGCCCTAGTTTAGCATAAGTCACGTTATCGGACTCGTTTTTCAAGTTAAGGTACACTTTTCGGGCTTACCTCTCCACATCAATAGGTGCGACGCGGCGGCCGATGTCGCGCAGGCGGGCGAGCTGGTCTACCACGCCGGGAGCTTCATTAAGGCTCATGACGAAGGTCCAGAGGTAGGTCATGACGGCCGAGACGTGGCCGGCGCGGATGCCGGGGGTGGCCGCGAGCAGGGCAATGAGCAGCCCGAACAACAGCGCGGCCAGCGCCCCGATGGCCAGGTAGGCCGAGGCTTCGCGGTCGGACAGCCAGATACGCAAACTCGACAGCACCGTGTAGTGCCGGCGCAGGGCGGCCGGCCCCACGGTTTCTACGAGGGCTACCTCTTGCTCCAGGCGGTTGTTGATGCGCTGGTGCAGGGCTTCGTTGCGGCGGGCAAAGGCGGGCACCCAGGCCAGGCACGACAGCAGGGCGGTCACGCACGCGGCCCCCACCTTCCACTCCAGCACGAGCAGCATGACGGCCGCCCCCGCCATCGACACCAGGGCCGTGGCGATGGCGGGCACGTGGTGCTCAAAGAAATCGACAAACTCGCGGGCCAGCACCACGCGGGCGGCGGCCGTGGATGTGGACTGCGCCTGCTGGCGCTGGGCCAGCACCACGCCCACCGCCAGCTCGGCGTAGAGGCGGGTGAACGTGCGCGTATCGACGGCCCGCCGGGCCGCCCCTACCAGCCAGAAAGCCAGCACCACCACGGCATACCAGAGAGCGTGCGCCGTATCGCCCCGCAGAATGGCATCGACCGCAAAGCCAGCGAAAAGCGGATACGCCAGCATCAAGACATTTTCCAGGGCTACCAAGCCCAGGGTCACGGCGAGCCGGCCGGGGTGCGCGCGGGCCAGGGCGGTGAGGGTGCGAAAGGCGGAAGACCGCTGCCTTTCGGCAGCGGGTAGAGGGAAAGAAGACGGATTCATTTGAGGTAAGTAAAGAAGGCACGACGCCGGCCGAGCGACGCTAGGGCTAGCGGTGCCTAGGGCCACCAGGGCGCGGGCGGGCAGCCTCGTCGCTGGCTTCGGCCGGGGGCTGCCCTAGCTGCCAGCCGAATGTGAGCCGCACGGTACGGGCGTAGTAGCGGGCGTCAGTTTGGGAAAGGAAGGTGGGGCCGGCCAGCAGCTCGCGCTGGCGCAAAGGCTGGGCAAAGGGGTTGTCGAGGTTAAGGGTCAGGCTGGAGCGGCCGCTTTTAAACTCCTTGCGCACGGCCAGGCTGTGGGTGTACCAGGCCGAGGTGCGGCCTTGCAGCAGCAGGTCGCCGTTTTGGTAGAGGCCGCTGGCTTGCACCGAGTAGCCGCTGGGCAGGGTGCGGCCTACGTTCAGGCTGCCCGACCAGCGCCAGCCGCTGTTGCGCAGCTGCAAGGCGGGGCTGCTCAGGTGCGCGTAGTAAGCCTCGGCCCCGCCGCTGAGCGTCCAGCCTTCGCCCGGTTCCCAGCTGAAGGTGGCGTTGAGGCCGGTGCGCTGCTGGCCGGCCACGTTCTGGCTGATGAGGCGTGCCACGCCCAGCTCACCCACCTCGCGCACTTGCTCGATGGCGTTGTTAGTTTGGCGGTGGTAGAGGGCGGTGGCCAGCGTGGCTCCGCCAGGCAGAGCCAGGTCGTAGCCCAGCTCGGTGAGGTGGGTGAGCTCGGGACGCAGCAGCGGGTTACCGGTGATTTGGTTGAGCGGGTCGCTGGCGTCCACGTAGGGCGTCAGGTCCCACACCTCGGGGCGGGTGATGCGCTGGGCGTAGCTCAGCTTCAGGGCGTGCTGCTCGGTGAGTTGCCAACTAAGCAAAGCGCTGGGCAGCAGATTAGTAAAGGCCGTGCGAAAGCCGGCCGGCCCGGCCGCCGCAAACGCGCCGTTTTGGCGGGTGTGCTCCACGCGTGCGCCGGCTTGCAGCTGCCAGCCGGGGGCTGGTTGCAACTTGAGCGAAGTGTAGGCGGCCAGCACCTGCTGTAGGTAGCGGAAGTCGTTGGAGCGAGTGGCATTGGGCTGCAAGTCGGCCGTGGGGAAGCCCGGCGGGGTGGCCGCCGCTTGGTACTCGTTGCGCATGTGGCGGCTGAGCAGCTTCACGCCGCCCTCCAGCACCTGCTGGCCCGAGGCCGTGAACGGGTGGGCATAGTCGGCCTGCACCGACCATTGCGGGCTACAGCTGCGGCTGCTACCCTGCTCGCCATACAAGGGCGCTTCGTCGGCGGGGCGGCGCTGGCGCGTTTCGTAGCGGCTGCGGTCGTAGAGGTAGCTGGCCTGGCCCAGCAGACGTAGCTCCTGCTTGGGGCGGTGAAACTGCTTGGTGTAGCCGGGGCTGATTTCGACGCTGCCAAACTGCCCGTACTCATTCAAGGGCTGGAGGTAGTCAAGGCCCGGGCTGCCGGGCGCGCCCCGGAAGCGGCTGGCTAGGTCGCCGCGGGTGGGCGCGCCGCCGCCCCAGGCGCTAAGCCCCAGCGTGGTGTGGCTGCTGGAGTCGCGGTCATACGTCAGCCCCAGGTCGGTCGACCAGCCGCGCCAGGTGTTGTCTGTGCGCCGCTGCTGCTTCAGCTCGCCCACGATTTTTTCCTCCTGCAAGGTCTGGCGCGTGAGTTCGGTGGCCGACCGCTCCCGCTCGGATGAGAGACTGCCGGCCAGCGTGAAACCGAGGCGGCCGCGCTGGGTGCTATAGCTGCCGGTCAGCTCCTGGTTGAAGTTGCCTAGGGTGGCCTCGGCGCTGGCGCTGGGGCCGCGCACCGGCTTCTTGGTGATGATGTTGATGACGCCACCGGCCCCCTCGGCGTCGTAGGCCGAGCTGGGGGCGGTGATGACTTCCACGGTCTGGATGGAGCTGGCCGGAATCAGCTTCAGGGCCTGGCGCAGGTTGCGCGCCATCAGCCCCGAGGGCTGGCCGTTGAGCAGCACCTTCACGCTGCTGCTGCCGCGCAGCTGCACCTGGCCGGTAGGCGTCACGCTCAGCAGCGGGGCCTTGCGCAGCACCTCCAGGGCCGAGCCGCCGTGGTTGGTCAGGTCCTGGTTGGCGTGGTACACGAGGCGGTCGCCGCGCTGCTCCAGCAGCGGCGGGCGGCCTTTCACTACCACTTCGCCCAGGGCCTGGGCGGCGGGCCGCAGCCGCAGGCGGCCTAGGTCGCGCTGACCGCCGGTAACCGGCACGGGATGCGCAGCGGATTGGTAGCCTAAGCTGCTAATTATCAATTGATAAATACCTGGCTGAGTCGGCGCATTCAGCCCAAACAGGCCGTTTTCATCGGTGGTGACGCCGGCCACCACCTGGCCATCAGGCCCGCGCAACCCCACCGACGCGAACGGCACCGGCTGCTGGGTCAGCGAGTCCACGACCGTGCCCGTGAGGCGGGCCTGGGCGAGTGAGGTTTGGGCGCTGGCCGGTCGGACGGCCCAGCCCAATAGCAACAGCAGCCACCAGCTGGGCTGCCGCCAGAAAAACGAAAAGCAGTGCATATGCAAATGGTAATGCGGCTTCCCCTGGCCGAAACCCAATCGGCCACTGGAGAAGTACAGCCGCAAAGCACCCGCTTCACCCTGTCGTGATTCTGTCGAAAGACCGTTTTTTTACCGGGACGTTAGGGTAAAGACGTGCCAGACCCCGGCACCCTCAGGCTCAAACTGATAGCGGCACGCCAGCCCCAGCGTCTCGCTGATGGCCTGCACGATGGCTAGGCCCAGGCCCAGGCGGCCGTCGTCGGTTGAGCGGGAGTGGTAGCGGCGAAACGGGTCGGGGTCGGCGGTGGCGGGGGCCACGCCGGTATTGCGCAACTCTAGCCCCCCGGCGGGCAGCAGCTGCACACCTAGCCGGCCGCCGGGCAGGTTGTGCTGGATGGCATTGCGCACTAGGTTGTCGAGCAAAATTCCCAGCAGCTCACGGTTAGTGGACAATTCCCAGGGTGGCGCGGGCCCCCCCCACGCCACGGTGAGGGCGCGGTAGTCGAGCAATTCCTCGTAGCGGGTCAGTGTTTCGGCCAGCAGCTCGTCTACCGCCACCGGCTCGGCGGGCAGCGGGCCGGCGTGGTGCAAGGCGCGCACCCGCGAGAGCAGGTTGAGGGCCTTTTGCAGGGCCGAGAGGCGCTGCACGGTTTGCTTGATTTCGAGCACGTCCTGCCGGTCGCGGGCGTCCAGCGCTGGGCGCTTGAGCAGCAATTCGGTTTTGGCCAGCACCACGGCCAGCGGGGTTTGCAGCTCGTGGGCGGTGTTTTCGGTGAACTCGCGCAGTTCATCGTAGGCGCGCTGCGTGTTGGCGACGAAGCCCGTGATGGCCTCATTGAAGAATACGAACTCGCGCACGTCGGTGGGCGCCAGTACCAGTGGCTGCTTGTCGCGCAGATTAAAGGCGTTGACGCGGCGCAGGTTTTGGTAGAAAGGCTGCCAGAGGTTGAACGACACTCGTTTGAGACTGAACTGAAACAGCAGCCAGCTCAGCCCCAGAAACAGCAGCAGCGACGCGGCCACGGCCCCCAGCACAATGCCCGCCGTGGGCTCGCCGCTCGCCGTAGCGAGTTGCTTATACACGGTCACTTCCACCACCTCGCGGCCTTTCGTGGCGGTGGCGACGTACCAGATGCCGCTGTGCGGCGCGCCCAACTCGGTGTACTGCTCGGTGTAGTAAGCGTAGGGTGCGGTGCCCGGCGGCAGCGGGCGATAGCGCACGCCGGCGCGGGCCGGCAGCTGCCCACGCTGCCGCCAGTGCTGGGTTACCTCATCTACTACCTGCCGCTGCGCCCGGGTGTAGAAATAGGAGTAGTAGGCGTCGAGCAGCGCATTATTGGCCAGCAGCACCACTACCAGCATAAGGGGCAGGGCTATCAAATAGATGCGCTTGAGGCCGGCAATAAACCGCTTGCTGTAGTGTTTGGTGGGCATGGGGCGAAGGTCGGCTCAGCGGGTATAAAGAAATCTAAAGCCAGGGAAAACCTTTCGCACCACAGCAGGGACATTTCAGAAAACGAGTCAAAGCCATAGTCAGCCCAACTGATGCTGGCGACAGGACTTCTTTACTTTAGCTGATTTAAAATCCAAGTCATGCAGCTTTTTGAATCCATAATTGACCAGGAATGAGGGTGTTTCATTCCATTCGGTCTCACTCCTTTGTCGTGGGTTACTACGATATCAGCGCTTTTACTCCCTGTCAGCTGCAATAAATTTATCATTGCTGAAATATCCGCACAATTCAAGTCGTATAAATCCCTGTGTCTGTTTTTTAGCTGCCACTCTACACCAGGTTCTGTGTAAATTCTAACCGGCATGCCTAGTAAATACTTTGCATTTCCACCATCTTTCTGATGATAGGAAAACATTGAGTTTTTTATGTATTCTTCTTTCGCAGTTTCGGGTGTTCCTCCCAAATTTTTCTCCATTTCTGCCAGCAATAATTTTGCTTCATTTACCCCGGCTTCCGAAAAATTTCTTTCAACTTCTCGCTGATAACGATAATACATGTTTTCATAATCAAGCGGTGGGTCGAGGGCGAAAATTGCTCTTGGTGTGAAATAGGTATTTTTATCCCTAATGGCTCTTTCTGCATAGGTTATCGTCTGCATCCCGCCGCCTGAAAGCCCACCAAGAAATATCTTATCCTTTGACACCTTGTGTTTGTCAACTACTTCCTGAGCAATAGCATCCAACACTCGTTGCGCTACTGTCATTTTAAAATCATCGTCTTCAATGTTTGGGAAAACAACGATGAAATTATTTTTAAGCGCAACTTCATCTAATGTGATTTGATTCATCACGTCTTTTGGGTCTTCTGAGCCACCGTGGAGGATGATAATTACTCCAACTGGCTTTGCCTTTGGCACAAGTTTGAAGTAGTAATGTGTGTTATCAATAGCTACTCTTTCCGGGTTTTGAGCACAAAGTGTAGTCTGATTAATTAAAATAATGAGTAACGTTACAAGGTATTTTCTCATCTCAGGATTGGGTTAAGGCGGTAACTGGAGGAGACTGGCTTTCGACTTTACAGACGATAAACTCAGGCGGAAGAAGGACGCCAGGTAAGCACGATGGTTGTTTAGTAAAGCCCAAACAACCCTCTAGTGCAGCGTATAGCCCATGCCGTACACGGTATCGAGGCTGACGTCGCAGCCGGCGGCCTTGAGCTTCTGGCGCACGTTCTTGACGTGGGTGTAGAGGTAGTCGAGCGAATCGACCATGCCCACGTTTTCTTGCAGCACGTAGTCCGACAGCGACTCCTTGGCCACCACGCGGCGACGGTTGAGCAGCAGGTAGTAGAGCAGCCGCAGCTGGCTCTGGGTGAGCTTGAGCGGCGCGTCGGCCACAGTCACGGCGTGGGTATCGAGCTGGTAGCGCAGGTTGCCCAGGCTGAGCTCGGCAGGCTCCTCGGGGTGGCGGCGGCGCAGGATGCTGCGCACCCGGGCCAGCAGCTCGTCGAGGTGGAAGGGCTTCACCAGGTAGTCGTCGGCCCCCAGGTCGAGGCCGCGCAGCTTGTCGGTGAGGCCGTCGCGCACCGAGATGATGAGCGCGCCGGGCCGGGTTTCCATCGCCTTGATGTACTCGAACAGCTCAAAACCTAGCCCGCCGGGCAAGTTCAAATCCAGCACCACTAGGTCGTAGAGCCGGGCCACGAGCCGGTCTTCGGCCTCGCGGAAGGTGTAGGCCGTTTCGCAGGCGTAGCCGTCGTCCTCCAGCACCATTTTGATGCTCGCGGAAAGCAGCTTCTCGTCTTCAACTAGGAGAATTTTCATGCGTGGGAGAGGTTAAGGAGGGAATACGTTGAAGCGTATTGTATCAAGAAATTTGTTCGAAAACGTCCGTCATGCTGAGCGGAGCGCAGCGAAGTAGAAGCATCTCTACCGCTTCGTTG
>NZ_DASTEP010000077.1:0-24171 GCF_035709525.1 Hymenobacter sp. | reverse complement strand
AGTCGGGGTGGCAGGATTCGAACCTACGACCTCCTGGTCCCAAACCAGGCGCGATACCGGGCTACGCTACACCCCGAATTACAAAGAAGTCTTCTTTGCTTTTCTCCCCTGTTCCTCACTCAGGAACGAGCAGAGTAGCAGAAACGACTGCTTTTCTCCGTGTTTAATCCGTTTGATTGCTGCAAAGGTACGTGCCAGCGGCCAAACGGCCAACTTTTGGCGGCTGGCCGGGCGCGGGGCCCCACGCGGCCTGGCCCGGCAAGCCGTTTTGAGGCGAAAAGCTGCTTTACGGCAGCCGGGCGGGGTCGCTTTCCGGCACGGCCGCTGCATCCGCAATGCCCAGCCCCACGCTCACTACGCTGGCCGGGGCCTCCGTGTACAGCTGGAAGGGAACCGCCGCTTCGGCGCGCACCAGCGCACGCACCGGATAGCGCCTGACGCCCAGCCGGGTATAGCTTTTAGAAAACCACGTCACCAGCAGCACCGGGTTTTGGTAGCTGGCAAAGGCGGCCAAACTCACCAGGTGGCCCTGTAGCACCAGCCGGCCCTGGGGCGTGCGGTAGGAGGCGCCCGTGGCCGCCAGGTAGCGTTGCGGCGCATGCTGCTCTTGCCGCAGGAGCTCGGCCCGCAGCTCTTTGTCTAGTTGGGGCCGGGCGGCGGTGGGCGCGGCGGCCTTATCGTGGGGCGGCGCTTGCTTGCAGGCCGGTAGCAGCCCCGAAAGCGCAAAGGCGCAGGCAGAAAGAAAAATTTTGCTCATAATGCAATAGCTCCGCAAAAATAAGCCCGCTACCGCGGCTAGCCCCGGGGCCAGGGCGGCCTGCACGCCCTGGGCCTACCTACCAGGCAGTTGGTAGGCACCCGTTTTCACAGGCACAAAAAAACCGGCCAGGGGCTGTCATCCGGGCCGGTTTCTTTTTAAAGGCAAGCGCCACACTTCAAACGCTTGCGCCACAAAGGTACGCCAACTTTGGTAATTATTCATCCAATCTTCATTAAACAGATTTGGGCTTCGCAGTTCAACATTCCCCGTTCCGGTCGCCTGCCCAGCCAGCGCCGCCAGCCGGCCCGAGCTACTACCGTGGAGTGCCTCAACCTGACGGTTTTTTGCTTTTCTGCGCGCCAGATGCACCGCTAGCCTCAACGGAAATTTTTGCCCACCATGCTCGCAGGACACGTAACAATGCCGTAGCTTTGCCTAATGCTTCAGCCGAAAAACTTGTTGACGAAGCGCGAAACCCTGCGTAGCAAGGAGCCGCGAATGGACCGTAAGGTCTTCGCCACCATTGATTTTCCCGATTTCGCCTTTGGTGTTTCTATTGTTTTTTCTACGTTTTGCCCCGCTACCGTTTCGGATTCCGAAACGGTTTTTTTATGCCCGCTGGGTTTGGCCGCAGTTGCTGCGCAGTCAGTCAGTGCGCTCGCCATGGGTAGTGGCCGATAAGCCTTGCCCTTGCCTCTTTTAGCTAGTCAACCTCATTTATCCTCCCCTACCGGTATGGCCCGTAAAGACCTGCTCGACATTGCCTCCCTCCACCGCGAGGAAATCGAGTTTTTGCTCGACCAATCCACGTCGTTCAAAAAGCTGTTCACCCACTCGGTGAAGAAAATTCCCGCCCTCGAGGGCAAGTCCGTGCTCATGCTGTTCTACGAGGCCAGCACGCGCACGCACTCTTCGTTTGAGGTGGCGGCCAAGCGCCTCTCGGCCGAGGTCACGAACTTCGACGTGGCCCACTCCTCCATCACCAAGGGCGAGTCGGTGCGCGAGACGATTGAGACGCTCCAGGCCATGCGCACCGACTACATCGTGGTGCGCCACAGCCACCCCGGCCTGCCCGGCATGATAGCCCGCCAGACTACGGCCTCGGTTATCAACGCCGGCGACGGCGCGCACGAGCACCCTACCCAGGCGCTGCTCGACGCCTTCACCATCAAGGAGAAATTTCCCGACCCGCGGGGCAAGCGCGTGCTCATCATCGGCGACATTCTGCACTCGCGGGTGGCGCGCTCGACCAGCACGCTGCTGCAAAAGCTGGGCGTGGAGGTCGCCTACCTCGGGCCGGGCTCGCTGGTGCCCAAGTACGTGCCGGAGAGCATTCAGCGCTTCACCGACTACGAAGCGGCGATGGCCTGGGGGCCCGACGTGGTGTATCTGCTGCGCGTGCAGCTAGAGCGCCAGGACGTGCAATTCTTCCCCAGCGTGCGCGAGTACCACCGCGTCTACGGCATCACGAATACCCGGCTGGCCGAAATCCGCGACCGCGGCCTCTACATCATGCACCCCGGCCCGGTGAACCGAGGCGTGGAGCTTTGCGATGCCGTGATGGACTACGAGCGCAGCCTCATTACCAACCAGGTCGAAAACGGCATCTCCATCCGCATGGCCGTGCTCGACTGGCTCACGCCGGGCGGCGACTTTCCGAAGCAGGAAGCTTATGCCGCCCGGCCGCGCGCCGGCTCGGCGCTGCTTATGCCCTAGTGCCCACCTTACTTTTCATCTTCAACAACCCTAGCTGGTTTACCGCAATTAGTACGTTATGCTTCTCCTTCAAAACGCCCGCATCGCCGCCGAAAATTCACCCGAGCTTGTCGCGGGCGATGTCCTCATTGTCGAAGGAATTATTCAGGCCCTCGGGCCCAAACTGGCCGTGCCCGAGGGCGCGCGCGTCATCGACGCGCGCGGCCGGGTGCTGCTGCCGGGCATGTTCGATGCCCACGTGCACTTCCGCGCCCCGGGCTTCGAAAACAAGGAAACCATCACCACGGGCAGCGAGGCGGCCATCAACGGCGGCGTGACCGGCGTGGTGATGATGCCTAACACCCGCCCGGCCCTCGACTCTTCGACCGCCGTGGCCACCGTGCTCGAAAATGCCAAGCACCGCGCCCGCATTCCGGTGTACACCTCGGGCTGCGTCACCAAAAACCGCGAGGGCAAGGAGCTGGCCGAAATCGAAGGCATGCGCGGCCTCGGGGTGAAGATGCTCACCGACGACGGCGACACCACCAACGACCCGGCCGTGCTGCTGCGGGCCATGCAGTACGCCACCGAGTTTGGGATGTTTTTTGCCAGCCACTGCGAGGTGCCCGAGCTGGCTGGCCCGCGCGCCCTCAACGAGGGCGTGATGAGCTACCGCCTGGGCATCAAGGGCTCGCCGGCCTGCGCCGAGGAGATTATCATCGACCGCGACATCCGGCTGGCCCGGGCGGCGGGCGCGCACGTGCACATTCAGCACGTGTCGAGCAAGCTCGGCATGGAAACCATTCGCTGGTGGAAATCGCGCGGCGACGTGAAGGTGACGGCCGAAGTGGCCCCGCACCACCTGCTGTTTACCGACGAGCACATCGGCGACTACGACACCAACTACAAGATGAACCCGCCGCTGCGCACGCAGGCCGACTGCGACGCGCTGCTCGAAGGCCTCAAGGAGGGCGTGTTTGACCTTATCGCCACCGACCACGCGCCGCACACGCCGTTTGAGAAAGCCCAGGATTTCATCAGCGCGCCCAACGGCATCACCGGCCTCGATACGGCGCTGGTGTCGCTGCACCACTTCTTCGTGGAGCCTCAGAAATTTGGCTGGGACTTGGTAGTGAAGCGCTACTCGGCCGAGCCCCGCCGCCTGATGGGCCTGCCGGTGGCCACCATCGAAGTAGGCCAGCCCGCCGACTGTGTCCTGTTTGATACCGAGGCCGAAACGACTTTCACGCGGGACTTTATGAAGTCAAAATCCCAGAACACGCCCTTTATCGACCAAACGCTGAAAGGCCGGGTAGACCTGGTAGTTTTGGGCACGGAAATCCTGCTGGAGCGCTAGTAAGCCGGCTATTTTGAGGCCAACAACCAGGCGGGTGTCGCGGCGCAAAGGTGCGCTGCGGCACCCGCCTGCGTGCTACTTACTACCACCAGCGCAGTAGCACGCAGGCGGGTGCGTGGAAAGTGCGACTGCCAGCCCAGCCAGGCGAAACCACGCGCAACCACCCAAGCTACCGAGCCCCGAGCGCGCCACCAAAGCATCCCTAACCACTTATACTATTGCAGGCTACAAGCTGTACTTATTCAGCTTATTCCGCTACCTTGTAGGAGTTATTATTTACCCGCGCGTTTCCGACTGTTTTTCTTACCATCCGCATGATTAATCTAGAAATAGGCCAAACCTATCTCATCGACTGGGGCAAGACTACCAGCGAGTTGCACATTCTTGAAATAACGGCGGACGGCATTCGGGGCACGCTGGTGAGGAAGGCACTGGGCACCGGGGCGTGGTATTTTAGAAAAGATATAGAGGCCAGGGTAATCAAACAGCTAGCCGGCGAGTGGCTTTAGCCCGATACCCGGCTAGCCGGGCTTTTTAGTGCACCCGCTGCGTAACGAAGGAGGCGACTAGCTGGTACCCGCGCCCGGAGCCCGTAAGGTTCTTCTCATACTTGCAAAAACCCTGTCCGGCTCGGGCAGGGCTTTTTTGCGTCTGGCTGCCGGCCGTAGCCACTTTTTGAAGTAGAAGGCTGCCGGCGTGGCGGGCTTAGAAAGAAAAAAGCCCTTTGCGCAATGCAAAGGGCTTTTAAGCGGAGAAGGGGGGATTCGAACCCCCGGTAACCTTTAGAGCTACGGCAGTTTAGCAAACTACTGGTTTCAGCCACTCACCCACTTCTCCGTGTTCGTGGCTTGCTGCGGCGTTGAAGGCCTTAGCGGCTGCAAATATACAGCGGCCGTTCAAAAATCAGCAGTTTTTTTTGAAGTTTTTATGCGGCCGCTGCGTGGCCGCTTCTGCTTTGGGCTGGCAGTGCGGGGGTTACGCTTGCGCTGGCCTGTTGTTAAAAGTGTCTTTTCTGGCCTGCCAGTAGGCCCGGCGCTAGCTTTGCGGGGCAGCGGTGGCCTTTGGGGCACCGCGCTGGCTACTCCGCATCTGGCTTTTCTTATGTTCACCTGGGCTTATCCCGATTTTGCGTCGGCCATTTTGGGCGCGGGGCTGCTGGCGTTGCTACTAGGCCTGCAAGTGCAGCGCACGCGGCGGCTGGGGCGGCGGCTGGGCCTGGGTAGCCGCCGCCTAGCCTGGAAGCTGCCGCTGCGGCTGGTAGCCGGGGCGCTACTGCTGCTGGCGTGGCTGGGGCCGGCGCTGGGCATGCGCAGCCAGGCAGTGCGCACCAGCGGGCTCGATTTGTGGCTGCTGGTTGATGTGTCGCACTCGATGGACGCGGCCGATGTGACGCCTACCCGCCTGCTACGCACCCAGGCCGCGCTGGCCGAGCTGGTGGCCGCTTTCCCGGCCGACCGGCTGGGGCTGATTGTCTTCGGCTCGGAGGCCAGCGTGCAGTGCCCGCTCACGTATGACCAAACGTCGTTGCAGCTTTTTCTGAGCACACTCAGCACCCGGCTGCTGCCGCCGGGGCCCACTACCCTGCGCGCGCCGCTCGACTTGCTGCTGGCGCGGCTCGGCGCTGCTAGCCCGGCGGCCGGGGCCGCCCCGCCCCGCGCCACGGCCGCCGTAGTGCTCAGCGACGGCGAAGATTTTGGTGAAAACCTGGAGCCCGTGCTGCGCGAGTTGGGCCGCACCGGGGCGCGGGTGTACACCGTGGGCGTGGGCACTGCCGTGGGTGGCCCCGTGCCGGCCCCCGGCAACCGCACCAGCCTGCGCGATGCCAAAGGCCGCCCCGTGGTGAGCCGCCTGCGCGAAGCCTCGCTGCTGCAAGTAGCCGCCCAAACCGGCGGCCAGTACGTGCCGCTCAACAACCGCGAAAACGGCTTGCCTACCCTGCTAGTCGGCCTGCGCAACCTGCCGCCCACCAGCAGCGCCGCTACCAGCCGCCTTGTGCAGGTGGCCGACAACCGCTACCGCTACCCGCTGGGTATCGCGCTGGCTTTGCTTTTACTCGACAGCCTGCTAACCGTGCGCGTGCTGCGCCCCGAGCAATGAAAATCAGCCTATTGACCCTGCTACTACTGGGTGCCGGGCTGCCGGGCTGGCGCTGGCTGCTGCACGTGCGCGCCCACAACGCCGCCCAAACCCAGGCCCAGGCCGCCGCCCGGCGCGGGCAGGCCGCCGAGGCCGTGTATTACTACCAGCAGGCCGTGGCGCTGGCTAGCCGCCCCGGCCCTACCCCCACCCTACTCCTCAACCTGGCGCAAACCCAAACCCAGGCCGGGCAAACGGCCGCTGCCCGCACTACCTATGGCCACCTGCTGGGCCCGGCCGTGCCGGCGGTCATCGGCAGCGCCGCACGGCAGCAGCTGGCCGTGCTGCTAGCCCAGCAAAAGCAAGTGGCGCAAGCTCTCGCTTTACTAAAGCAAGCGCTGTTACTGAATCCAGCCAACGCTACCGCTCGCTACAACTACGAGTTGCTGAGCCAGTACCTGGCCAATCAGCCCGACGCCACGCCCGCGCTGCCTACCCCGCCCCCAACTCCCGCGCCAGGCGCTAAAAAAACCGCTGACAAGAAACAGAAAGCCCCTCAGCCTGGCAACCAAGGCACCGCGCCCAGTGCCGGCGAGCAGCCGGGCACCAGCCGCCCCGGCACCGCCCCTACCCCCGAGGCCGATGCAACAGCCCCGCCGCAACCCGCGCCGGCTAGCCCCTCTCCCAGCGCCGCCGGCCAGCCCAACCAGCGCCCTACCGCCAATGCGGGCAACAAGACCCCGAGCGGCTTCCAACCCGGCAGCGGCCCCGAGCGCTCCCTGCCCACCGGCACACAGCCCGGCCGCCAGCGCGGCCTCGATACCGGCGGGGGTGCTGGCACCAGTGCCCCTGCCGGCCGCAGCCAGCGCCCCGGCACCGAGCAGGCCACCGATGCTGACCTCCAACTGCAAACCCAGCGCGAGCGCCTCAAAGCCATGAACCTCTCGCCCGCCCAGGCCCAGCAATTGCTCGAAGCCCTGCGCGCCAGCGAGCAGCAATACTTGCAGCAGCGCCCCCGCGCCCGGCAGGGCACGCCCCCGCCGCCCGGCACGCCCACGTGGTGAGTGGAGGAGTGGAGGAGTGGAGGAGTGGAGGAGTGGAGGAGTAAAAGATACTCGGAGTTTGGGATTGGGTTGGAAGGCTGCTTAAAAAACGGGGGGCGTACTTTTGCCTGTGGCAGCGCCTGTTTGTTTTTGCCACTACCAAGCACCAGGCACTGTGCACCAAGCCCTAAACCCACCCCTCCCACCCCAACATGCAAGTAAAAGAAGTAGTTATCGTAGCGGCCGTTCGCACGCCCATCGGCTCATTTGGCGGGGCGCTGGCCTCGATGTCGGCCACCGAGCTCGGTGCCATCGCCCTGAAAGGCGCTTTGGACAAAGCCGGCGTGGCTCCCGAACTGGTTGAGCAGGTTATCATGGGCAACGTGATTTCGGCCAACCTCGGCCAGGCGCCGGCCCGGCAGGCGGCCAAAAAAGCGGGCCTGCCCGACACCGTGGAATGCACTACCGTTAATAAAGTGTGCGCCTCGGGCTCGAAGGCCATCATGTTTGGTGCCCAGGCCATCATGCTGGGGCAGTCGGAAGTGATTTTGGCCGGCGGCATGGAGAGCATGAGCAACGTGCCCTACTACCTCGACAAGGCCCGCTTCGGGGCTAAGTATGGGAATGGCCAGATGATTGACGGCCTGGTGAAGGACGGCCTCTGGGACCCCTACCACGACTATGCGATGGGCAACGCCGCCGACGCCACGGCCGAGCACTACGGCATCAGCCGCGAGGAGCAGGACGCCTTTGCGCGCCAGAGCTACGAGCGTAGCGCTGCCGCCGCCCAGGCTGGCAAAAAGCAGGAAGAGATTGTGCCCGTGACCATTACGGTGCGCGGCAAAGACACCGTGGTGAGCGACGACGAGGAGTACACCAAAGTGCAGTTTGAGAAGTTCGCGGGGCTCAAACCCGCCTTTACCAAAACCGGCACCGTAACCGCCGCCAACGCCTCGACCCTCAACGACGGGGCCGCCGCCGTGCTGCTCATGAGCCGCGAAAAAGCCGACGAGCTGGGCATCAAGCCGCTGGCGCGCATCCGCGGCTTTGCCGATGCCGAGCAGGCGCCCGAGTGGTTTACGACCACGCCTTCGCTGGCCATTCCGAAGGCGCTGAAAAACGCCGGGCTGGAAGCCAAGGACGTGGATTTCTACGAAATCAACGAAGCCTTCTCGGTCGTGTCGCTGGCTAATAACAAGCTGCTCAACCTCGAAGGCACCAAGGTCAACGTGTACGGCGGGGCCGTGAGCCTGGGCCACCCGCTGGGCGCGTCGGGTGCGCGCATCGTGACTACGCTGCTGAGCGTGCTAAACCAGGAAGGCGGCAAAATCGGCGTTACCGGCATCTGCAACGGCGGCGGTGGGGCCAGTTCAATAGTGCTGGAAAAACTGTAGCGCGAGGGTTCGCAAGGTTAAAAAAGGTTTCGCAAGGTTTAAGCTACGACAGCATGTCTGGCCTGAACCTTGCGAAACCTTTTTTAACCTTGCGTGGCTTTGCGCTAAAAAATGGCGCATTCGCGTTAAAGCACCCTATGCGATACCTGTTGCTTTTCTTGCTGCTCCCGCTAGCCGCCCAGGCCCAGCGCCAGCAGCGCATCGTAGTTTATTTCGACTCGACCAAAACCCGCCCCCGCGAGATATTCCGCGCCCTCGTGGCCGCCGACACCGTGATGCAGGGGCCCTACAAGCGTTTTTACCGCAGCGGCCGGCTCGAAGCTCAGACCCGCTACACCGACGGCAAGCGCGATTCGGTGTATGTCGAGTTTCACCCCAACGGCCAGCGCCGGCTCGAAGCCACCTACCGCGAAGGCATCCGGCAGGGGCCGTTTAAGACCTATTACGAAGGTGGCAAGGTAGCCCAAACCGGCACCTTTGTGGACGACCAGCCCAGCGGGCCGCTCACCACCTACCACCCCACCGGCGAAATAAAGCTGCAAACCACCCTCGACGCCAAGGGTCAGCCCAATGGCGCCGTGCGCGAACTCTACGCCAGCGGCCAACCCGCCGCCGAAGTCACCTACGCCAACGGCCAGCCCAACGGCGCGGTTAAGTTCTTCTACCCCAACGGCAAGGTGCAGAGCGAAGGCACGTTGCGCGGCGGCCTGCTAAGCGGCTCGTACAAAACCTACTACGACACCGGCCAGCTCGAAAGCGAAACGGTGATGAACGACAAAACCGGCAAGGGCAGCTACCGCTCGTACTACCCCACCGGCCAGCTCCAGACCGAGGGCACCTACTCGCCCGCCGCCGTGCGCGAGCGCGCCGTGACCAACAAGCTCGGCGACGACCTCACCAAGCGCGCGGCCCCGCGCACCGGCACCGCCGCCCTCGACGGCCCCGCTACCTCCTACTACGAGAGCGGTAAAGTGAAGAGCAAGACCACCTTCCGCCTCGGCGTGCCCACCGGCCGCGCCCTCGCCTACTACGAAAGCGGCCAGCTGAAAGAGGAAATTGACTACGCTGCCCAGGGCCGCGACCGCAAAATAACGCGCTACTACGACGCCGCCACGCCCACCCGCGAGGCTGAGGAGCAGTACAAAAACAACCACCCCGTGGGCACTTGGCACGAGTACTTCCAGGATGGCAAGTCGCCCCGCAAAGTCGAAACCTACGCCCCCACCGGCCGCCTGCAAGGCGAGCGCCTCACCTACTTTGACAACGGCCAGGTGCAAACCCGCCAACAGTACGAGAATGGCCAACAAACCGGCCTCGGCGAGCAGTTCTTTACCAACGGCAAGCTCTGGAAAGAAGGCACTTACCTGAAAGGCCAGCTCTCGGGCCCCTATCGCGAGCTGCGCGAAGACGGCACCCTGGCCGAGGAAGGCCAATATAAGTTTGGCAAAACCAGCGGCCAGTGGACCTACTACAAAGCCGACGGCCGCGGCATCGACCACCAGGTTACCTTCCGCGACGGCAAGCCCGTAGGCTCGGGCTCGCGGCCGAAGCTGAATGGCAAGCCCTACGTGCCGAAAGCCAAGAAGTAGCGGGCTACTAGAGCTTGATTTGTAAAGTCAGATTGTCGGCTAGTTTTTAGCCTGACAATCTGACTTTTACTTTTATGTCCCTGCTTAGGCTAGCATCAGTTAGTGGGCACTATTTTATTTTGAAGCGGAACGCAAGCGGCTAGCTTAGCGAGTGCAGCTGCCTGTCAGGCAGCGCGTTCGCGCTATGGCTCTATTTTACTCGCCGCCCAGTCCGCACGGGCACTGTTACTACGAAGGCAGCCAACTGATGGCCTTTGCCCTATACGTTGGGTTGCTGCTGGCCCAGGGCTACCGGCGCGGCTACGCCTGGCGCAGTTGGCTGCCGCTGGTAGCGGCTGCCACGCTGGCGCTGGTATTGGGCTGCCAGCTCGTCTTTCTGGCCCCCGCCGACTGGCTGGCTTGGCTTGGGGGCGATGTCGAGTTGGCGCGGACCGTGGCGGGCGGGCCGCGCTCGGTGGTGGGTGGCGCAGCGTTTAGCCTGGGGGCGGTGCTGGCGTTGCGGCGGGCGCTGGGCTTCCGGGGCTGGGGCGTGCTCGATGCCTTTGCCGGGCCGCTGTGCTGGGCGCTGGCGGTGCAAAGCGTGGGCTGCGTGCTAGTTGGCTGCTGCTGGGGCGAGCCCACGGCTACCGGCACCTGGGGGCTGCTGTACGGGCCGGGCACGCCCGCCTACGCCGCGCAGCTTGCGCAGGGGCTGCTGGGGGCCGGCGCGCCGCACGCGCTGCCGGTGGTGCCCACGCAGTTCTATCACCTGCTGCTGTGCGCGGGCACGGGGCTGGCGCTGCACCTGCTGCGTCGCCGGGCGGCCGGCTGGCCGGGCGGCAGCCGCTACCTGCTGGCTATGGGGCTGTTGTGCCTGGGGCGCTGGGGCATAGAGTTTTGGCGCGATGCAGCCGGCGAGCCACTGCTGGCCGCGCCGCTCGCGCTGGCGGGCTACGCCTTGCCAGGCCTGGGCTTGCAGTGGCTGCTGCTGCTCGAAGCTGCCGCGCTGCTGGGCGGCTGGGGCTGGCTGGTGCGCCGGGGCCAGCCGCTCGGGGCCGATGCTCTGGTGCCCGCAGGCCGCACGCCCGCGCTGGTGGGGCTAGGCTTGCTGGCCGCCACAGCCCGGCTGGCGCCGGGTACGCTCAGCCTACCCGAAACGCTGCTACTACAAGCCCTGCTGCTGGCGGTGCTATTGGCCGAGGCGCGCACCGCACTGCGGGCGCTGGGGCGCAACCTACCGCGCCTGGCGGGCTTGCCGCTGAGCTTGCCACTGGCCGGCGCGCTACTCCTGGCCACGGCCCAGGCCCCCGTGCCCCAGCAAACGAACGCCCCGAGTAAAACCATTACATTAAGCGGGGGCGTGTTAGGCAACTAACACGACGCCGAAGAAAACATTCTGGAAAACAACGGCGGATGCAGCAGCAAGCAGCCGCTGGTGCTACAACAGCGGGTGCGGGCGGCGGGCGGTGAGGTAGCCGTTACGACCGCCTATTCGCCCACCCGCAGCAGCACCTGGGGCGGCGGCGTGTGGCTGGGCGAGCAGCGGGTTGCCATCCAAACGCTGCCTACCTCCCAGTATCGCTTCATCGCCCGCGATACGACAATCAGCTATTTTATGAGCGATATTCACTTGTACCGGGAAGAGCACTTTGGCCAAGAATGGCTTTCCTTCGGCGTGCGGGCCGGTTTGCACATGGGTTCGCTGGGCTATTTTAGCTATTTCGATAATGGCAATGCCCGCGGCACCGCCTTCCTGATGCCCGAGCTCATGCTGAGCCTCGGCAACCCACGTCTGCTTTATGGGCAAGCCGACGTTTGCTACGGTGCTGAAAACACGCTGGGGGCTTACACCGCACGCGCCGGCCTGGGCTCGGGCCTGGGGCAGGCAAGCGGCACCACGCTACTTGCTGGCTACGCCCACTCGCCGCACTACCCCAGCCCAAACCTTGCCTTCGTAAGCGCCAGCCTGCGCCTACCCAGCAGTACCGGCCTGAGTGCGCTTAGCCTGGAGCCCTACTTCGCTACCGACTTAGCCAGGCACAATATATTCAGCCTGAAGGCCAGCTACCGAATAAGCAAGTAGTGACAATGTAAGGGTAGACTACCCGAACACCGGCACCACGCGCCCCTCGTCTACCTTCAGCGCAGCGTCGTACTTCTTACCGGTTTTGGCCGACAAAAAGCCTTTGATAACGCCCGTTTCGCCCTTGCGCAGCAGTTGGCGCAGCTGCGTGTCGGTCAGCTTCTTGCCGCCCCACTCGAAGGGCACCCGAAACTGGCAGTCTTCGCGGAAGCGCGAGCAGCCGAAGGCGCTGCTACCCTTGAGCATGGTGCCGAGCCGGCACACCGGGCACGGAATCTGGCCGGGGTCGGTGGCGGTGGTGGGCTTGCTTTCGGCGGCGGGCACGAGCGCGGGTTGCAGCTGGGCATCGAGCGTGAGCGCGCCGTCGAGCTTCTCGCCCGCGCCCGTCACGAAGCCCTTGATGAGCTGCGTGCGGCCTTTGGCGAGCAAGGCTTTTACCTGCGGGTCGGTCAGCTTTTTACCCAGCACCTCGGCCGGCAGCCGCCACTGGCAGCCCTCGCGGAAGCGGGCGCAGCCGAAGGCCGTTTTGCCCCGCAGGATGTGGCCGGTTTTGCAGGCTGGGCAGGTGCCGAGGCCGGCTTGGCTTTCTGGTTTCTGATTGTTCGATTTTGAGGCACCGGAGGCTGACGCGGCCATAGCTTTTTCGGCGCTACCAGTCGTAACGGCCCGCCCGCTGCGGTCGGTTTTCACCTCCTGCACCATCTCGCGCACCAGGCCTTTCAGCTCTTCCAGAAACTGGTCGGAGGGCAACTCATTGCGCTCAATCTGGCGCAGCTTCTTTTCCCACTGGCCCGTCAGCTCCGCCGATTTCAGCGTCGGGTTGGCGATTAGGCCAATCAGTTCCACGCCCGTGGGCGTGGGCAGAATGCGCTTTTTATCGCGCCGGATGTAGTTGCGCTTGAACAGCGTTTCGATGATGGCGGCGCGGGTGCTGGGGCGGCCGATGCCGTTTTCCTTCATGGCCAGGCGCAGCTCGTCGTCGTCGATGTTGCGGCCGGCCGTTTCCATGCCGCGCAGCAGGCTGGCCTCGGTGTAGTCTTTGGGCGGCTGGGTCATCTTGCTTTCCAGGCGCGGCTGGTGCGGGCCGCTTTCGCCTTTGGCGAAGCTCGGCAGCACGGTGCTTACGACGTCATCGTTGTCTTCGGCACCAGTAGCGGCCTTTTCGCCGGCTGGCGCGGCGGGCTTGGGCGCGGCCTGCTGGGTAGGGTCGCCGTACACCACGCGCCAGCCGGGGTTGAGAATCTGCCGGCCGCGCACCCGGAACAGGAAGCCCGCCGCCTCGGCCAGCACGGTCGTGTTGCTGACTTCGCAATCAGGGTAAAACGCGGCGATGAAGCGCCGCACGATGATGTCGTACACGCTGCTTTCCATGCCGCCGCCCGGCCCGCCACTCCCCGTCGGAATGATGGCGTGGTGGTCCGTTACCTTGTTATTATTGAATACCTTGGGCGTCTTCGGAATCTTCTGTGCCAGCAGCGGCGCGGTCAGGTTCGAGTAGCCGATGCCCCGCAGAATACCGGGGATTTTGGGGTACACGTCGTCGGGCAAAAACGTGGTGTCGACGCGCGGGTAGCTCACCGCCTTCTTCTCATACAGGGCCTGCACAATCTTGAGCGTGTCCTCGGCCGACAGCCCCAGCTGGTTGTTGCACTGCACTTGCAGCGAGGTCAAATCGAACAGCCGCGGCGGCGACTCGCGCCCCTTTTTAATCTCCACGTTCGTGACCGTGAGCGGCGCGGGCCGCACGGCTTCGAGCGCCTTTTTAGCCTCGTCTTCCTTCACGAAGTAGCCCAGCGCCCGCAGGCGGCTCTGCTCGTCGGGCGCGTCCTGGGCTTCTTTTTGCTCGGCCTCGGTGTTGATGCGCGTAAATGTGGTGTCGCGGTACTGCGTCTTCAGCACCCAATATGGCTCGGGCTTGAAGTTCTGAATTTCGTGGTGGCGGGCCACAAGCAAGGCCAGCGTGGGCGTCTGCACCCGCCCGATGCTCAGCAGCTGCTTATCCTGGTAGGTGGTGTATTTCAGGGTGAAAAGCCGCGTGGCGTTCAGGCCCAACAGCCAGTCGCCCACGGCGCGGCTGCGCCCGGCCTGGTACAGGCTGTCAAACTCCTTCCCATCGCGCAGGTTATTGAAACCCTGCCGGATAGCTTCCTCAGTGAGCGACGAAATCCAGAGCCGCTTCACGGGCTTGCGGCACTTGGCTTCGTGGATTACCCAGCGCTGAATCACCTCACCCTCCTGCCCAGCGTCGCCGCAGTTGATGACTTCGGTGGCCTCGTCGAGTAGTCTTTTTATCGTGTTAAACTGCTTCACCACGCCGTCGTCGCGGCGCATGAGCTTGATGCCGAACTGCTCGGGTATCATGGGCAGGTCGTGCAGGTTCCAGCGCTTCCACTCGGGGCGGTAGTCGTCGGGCTCCTTGAGCTGGCAAAAGTGGCCAAACGTCCACGTTACCTGGTAGCCGTTGCCCTCGTAGTAGCCATCCATGCGCCGGTCGGCCCCGATGACCTGGGCAATTTCGCGGGCTACACTGGGCTTTTCGGCAAGGCAAACTTTCATCGCAGATTCAAACGGATTTTTAGGATTTCGCAGATACGCCCGGCTGCGCCGGGCTGACTGGTTTAATCAACAAAAATACGCTGCGAAAAGGTCGGCTTCATTTATAATGGGCCCCTCAGAAATGTTTGATGGCGGGCGCGTCTGTGAAGTATTTGGACTTGAGCTTCCGCCTGATTTTTGGCGAAAGACGCTGCGCCTGAAAAGCCACTAGGGCTCGCTCCTCTGCTTTTCTTCGGTAGCGCCTATGGGATATCAAATTAGCCACTTCGTAAGGAGCCGCTGCGATAGGGTAAACAGCCGTACCGATGCTGTTGCCATCTAGTAGAAAACCGAGCGCTCCCGGAACAACTAACAGGCCGGTAATAATGTAGCTCCGCGCTCTCCGCGCCGCAAACAGCCGATGAATGGCTGCTGCTGTGTCGGGTGCGGCCTGGGCCGCTACCAGCGAATCGGGCCGGGGAGTAACAGGGGAATTTTGGGCTACGGCCGCACCAGTTGCCACCAGCAATGCAAGAAGAAGGAAGAAGTAGCGCATGAGAAGCTTAGCAAGGTGATAGTGCGAAATACGCAGCTATTCAACCAGCTAGCTACTCTGCCACTCATCGCGTCAAAGTCCTTTTTCATCTCATACACCCAGCTCTTTCACTGCTACATACCTTACCCGAGCAGTAATAAGTGAAGTCAGTTAATAGCAGAAATAAATTACTTCCCTTCTACTTGCTTCCTACAAAAAAACACGGGCTGGCGTGCGAGAAAACTACTCGCACGCCAGCCCGTGTTCACAATCCTACCTAAGCTTAGCTGCCCGTGCCGGGCTCAATCGGGATGATGCTGCCATCGGCCCGGCGCTTGAGCTCGGTCACTTTCACGTTGCGGAGCCAGGTTTTACCGCTGAGCTGGGTGTCGTGGTAGAAGATGTACCACTTGCCTTTGAACTCCACGATGGAATGGTGCGTGGTCCAGCCCTGCACGGGCGTCATTATCACGCCTTTGTAGGTGAATGGCCCGGCGGGCGAGGTGCCCTCGGCGTACACCAGCAGGTGCGTGTCGCCGGTCGAGTACGAGAAGTAGTATTTGCCCTGGTATTTGTGTAGCCAGCCGCCCTCGAAGAACCGGCGCTTGGTGTCGTTGGCTTTCAGGGGCTTGCCCAGCGAGTCGAGAATTACCACGTCCTTCACCGGACCAGCAAATTCCTTCATGTCGGGCGCGAGGCGCGCCACGCGGGCATTGAGAGCGGGCTCGTCGCCATCGGGCTTTTTCTCGGCCGCGTTGGCATTGTAAGTACCAGTAGCCCAGCGCTGCAGCTGGCCACCCCACAGGCCACCAAAGTACACGTAGCTCTGCCCATCGGTGTCGGTAAACACGGCCGGGTCGATGCTGAAGCTACCCTTAATCGGGTTGGGCTCGGCCTTGAACGGCCCGGTAGGCGACTTGCTCGTGGCCACGCCCAGCCGAAACACGTCCTGCTTATCCTTCACCGGGAAGTATAGGTAGTACGTGCCGTTTTTGAAGGCCGCGTCGGGGGCCCACAGCTGCCGGCCGGCCCACGGAATATCCTTGGTATCGAGCGCCACGCCGTGGTCGGTGACCTTGCCGCCCACGCTGTCCATCGACAGAATGTGGTAGTCGCGCATGGCGAAGTGGTCGCCCTTATCGTTTTCAGGCATCCCCGTCTCAATGTCGTGCGAGGGGTAGATGTAGATTTTGCCATCGAACACGTGCGCCGACGGGTCGGCGGTGTAGATGTCCTTGACCAGCGGCTCGGTCAGAAACTTGGGCTTGGCGGTGGCCGCCGAGTCGGCGGCGGGCTTATCGGCCGTGGCAGCAGCTTGCTGCTTGTCAGCACTTTGGCAGGCGGCGGCCAGGGCCAGCGGGGCCAGCAGCACCAGCTGCCGGGCACGAAGAGAACGGGACATAAAAAAGGTGGGGAAGTAGAACCGCGCGCAAGTTATGCGCCGCCGTTTTGCGCCAGCTATCGCACTCGTTGCGATAGGCTTGGGCTGAAAAATTTACTGCATAGCCTTACTTGCGCAGCGCCACTCGTACGCCCGCCATCAGCCAGCGCGTGGGCATCTGAGCCCCGAGCAGGTCGGAATATTTGGCGTTGAACAGGTTCTGGGCCTGGCCCACCAGCCAGAGGCGCTCGGGTAGCAGCGCCACGTCGAGGCGACCGTTGAAGACGGCGTAGCTCGGCGTGAGGGCGGCCACGAGCTGGCCGTTGGTGGGCGTCACGGTCGTGTTTTGCTCGGGGCGCACTTTGTACACGCCGCCGAAAGCCAGCGTGAAGCGCCGGTGCGTGAGGCTGAGGTTGCCGGCCACGAGGTGGCGCGCCACATTGGAGAGGTACTGCGTTTGCACGTCGCTGTTGTTGGCCACGTGCACCCAGGTGTAGCCCACGCTGCCATCGAGGCGCAAGCCGGGGCCGAGCTGGGCGCGGGTGGTTACCTCCGTTTCGACGCCCTGGGTGCGTACCGATACCAGGTTTTCGGCCAGGCGGTACGTGCCGTTGGGGTTGATGTTGGTGAAGCCCGTCGTCGCGATTACCTGGCTGCCCGAAGCCACCATGAAGTCGATGAGGTTGCGGCTGGCCCGGTTGAAGTACGTGCTACGCACCGTGAGGGCGGGCAGCGGCTGGTAGTCGAAGCCCGCCTCGTAGTTCATGGTGCGCTCGGAGGCCAGGCCGGGGTTGCCCACGCTGAAGCCGCTGGGCACGGTGCCCGGCCGGATGGCCGAGTTATACTGCTCCGTAAAATTGGGCGCCCGGATGGCTCGGCCCACCGCGCCGCGCACGGTCAGCTTTTCGCTGAGCTGCTGGCTGGCATTGAGCTGCGGCACTACCTCAGTGCCGTAGCTCTGGTCGTGGTCGAGGCGCAGGGCGGCCGTGAGGTTGAGGCCCGCCGTGGGCGCGATGGCCGCCACCGCAAACACCCCAGTGTGCCACAAGGCATGGTCGCCGCGGTCGTTGCTTTGCACGGCGCGGCGGTCGGCCTGCCCACCCAGCGTGGCCCGCACTTTGGGCGAAAACTGCACTTGGTGCTGTCCCTGAAAGTTGAGGTAGTGGATGAGGTGGTCGTTGGCCACGGAGGTCGGCGTGTACACGTACACGTCGGTGCTGGCCGCACCCACCACTTGCAATTCGGTGCGGGCGCGCTCATTCCACTCGTAGCGCACTTGGCCCTGGTACCAGTCGCGCGAGGTAGTCTCGCGCGAGCGGTCGCCGCTGGCGGTGGTGTAGAAGTTCTGGGCGTTGAAATCGCGCCTATCGAAGCTGGCGCGGGCCGCCGCGCTCAGCTTGCTGGTTAGCTCATAAGCGCCCGACAGCGAGTAGGTATTAAGCTTGAAGTCGTTGCGGTTGCCGCCGGGCAAATCGAGCAGCTGGCCGCTGGCCGTATTATTGAGAATACCACCCGCCAGCCGCAGCCCTTTGTCCTGGCCATAAAAGCCGGCGTTGGTGCTTTTCAGGCCGTACTCGCCGGCCAGGAAGGTGCCAGCCAGCTCCGCACCATCGGGGCGGTGGGTGGCGGCGAAGGTCTTCGTCACGATGTTGATGAAGCCGCCCACGGCGTCCGGCCCGTAGAGGGCCGCGCCCGGCCCGCGCACTATTTCGAGCTGCTCTATCTCGCTGGGCGCGATGGGAAAATAACCCGCGAAGTGCCCCGTGAGCGGGTCGTTGAGGCGCATGCCATCCAGCAAAATCAGCACCTGGTTATAGGTCGAGCCGCGCAGCGTGATGTCGGCCTGGGTGCCGAAGCTGCCGCGGCTCTGCACCTCCAGGGCGGGCAGCAGGCGCAGCAGGTCGTCGAGCGAGGCCACCGGGTAGCGGCTGAGGGTGCTGCCGGGCACCACGGTCACGTAGCGGCCGCTTTGGCCGGCGAGCTGGCCCAGGCGGCTGCCGTACACGGTTACTTCGGTGAGGCGGGCGCTGTCGGCGGGGGTAGCATGCTGGGCCTGAGCGGCGAGCGGCAAAGCCAGCGCGAAAGTTGCGGCGGCGGGTAAAATTCGGGGCATAAAACGGCGTTGAAAACGGCCGCAAAGGTAGCCTGGTCGTAACGCTAAGCTCCAGCTTGGCGCGTGAGCGTAGCGAACATCTGCGTAGGCAAACGTTGGCAGGCGCGGCTGCTCGCTGCGCTCGCTCGCCAAGCCGGAGCTTGGCGTTACTTAGCCGTGGCGGCGCGCTCGCGGCTCAGCAAAATGCCAATGGCCAGGCTCTGGCTGTACTGCACGGTCGCGTCCTGGTCGTAGTCATAAATCACGATGCCGCTGAGGCTTACGTTGATGTACTTATTGACCTTGGCCGTGAGCGTGAGGTCGAGCCGGTGGTCGATTTTCTGCGGCGTGAAGGTTTCGTAGTTGCCAAACAGCACGTAGCGCGCCTTGAGGTTGGCATTGGGGCCGAGCGGCTGGTCGAGCTCGGCCAGGGCCTGGGCGGCCAGCACCTCCCAGCGCGTGCTGTGGCCGGGGTTCACGCCGTAGATAACGTCGGTAGGCGCGCCCTGAAAGCGGGCAATGTCGCGCACTACCGTCAGGCGCGGCGAAAAAGGTGACAGCCGCAGCTTAAACCGCGTGGACGGGTGAAATTCAATTCCGTACGAGCTCGTGATGTAGGCCGGCGCAAAGAAGTTGGACACCAGCCGCGCCTGGTCGTCGGTGTACTGGTAGCCGGCCGCAAACTGCGTCAGCAGATTGATTGACGTAAACAGCCCCCATTTCTTGGTCAGGTCGTAGCCGTAATTGGTATCAGCCCACAGGCGGTCGAGCGTCTTGCGGTAGCCCTGGTTTTTGGCATACTGAAAGGCAAACAGAAAATCGGCCTGGTTGGCCCAGGTGTGGCGGCCGCGGTGGTAGGTGGCCTTGCCGTTGAAGAGCGCGCTCAGCCCCACGGTGCTGGCCCCACCGCCCTTCCAGTTGTCCGACAGCAGCGACTCGTTGGCGTTGAGGCCCGCCTTCAGGCTGGTGGCCCAGTAAGAAAGCCGCACTGAGTCGGCAGGGGGTGCGGGCGCGGCCGTTTGGGCGCGGGCAGCGGCTGACAGCAGGCAGCAAAAAGCAGGGGCGAGTAGCTTCATAAGGAGCTGTTTAAGTACATTCTATGCAGAGCTGGCCGCCAGCGGCGGGCCGTAGCGCTAGCTTTGCAGTTCGCGTCCGTCGGCGAGCACCCGCACGAACGCGAACTACAAAGTTCGCGCTACGACCCGCCACGGCAGCCTTATTTTGCGGGCTGATGCCGACCACCGCCGCTGCTACCCGCCCCGCTTTGCCCTACTACCCAGCCCTCACCGGCCTGCGGGCGGTGGCCGCTTACCTGGTGTTCATGCACCACTTCCGGCCCGCCGACAGCCCTGGTTGGTACGAGCGCCTGACGGGGCAGCTGTTCGTGGGCGTGAGCTTGTTTTTCGTGCTCAGCGGCTTCGTCATTGCCACGCGCTACCAGGGCGGCGTGCAGCTCACGCGGCCCTGGTGGCGGCGCTACCTGTGGCGGCGGGTGGCGCGCATCTACCCGGTTTATTTTCTGCTCAATGGCTGGTCGCTGTACCAGCAGCTGTTTCCCATTGGGCCGGGGCAGTGGGCTAACAAGCTGCTACTCATTGGCATCAGCCAAAGCCTGCTGCGCGGCTTCTCCAATACGCTGCTTTACGTGGGCTTGCCGCAGGGCTGGTCGCTCACGGTCGAGGAGTGCTTTTATTTCACCGCGCCGCTGCTGCTGCTGTGGCAAAAGCGCTGGCGCGGCGCCCCGCTGGCTTTTGCGCTGCTGATGCTCGGCATTGGCTTGGCGCTGACGGCCTTGTGCAACGGCCGGCCGGCGCTGCACGGGCTGTTTGGGTCGTATAAGGCGCTGTTTTATTACACCTTTTTCGGGCGGGTGCTGGAGTTTGTATTGGGCGTATTGCTGGCGCGCTGGTGGGCCGGCCGCGCCGCCAACGCGCCCGCTGCCAGCCCTACCCTACCCTGGCGCACGCTGGGCGGCGCGGGGCTGCTACTCCTGACCGTGGGTTTGCTGTACTGGGTTAATTCGCCCATCGACTTCTACCAAGGGCCGCGCTACCCGGCCGCCACGCTGCTTAATAACGTGCTGTTTCCGTTGGGCGCGGTGCTGTTGCTGGCCGGGCTGCTGGCCGAGGGCAGTTGGCTGCGCAGTGCCTTATCTACCAAGCTAGGGCAGGCGCTGGGGCGCAGCTCGTACTTCTTTTACCTGCTGCACATCAGCGTATTCAGCGTGTGGTGGCACGATACCTTTGGCTGGGGCCGGCACATCGGGGCGCAGTTTGGGGCTACCGTGCTGCTTTCGTGGCTGGGCTACCGGCTGCTGGAGGAGCCCCTACGCCGCTGGCTGCTGGCGCGGGCACCGGGCCGCGCTTCTTCTCCTGCTTAGCTTTTTTTTGCGCTATGGCGTCTTCTTCGGTGGCCGACCGGCCTGCTTACTACCCCGCGCTCACGGGCATTCGCGCCGTGGGGGCGTTTTTGGTGTTTTTCGTGCATTTCCGACCCATCGGCACGCCCGAGCTGGTGGGCCGCATTGCCACGGCGTTCTACATCACACTCAGTATGTTTTTCGTGCTGAGCGGGTTTGCCATCGCGCACCGCTACCAGCACAGCGTGCGTCTCGACCGGCAGTGGTGGCGCAGCTACTTCTGGCACCGGGCGGCCCGCATCTACCCTACCTACCTGCTGCTCAATACGGCGGCCCTGGCGCGGGTGTACTGGCCTTTGCCGGCGGGCAAGGAAGCCAACGCCTTAACGCTTATATTTTTGAGCGAAAGCATGTTGCGCGGCTTTTCCAATACGCTCAAGTACGTGGGCGTGCCGCCCGGCTGGTCGCTCACGCCCGAGGAATGCTTTTACTTTTCGGTGCCTTTTCTGCTGCTGCTGTGGCGGCGGCGGGGCCACTGGGGGGCCGTGGGCTTTGTGCTGGCGATGGTGGCTACGGGCCTGGTGCTGACGGCCTTGTGCAAAGACCGGCCCGCCCTGCACGGTTTTTTTGGCACCTACCACCACCTGTTCAACTTCACCTTTTTTGGGCGGGTACTGGAGTTTACGCTGGGTGTGGGGCTGGCCCGCTGGTGGGGCGGGCGGCCCTCGGGCCAGGCAGCGGGCGTGCCCTGGCTGACGCTGGCCGGCACGCTGTGCATCGTGCTCACCATCGCCGCTTTGGCTTGGATAAACTCGCCCCAAACTCCCTACGACGGCAACCTGTACCCGTCTACCATCTTCCTCAACATCGTCGTTTTTCCCATGAGCATGACCTTGTTGATGGCCGGGCTGCTGGCCGAGCGTACCTGGTTTCGCACCTGGCTGGCCACGCCGTTTATGGATGAGATGGGCAAGCGGTCGTACTTTTTTTACTTGCTGCACGTGGGTATTTTCAGCGTGTGGTGGCACGATACCTTTGGCTGGGGTCGGCACATCGGGTTGCAGCTGCTGGCCACCGCGCTGCTGGCCGAAATCGGCTACCGCTTCTTCGAGCGGCCCATGCACCGCTGGCTGCTGGCCCGCACGGCAGGCCGCCAAAAGCAGCCAAACCAGCCCGCAGTCGCCCCGATTCAGAGTTGAATGCTATTTGCCTTGCTGAAAGCAGGGCAGTAGCGCAGGGCAGCGTAGTGCCGCAAAAACCGCTTGGCTAGCCCATCGACGGTGCCCTACAGGCCCACTGGCAACGTTACCGGCAACGATAGCGCAAATAAATCGGGCCGCTCGCTTGCGCCGTTGGCTTCGGCGTGGTAGTATTCCCGGCCGATTTTGGGCTGGCTTTTGCTAGCTGGCTTCGAATTGTGCTAGTTGCGTTGTTCCCACCCCTTCGCCGTGGCCGCTCGCGGCCGGGCTGCTCTTTTTCTTGTTTATGAAGCACTTGTTGCTCGTGCCCGGCGCGGTGTTGGCGCTCGCGGCGGCCCGCCCTGCCCTACCCACTACCGCCGCCGAGCTGCCCACCGTGCGGCAAGCGCAGTTTAAAAAAGATACGTTTAATCTGCGCCAGTACGGGGCCGTGGCCGATGGCCAGACGCTGAACACCAGCGCCTTCCAGAAAGCCATTGCGGCGTGCGCGGCCAACGGCGGCGGCACGGTGCAGGTGCCGGCCGGCCTGTGGCTCACCGGCCCCATCGTGCTGCAAAACAACGTGAACCTGCACCTCGCCAACGGCGCGCTCGTGCAGTTCACGCCCGACCGCACGCAGTACCCGCTCGTGAAAACTACCTGGGAAGGCGAGGAAGCCATTCGCAGCCAAGCCCCGATTTCAGGCGTTGATTTACAGAATATTGCCATCACCGGCAACGGCACTTTCGACGGCAACGGCGACGTGTGGCGGCCCGTGAAAAAGAGCAAGCTTAACGAAAGCGAGTGGAAAAAGCTGGTGGCCTCGGGCGGCGTGCTCAACGATAAGAAGGACTACTGGTACCCCTCGGCCAGCTCGCTCAAGGGCAACCTGCTGGCGAGCAGCGGCCAGAAGCGTAAGAGCCTGAACCCGGCCGACTTCGACGACATCCGCGACTACCTGCGGCCCAACATGCTGAGCCTCACGCGCTGCAAGCAGATTTTGCTCGAAGACTTCACCATCCAAAACTCGCCGGCCTGGACGATTCACCCGCTGCTGTGCGAGGACATCACGCTGCGCCGCGTGACGGCCAAAAACCCCTGGTACGGCCAGAACACCGACGCGCTCGACCTCGAATCGTGCCGAAACGGCGTGGTCGAAAGCTGCACCTTCGACGTGGGCGACGATGGCATTTGCATCAAGAGCGGCCGCGATGAGGAAGGCCGCAAGCGTGGCGTACCCACCGAGAATTTCGTCTTCCGCAACTGCCGGGTGTACCACGCCCACGGCGGCTTCGTGATTGGCTCGGAAATGTCGGGCGGCGCGCGCAACTTGTTCGTGAAAGACTGCTCCTTCATGGGCACCGACGTGGGCTTGCGCTTCAAAACGGCGCGCGGGCGCGGCGGCGTGGTCGAGAACATCTACGTCGATGGCGTGGCCATGAACAACATCGCCGGGCAGGCCATCCTGTTCGATATGTACTACGCGGCCAAAGACCCCGTGCCGCTGGCCGGTGAGAGCACCGCCCCGCCCGTGATTGAGGCGCAGCCGCTGGGCGAGGGCACGCCGCAGTTCAAGGGCTTCTACATCAAAAACGTGGTGTGCAAGGGCGCGGAAACGGGCATCCTGGTGCGCGGCCTGCCCGAGATGAGCATCAAGGATATCAACCTGGAAAACATCACCTTGGAAAGCCAGAAAGGCATGCTGTGCCAGGAAGCCGAGAACATTCGCCTCAAGAACGTAACCCTGCTCTCGACCGAAACCAAGCCCGTGCTCGAAGTGCAGAACAGCAAGAACATCAGCTTCGACAACCTGCGCTACGCCAGCGGGGCCGACCTGCTGCTGCGCGTGACGGGCGACCGTAGCCAGGGCATCAAGCTGGTAAATACGAATACTAAATTGGCTAAGAAGGACGTGGAACTGGGACAGAAGGTTGGGAAGAAGGCGGTGGTGGTAGCGGCGAAGTAGCCGCCCTAGCGTGTTACCCCACCCCCCGGCCCCCTCCCCTCCGGGAGAGGGGGAGCCTGACGCATTTTTGCTGGTTCTTTTATTGAAATAACCCCTGCATTTCGTCACTCAATCGTCAGGCTCCCCCTCTCCCGGAGGGGAGGGGGCCG
>NZ_DASTEP010000076.1:0-15115 GCF_035709525.1 Hymenobacter sp. | reverse complement strand
TCTGCCTTGCTTATTAGTCTTTGCTACCAACATGCCGCCGCTTCGCGGCTATTCGCGTAACCTTTCTGCGGCAATTCTTATCAAGCAGTAAGTAGCGCGCTCATTGATTGCTGGCTGTTAAATGCTACTTGCCGAATGACGCCATTTGCCGCACCACGTAGGGCGTGCGCGAGGGCCGCGAGTAGTAGATGTACATGCCAATCTCGGCCAGCACGCCGAAGCAGAGCAGGAAAATGCCACCCAGCAGCAGAAATAAGCTGAAGATGAACTCTAGTGGGTAGGTGCCAAAAATATTGAGCTTGAAGAAGATGGACCGCACCAGGAATTGCCCCGCCAGCGCGCCACCCAGCAGCAGGCTCAACAAGCCCGCCAGCCCAAACAGCCGGAATGGCTTGCGCCCGTGCACGATGAAAAAGCGCAGGATAAACAGGTCGAGAATAACGTAGAAAAGCTTGCTAATCTTGTAGTTGCTCTGCCCAAACTGCCGCTCGTGAATTTCAATCGGAAACTCGCAGTAGCGCAAACCCTTGCGCGCCACCAGCGCGCCCAGGAAGCGGTGCGCGTCGCCGAGCATCTCCACATTTTTTACCAAATAGCTGCGGAAGGCCTTGTACGTAGCCCCGAAGTAGCGCAGCTGCACCCCCGACAAGCGCCGGATGATGCCGTGCGCCGTGGTGGCCAGCGCCGTGGCCACCGGCCCCTCGGGACGCTTGGCCTTGGCCCCGCCCACCATGTCGTAGCCTTCGTTGATGAGGCTGATAAACTGCGGGATGTACGCTGGGTCGTGTTGCAAGTCGCCGTCCATCGCGATGATAACCTCGCCCTTCGCCTGCGCGAAGCCGGCGCGCAAACTCAAGGTCTGGCCGTAGTTGCCGGCCAGGTCGATGGCCACCAGGTGGCGGTCGTGGGCGGCCAGCTCCTGCATAATGCGCCAGCTGTGGTCGCGGCTGCCGTCGTTTACTAGTATCAGCTCGTAGTCGTAGCCGTGCTCGGCCATTACGGCGGCCACGCGGCGCACGAGCTGGGCCACGGTATCGGCTTCGTTATACAACGGGGCCACCACGGAAATGAGGCCGGCGAAGGCCGTGTTGGCGGTGGGGGTAGCGAGCGGGGGCATGGGCATAAGTGCCGCAAAGGTACCGGGTATGATTGTCATGCATGAAGTGCGGCTGTCGTTGTATAGGGAGAGCACGGCTGTCATGCTGAGCGCAGCGTAGCGGAGTCGAAGCATCTCTGCCGCTTCGTTGCTCACGCAAAAGAATTAGTTTACCGATAGAGATGCTTCGACTGCGGCTGCGCCTTCGCTCAGCATGACAAGCGTGCCCGCCCCTGCGCTTATTCCGCGTTCGGCTTGAATGATTCCGCGCCCGGCCCTGTTCAGCGGGCCGTAACTTTGTAGTCTATGCAATACCTGGAAGGCCGGCGCTACGTAGTGATGGCCATTTTTATGCTGGTGGGGCTGCTGTTTGCCGGGCGGCTTTTCTACCTGCAAGTACTCGACGACTCCTACAAAGCCGCCGCCGACCGCAATACCTTGCAGCGCAAGGTGCAAGTGCCGTTTCGCGGGCTCATCTACGACCGCCACGACTCGGTGCTGGTGCACAACACGCCCGTGTACGACCTGGTAGTGGTGCCCCGCGAAGTGAAGGGCCTCGACTCGGCCAAGTTTTGCCGCGTGATGCAGCTCCCCATCGAAGACCTGCGCCTGGGGCTGCGCGTGGCCAAAAAATACTCGCGCGTGAAGCCCTCGCCGCTGCTGCTCAACCTGAGCACCACCGAGCTGGCCTCGATTCAGGACTACCTCGGCGACTTTCCTGGCTTCTACACCCAGGTGCGGATGGCCCGCGCCTACAAAACCGAAAACCTGGCCCACGCCCTGGGCTACGTGGGCTCCATCACGCCGCGGCTGCTGGAGCAGCCGCGCTACGCCAAGTACCAGCCGGGCGAAAACGTAGGCATTTCGGGCCTCGAAAAGCACTACGAATCTACCCTCATGGGCCAGCGCGGCGTGCAGTACCGCCTCGTGAACGTGCGCGGCATCGACAAGGGCGCGTTTCGGGGCGGCGAGTTTGATACCATCGCGGTGGCGGGGCAGGACTTGCACCTCAGCATCGACGCCGAGCTGCAAGCCTACGGCGAAGAGCTGCTGGCCGGGCGGCGCGGCTACATCGTGGCCCTCGACCCGCGCACCGGCGAGCTGCTGTGCTTTGTGTCGGCCCCCCACTTTCAGCCGCAGGTGCTGAGCGGCAAGGGCATGGGCAACCGCTACATGGACTTGCTTAAAAATCCCAACCGCCCGCTCTTCGACCGCCCTTTGCAAGCCAAGTACCCGCCCGGCTCGGTATTTAAGCTAGTAAATGAGCTGACGGCCATGCAGCTACGAGCCGTGGGGCCGAACACGGGCTTTCCCTGCAACTGGAGCTTAGTGAAGTGCACCCACCGCCACGAGTACCCCGCCAGTGCCACCATCGCCATCAAAAACAGCTGCAATCCCTACTTCTACCAGGTGATGCGGGCCGCCGTGCAGCGCCACCAGGTAGCCAACCCTTCCGAAGACCTGCACCTGGGTTTGGGGCAGTGGAGCAACCTGGTCAAATCGTTTGGGCTAGGTGCCCGGCTGGGCGTGGACATGGACGACGAAAAGGGCGGCTCGATTCCGACGCCCGAGTTTTTTGATAAGAAGTACAGCCGGCAGGTAGGCAAGGTATCGGCCAAGCGCCGCTCGCGCAGCTACCGGGGCTGGAACTTCAAAACCATCTACTCGCTCAGCATCGGGCAGGGCGAAATCGAGCTCACCGGCCTACAAACGGCCAACCTCATGGCTACCATCGCCAACCGGGGCTACTACTACACGCCGCACTTCGTGCGCCGCGTGGGCAAAGAAACCCAGCCGCTGCCCGAGTATCGGCAGCGCCACTACACGGGCATCGACACTACGCTCTTCAAGTACATCATCCCCGGCATGTGTGAGGTGGTGGATGGGCGCGGCGGCACGGCCAAGCTGGCCTCGCTGCGGCAGTTCGGCATTGCGGTGGCCGGCAAAACGGGCACCGTGCAAAACTCGCAGGGCTACGACCACTCCACCTTCGCGGCCTTCGCCCCGGCCAACGACCCCAAAATTGCCATTGCCGTGTTTATCGAAAATGGCGGCTTTGGGGGCAGCGCCGCCGCCCCGGCCGCTGGCCTCATGATGGAAAAATACTTGCGCGGCAAGGTCGTGAACTACCACCACCGCATGGAAGACTGGATTAAGTTCGGCAACCTCACCATTCACGCCAAGCGCTAAGCCGATGCCGACGACCGTTCGTTCTACGCGCAGCATCGACTGGCCTACCGTGCTCATCTACGTGCTGCTGGTGGGCCTGGGCTGGGTGGCCGTGTACGCGGCCTCCTACTCGCCCGACGCCCCCGCCGACCCGTTGCGCAACCTCAGCTTTGCCGAGCTCATGGGCTTCAACTGGTTTAAGCAACTGCTGTGGATGGGAGCCTCGCTGGTACTCATCGTAATACTGCTGGTAGTTGACTACAAGGCGTATGATACGCTAGCCTACGCCCTCTACGGCGGCATGATAGTGCTGCTGGTGCTCACCATTTTTATTGCCCGGCCCATTGCGGGCTCGCGCTCGTGGCTCGAATTTGGCCCCATGCGCTTGCAGCCCGCCGAGTTTGCCAAGTTCACGACCGCGCTGGCGGCCTCGCGCTTCATGGCCAGCATCAATTTGCGCCAGCAAAACTGGCGCGACCAGGCCGTGCTGGCCGGCCTCACGCTGCTGCCGGTGGTGCTCATTCTGGCCTCCAACGAAACCGGGCAGGCGCTGGTGTTTGCGGCGCTGCTGCTGGCGTTTTTCCGCGAGGGCATGTCGCCGCTGATACTGCTGCTGCTGGCGGCGGGCGGCGTGATACTCTTGCTGGCGCTGCTGGTGCCCAAGGCGTGGCTGGTGGGCGGTTTTACGCTGGTCTTGGCGGTCGCGTTTATCCTCAACTCTAAGCTTTGGCGGCACCATTTGCCATTGAGCCTGAGCGTGTGGGTGGCGGTGATTGGGATGGTATTCGGCGTCGATTTCTTTTTCAATAACGTGCTGCAACCGCACCAGCGCCAGCGCATTGAGATGCTCATCGACCCCGGCAAAGACCCGCTGGGCAAGGGCTGGAACGTAACCCAAAGCAAAATCGCGCTCGGCTCGGGCGGCTGGGTCGGCAAGGGCTTCCTGCACGGCACCCAAACCAAGTTCGATTTCGTGCCCGAGCAAAGCACCGACTTCATCTTTTGCACCGTAGGCGAGGAGTGGGGCTGGGCAGGCTGCCTGGTCGTCATCGGGCTGTTTATGACCTTGCTCTGGCGCATCTTGCTGGTGGCCGAGCGCCAGAAATCGGTATTCGGGCGCACCTACGGCTACTGCGTGGCCAGCATCCTGTTCGTGCACTTCACCGTGAACCTGGGCATGACGATGGGCCTGATGCCGGTGGTGGGCATTCCACTGCCGTTTTTCAGCTACGGCGGGTCGTCGCTGTGGTCGTTTACCATCCTGCTCTTCACGCTGCTGGCCCTCGATGCCCACCGCAAGCAGGACTTGCTGCGGTAGGGGCTGGCCGCGCCCGCTACTTTTGCCTGCATGAAAAATGCGTTGTGCCGCTGGCCGCGCCTGCCGGCCGCCGTGTGGCTGGTGCTGGCCCTGGCCCACGCGCTGGCCCTGGGCCACGCGCTGCGCACGGGCCGCTACGTGTTTCCCGATTCGGACCGCTACGTGCAGGCCGCCCAGAACCTGCGCCAGCACGGGCAGCTCTACGCCCGGCCCTGGCCCGCCCAGCCGCCGCGCGGGCAGGCGGTGCAGGAGTTTACCATCCGGCCGCCCGGCTACCCGCTACTGCTGGGGGCGCTGGGCGGGCGGGCCCGGCCGCCGGTGCTGCTGCTGCTTTTTCAGAATGGGCTGAGTGTGTTGATTTTGGCCGTGGTGCTGGGCGGCTGGGCCGCTGGCCGCGCCTGCCCGCCCGGCGCGGCGCAGTGGGTGGCCGCGCTGGCACTCGCGCTGAGCTTTCCGGCGCAGTTCATTTATGCCAATGCCCTGATGAGTGAGGTGCCCTTGCAGGCGGTGGTGCTGCTGGGCGCGGGCCTCGGGGTGCGGTTTTGGCACAATGGGCAGGCGCGCTACCTGGCCGGGGCCACTGTGGCCGTGGTAGCGGCGTGGCTGCTAAAGCCGGTGTTTTTTCCGTTTACAATAATTTTTCTAGTGGTAATCGGCTGGCGCGCCTGGCACTGGCGGCGGCCGGCACTGGCGTTGCTGGGCGCGCTGCCGCTGCTGCTGGCCGGGGCGTACATGGCCTGGAACGGGCACCGCACCGGCTACGTGCATTTTTCCAGCATTGCCGACATCAACCTGCTGCACTACAACGCGTCCGGGGTGGTGCGCCAAACCCAGGGCCCCGCCGCCGAAGACGCCTGGGTGGCCGCCGTGCTGCGCCGCGCCAATGCCCAGCCCACGTTTGCCGCCCGGCAGCGCGTTATCCAAAGTGAGGCCGGGGCCGTGCTGCGGCAGCACCCGGTGCGCTACGCCGGGCAGCACGCCCTGGGCATGGCCACGCTGCTGCTCGACCCCGGCCGCTTTGACCTGAGTAATTTCTTAGGGGCTACGGCCACGCCGGGCCTGCTCGGTGAGCTGCGCGGCGGCGGGCTGGCGGGCGTGGGCGCGGCGCTGGGCCGCCAGCCGCTGGCGCTGCTGCTGGCCCTGGCTTTGGTAGCGCTGGCCAACCTGCTGCGGCTGGGGCTGGCGTTGCGCGGGCTGGCCGTGGCTCCGCCTGGCGAGCAGCCGGCCGGCTGGCTGCGCCTGGCCTGGCCCGCTGGCCGCTGGCTGGCCGTGGGGCTGGTGGCCTACGTGGCGCTGCTGACCGGGCCGCTGGGCGCGGCGCGCTTTCTGGTGCCGGTGTGGCCGCTGTGGCTGGCGCTCGCCTTGCGCGGGCTGCCGGAGGGCGCGGCCGATGCGGGCAAAAACACGGCATTCAGCGATTGAAATGCCGGAACCGTCGAGTTAGATGAAGGAGAGAAAAAGCTGCCTGCCTTTTTTGGGTAAGAAACGCAACTAACCCCCTCTTTTCGCTCAACTTATGGAACGCAAGCATTTTCTGAAAAGCCTGCTGATGGGCGCGGCCTCGGCCCCCGCGCTGCTCGCCGCCTGCCACAAAGATGAGGTAAGCCCCGGCGGCAGCACCGGCACCACCACTACCCCCACGGGCGGCAGCAGCGCCACCAACTGCACCGTGGCCCCCACCGAAACCGAAGGGCCATTTCCGACCAAGGTGCCTTCGTCATATGTGCGCAGCGACATCACCGATGGCCGCTCGGGCCACAAGCTCACGGCCAACATCACCATTACTAGTGCCAGCGCGGGCTGCACCGCCCTGGCCGGCGCGCTGGTCGACATCTGGCACTGCGACGCCGAGGGCAACTACTCGGAGTACGGCGGCAGCGGCATGCAAAGCACCAACTACACGGGCGTGCATTTTTTGCGCGGCCGCCAGACTACCAACGCGGCGGGGCTGGTTTCCTTCACCAGCATCTTCCCCGGCTGGTATTCGGGCCGCGCCACCCACATCCACGTGCACGTCTACAACGCCAGCGGCACCTCGCTCAAAGTCACCCAAATTGCCTTTCCCGAAGGCGCGGGCACGGCCGTGGCCGCCATCAATGGCTACGCCAAAGGCCTGAGCGGCTACACCTACAATAAGTCGGATAACGTCTTCAGCGACGACACGGCGGGCCTCGAAATCGCTACCGTCACGGGCAGCACCACGGCGGGCTTCGTGCTCACGATGAGCATCGCGGTGTAGGAGAGTAGTGAAGTAGTGACTGAATACGTTTGTCATGCTGAGCGTAGCGCAGCGGAGTCGAAGCAGCTCTACCGCTTCGTTGCTAGCGTTGAAAGTTAGTTCACCAGTAGAGATGCTTCGGCTCCGCTGCGCTCAGCATGACGGACGTATTCGGACTCCAACCAATAGGAATCAGCATTATGCCCCGCCTCATCACCCTGGCTTATCGCAAAATAATCGACGCCAGCGCCACCCGGCCCTGGGACAAGCTGGTGCTGGAAGACAGCTACCGCGAGCTGCGGATGCAGGCGCAGCGCTACAACCCGCAGGGGCAGTACCGCACCTTTGGCGAGCTGCTGCACCACGCGCCGGGGGCCGAGCAGCTGCACTTTTTGGTGGGCGGCTCCGTGGCCGGCTACGTGCAGCAGCTGGGCGGCACAGTGCCCGACATCGTGAACAACGTGGGGCGCTACTTCCTAAAATTCAGTCGCTACCGGTTCGAACTAATAAACTCGCACTTGCACGACCCGAGCCAGCACCAGGTGGCCGTCAATTTCTACGCCGAGCCGCTGCTGTGGCATGACACCATCGCGCCCTACCTGCTGGTGTCGGAAGCGGCCGCACCTACCGAAGCGGGCGGCGAACTACTCACGCACCTCGTGCAGCTTCAGCCCTACCTCACCATCCACGCCTTGCACCCGGCCGAGGTGCCCAGCTAAGATGAGCAAGCAAGTTCCCGGCAAAATCTACCTGGCCGACCAGCGCGGCCTACTCGAAACCAACCTGTTTCGGCGGCAGAGTACGTTCAATTTTGGTGCGTCTCAAAGCGAACATAAAGACCCCTTTGGCCGCCTCTACGGCCTGAATGAAGAAACCCTGGCCGGTGGCCACGCGGTCGAATTTGCCGTGGCCGCCGACTCGTATATCGTGCTACTGCCCATCACGGGGGCCGTGGCGTACAGCACGGGCGGCGGCACACGCGGCACCGTAGAGGCCGAAGAACTAACGACCATCGCGGCCCCCGCCGGCACCGTGCTCACCTTGCGCAACCCCTTTGGCGACGAGCTGATTAGCTTGCTGCATATCTGGGTGCGTGCTACTCAGCCGCTGGTCGGGCCGCCCCTCGCCACGACTACGGCTTTTAATGGGCAGTTGCTGGAAAACCAGTTGCGGGCGCTGGTAAGCGCCCGCCTGCCAGACTACCCGCCCAGCGCGCCCGACTTGCCGTTTCGCCTCAGCCTGGGCCGCTTCATGGGGCGGCAGGAAACGACATACCAAGTGCAGCCCGGCAGCAGCCTGTTTGCCTTCATCATTGCCGGAGCCTTCGAGCTGGAAGGCCGGCTGCTCCACGAAAAAGATGGCCTGGCTTTGTGGAATGTAGCTGAAGTGGAGCTGGAAGCGCTCAGCAACCACGCGCTGGTGCTCGTGCTGGAATTACTGCCCTGATGTTCAGCAAAGGGGCTGCTCTCGCCGGCTAATGTGCCTAATCACCGCCTGCGCCACCAGCGCCAGCGCCACCGTGAACACCGGCGCAAACAGGTAGCCCATGCGCCCCAGGTCGCCCGAGAGCAGCATGTGCACCGCTACCACGGCCAGCAGCGCGCCCTCGGCCCAACCCAGCACCGGGGCCAGCGCCCGCCGCCCGGCCGGCCGCAGCAGCGCCGCCAGCACTGGCAGGGTGAACAGGCCGAAAATGCTCAGTAGCTCGCCCAGGCCTTTGGGCGAAGCGGCCCGCCGCAGCGAGTAAGCTATGTTTTCGACGTGCGCGAAGGCATTGCTGACCGCCTCGGTGGGGGCCGCGCCGGCCGCTTTATCTACGAAGTAGTGCACCGCGCCCAGTGCCAGCAGCCCGCCCGCCAGCGCCGCCGCTTGCCCGCGCCCGCCCAGCGCCCGCCGGCCAAACCACGCCAGCCAGGGCAGCAAAAACACAAACGACTCCTTGGCCAGCGGCCCCAGCAGCAAGGCCGCCGCCACGGCCCAGCCCGCCCCCGGCCCGCGTCGCCAGGCGTAGTAACCCAGCCCGAATACCAGCAGATACAGGCTGTCGGTGAGCGGCAGGCCGGCCGCGTACTCGGCCCAGCGGCTGCTCAGCACCGCCAGCAAGGCCACGCCCGCCGCGCCCGCGCCCGCCCCGGCCAGCCGCGCTGCCCGCCACCAGGTAGCCCCGGCCGCGCTCAGCAAAATGCAGTTTACCAGGAAGAACGCGAAGCGCCGGGGCCACTCGCCGGCCGGGCGCTGCGGCCAGATGCGGCCGTACACGGCCGCCACCGGCCGGGCCAGCGCGCCGGCCGCCGCCGGCACCAGCACCCGGTAGCGCCGCGTGATGCTCACGCTGTCGGCCCGCCCTGCCGCCAGGCGCAGGTAGCTGCGCGTGTCGAGTGAGTGCGAAAAATCGTAATGCACGTACATGGGATACGCTAGGTTGAGCAGCGCGCCCAGCGCTAGCGCCCACGGCAGCAGCCAGCGCCGCAGCCGGCCCGGCCCGAGTAGCTTGCTCAGCCGCGCCCCCATGCGCTAGGCGGTGGCAAACTTGCGCTCGATGAGCTTGAGCAGCTTGCCCACGTGCTCTTCCTTGCGGCTCCAGTCGTATTTCTGCGCCAGCTCCTGGCGCACGTAGGCCAGGGCGGCATCGGCCGTGGGCAGCGCGTCGAGGTGCTGAATGGCGGCGTGGTACTCCATATTCTCGCCCCCAAACAACTCATTGATAAAGCTAAAGCGCTGATTGATGGAAATGGCGTCGCGCAGGCTGGCCACCTTGGGCGCGCTACGCTCGGCCAGCGGCGCGGCGCTGCCCTGGGCGCTGTGGCGCAGGGTTTCGGCCAGGTGCGGCGTGGCGGGCTGGGTAGCCTTCAGCTTTTCGTAGAGGGGCACCCCGGCCGGCGTGGGCGCGGCGGGCGGCGCGGCAGCGGGCGGCGAAACTGGCGCGGCAGCAGGCGCAACTGCCACTGGCGGCACCGGCACCGCGATGGCCACGGGCTTAGCCGGGGTAGGCGCAGGCGCGGCAGGTGCCGGTTTGGCCGGGGCGTCGCGCAGGTCGGCCTCACTCACGGGCAGCAGCGCGCTGAGCGCGGCCACGAGGCGCGGCAACGCGTCGGCCGGGGCCGGGTTTTTAGCTTGATACTGCGCAAAGCGTTGCGTCAGCAGCTCGCGGCCCAGCGGTGCGTCGTCGGCGGGCAGGCTGTCGATAAAACTTTGATAGTACGCCTTATCCTGGTCAACGTAGCGCAGGCTGTCGCGCAGCTGCGCCGCGCGCACGGGCTCGTCGGCATCGGCGGGCAGCAGCAGGCGCTCGAAGGCCTGGGCCGGGCGGGCGGCCAGCAGCAGGGCATCGGCGGCAGCCTGGGCCAGCAGGGGCTCCAGGGCCGCCCGGTCGAGGCGAATGTGGCGCGAAAGCACGTTCATAAACTGCGTCAGTGCCGCGCGCACGGCCTCGGCCTCGAAATCGAAGTAGGGGCTGCGCAGGTTTTGCGCCTCCTGCTGCCAGCGGCCCAGCAGCTGGCGCAGCACCAGCAGGTTGAGCTGGCGCACGGGCGTAAACTTGAGCAGCGCCGCGCCGTCGAGCGTGGCATCGGGCTGAGGGCCAAAGTGCTGCTGGCAAAGCCGCGCGGCCAGCCGGCGGCCGTAGTGCTCGCCCTGGGCGAGGCTATATTCGTCCTGCATAATTCTGCCGGAATGGTCCGGTCCTTTTCGCCGCCAAGTTAGCCACAAATGCCCCTGCTTACCATCGAAAACCTGCCTGGGTCGCCCATCATGGTGCCCGCCGGCGGCACGCTGCTGGCCGCCATTCAGGCCGCCGGCCACGACTACCGCCACGCCTGCGGGGCGCGTGGGCGCTGCACCACCTGCCGGGTGCGGGTGCTGGCCGGGGCCGAGTTGCTCGCGCCCCTCACCGAGGCCGAGCAGCGCTACCAGGCCGCTGGCCGCCTGCTGCCCGCCGAGCGCCTCACCTGCCAGGCGCGCCTGCCGGCGGGCGAGGTGCGGGGCCGCGTACCCGAAGGAGGCAAGCTGCCGCATGTCATCTACCTGGGGTAACTTCGTAGCGTAATTTCGCGCAGTGTTTCGGGGTGTTAATGCGCAGTGTTCCGCAGTGTATTCACGGGGTAAAACACTGCGGAACACTTTGCTTCCACACCCCGGAACACTGCGCGAAATCTAAATTTAAGAGGCGGCCTCTGCCGCCAGCTCCTATTTACCTTGTTTACCGAGCCCCATCGTCCCGTTGATTTTTTGCGCCGCCGCGGCTGGCTGGAAGTGGTGTGCGGCTCCATGTTTTCGGGCAAAACCGAGGAGCTGATTCGCCGCCTCACCCGCGCCCGCATTGCGCGCCAGCGGGTCGAAATCTTCAAGCCCGCCCTCGATACCCGCTACCACGACCAGAACGTGGTGAGCCATAACCAGAACAGCATCCGCTCGACGCCGGTGCAGTCGCCCAGCGAAATCCTGCTGCTGGCTGGCGGGGCCTGCGACGTGGTGGGCATCGACGAGGCGCAGTTTTTTGACGAAACCCTGGTGGAGGTGTGTCGCCAGCTGGCCGACCAGGGCATCCGCGTTATCGTGGCGGGGCTGGACATGGATTTTTTGGGCCGGCCCTTTGGCCCCATGCCCGCGCTGCTGGCCACCGCCGAGTTTGTGACCAAAGTGCACGCCGTGTGCGTGTGCTGCGGCGAGCTGGCGGCGTATTCCTACCGCCTCTCGGCCAGCGAAAGCCAGGTGCTGCTGGGCGAGGCCGATGCCTACGAGGCGCGCTGCCGGCCCTGCTACCTGGCCGGCCCGGCGGCGCGCCCGCTCATCGAGGCGGCGCGGGCGGCGCAAGCGCCGGTAGCGCGGGCTTCGTAGCTTAATTGACAAAGCGCGGCCTGCAAAGTCCGCGCAACACGCTACCCGGCGCACTAAGCGCGCCCGCTCCGGCGTTAGGGCCGGGCTTCTTCCTGCTTTTGCTTTTTTGCTGCTTATGCGCTACTTCTCCTCGCTGTTGTTGGTTTTTAGCTTGCTGGCGCTGGGTGCCCGCGCCCAGGGCGTGGCCTACGGCGACTGGCAATTGCACCTGCCCGCCAACCAACCCAAAACCCTGGCTGACGCCGGTGACCGCCTCTACGTGGCCGATGAGTCGTCGTTTTATTACTACGATAAAACGCTGAACACCACGCAACGCTTGTCGTGGCGCGATGGCCTCAGCGACGTGGGCGTGAGCGCCGTGGCCTACGACTCGGCCAGCCGCCAGGTAATAATCGCCTACAAAAACGGCAACCTCGACCTGCTGCGCCCCGATGGCTCGGTGAAAAACGTGACCGACATCCTGCGCAAAAATGCGCAGACGGCCAAAACCATCACCCAGATTCAGACCTACAACGGCCTGGCCTACCTGGCCAGCAACCTGGGCCTGATAGTGGTGGACCTGCAAAAGCTCGAAGTGCGCGATACCTACAGCAACATCGGCCCCGGCGGGCAGGCCATCACGGCCTACGCCACGGCCGTAGTGCACGATACCATCTACGCCAGCACCTCGGCGGGCGTGCTGCGCGGGCGCCTAAGCTCGGCCGTGAATTTGCTCAACTACCAGAGCTGGACCCGGGAGCTGCCCAACCCCGCCAACCCCAACGACGTGCTGTATCAGCTGCTTACCTACCGGGGGCACGTGTACGGGCAGGCGTCGTTTCGGGGCGTGTACTACCTGTCGGGGGTAGGGGCGGCGCGCGCGTGGCGGGGCATCAATGGCAGCTACGGTAACGATGTGCGGCGCTTGCGCGCCAGCGCGCAGGGGTTGTTGTTTGCGTTTAGCGGGGCCGACCTGCGGAGCTATCGGCCGGCGACTACTGCCGTGAGCACGGTGCTGCCCCGGGCGGCCACCGGCGATTATATAAGTGACATGGTGCGGGCGGCCGATGGCACGTTCTACGTGGCCAGCCTCGACCGGGGCCTGCTGCGCTTTGCCCCCGGCACTACTACTAACCCCGAGATTATCCGGCCCAACGCGCCGGCCACGGCCAGCGCCTACGGCCTCGTGGCCGATGCTGCCACCAACTCGGTGGTGGTGCTCAGTGGCGGCTACGGCGGCGATAATGGCTTGCAGGCGGGGCAGCGCAACGGCTTTTATGAGTACCGCGACCGGCAGTGGACCAACTACACCCGCGCGGCCTACCCCTCGGCTACCGACTTTCCTAACCTGCTCGATATGTCGCACGGCGCGCGCACGCCCGATGGCACGCTCTACGTGGCCAGCTACGGCAACGGCCTCTTGCAGTGGCAGGGGCCGGGCAAGTTTCGGCAGTTTACCGCCAGCACGCCGGGCGCGCCTTTTCGCAGCAGCCTCGACCCCGACGCCAGCAACCTCGACTACGTGCGGGTGCCCGACGTGGCCGCCGACCCCGGTGGCAACTACCTGTGGGTCATCAACCGCCACCAGCGCGCCCGCGTGTCGGGCCTGTACCGCTACCAGCCGGGGGCTGATAAGTGGACGGTAGCCCCTTGGTTTGACAGCGCCGAAAACCTCGACCGCCTGGTGGTCGACAACTACGGCAATCCCTGGGCCACGCAGTCGCGCAAGGGCGGCGCGGGCGTGGTGCTCTACGATACAACCAGCCGCCGGGGCATCAGCTTTGGTACGGGCACCGCCAGCAGTCAGGTCTACGGCATTGCCCGCGACCGCACGGGTAGCATCTGGATTGGCACCGGCGATGGCGTGAGCTACTACAGCGACCCCAGCCTGGCCCTCAGCGCGCTGGCTACTAACCAGGTTGTGCCGGGCTTTTCGCTGCCCATCGTGCGGCGCGGCACGGGCAAGGATTATCCAACGCTTTTCAGCACGGTAGTGCGCTGCATTGCCGTAGATGGGGCCAACCGCAAGTGGTTTGGTACGCCCTCGGGCTTGTGGCTCTTCAGCGCCAACGGCGACGAGGCGCTGCTGCATTTCACCACCGACAACAGCCCGCTGCCCAGCAACAGCATCGTGGACATCGCGGTAAATGACAAAACCGGCGAGGTATTCGTGGCCACCGATGGCGGCGTGGTCAGCTACCAGGGCTCGGCCAGCATCACGGAGGGCGAGCCCGCCTGCGCCGAGGTCTACCCAAACCCCGTGCAGGCTGATTTTGTAGGCCAGGTCGGCATCCGGGGCTTGGTGAATAATGCCTACGTCAAGATAACCGACGTGGCCGGCCACCTCGTGTACAGCACCCGCGCCGCCGGCGGCACCGTTACCTGGGACCTCAACGACGCCCAGGGCCGCCGCGTGCGCTCGGGCGTGTACCTGGTGCTGACCTCCGACGCCGAGGGCAAAAACGCCTGCGTGAGCAAGGTGGCGGTGCTTTCCAAATAGTTTTGAGTGTTGAGTTCTGAGATTTGAGTTATAAGCTTCAAAGGCTTGTTACCTAGAAATCGAAGCCTGCTAACTCAAAACTCAGAACTCAACACTCAAAACTCAACCCCGTGCTTATCAAAACCCGCGGCATCATCCTGAGCTTTCTCAAGTACCGCGAAACCAGCATCATCGCCCGCATCTATACCGAGCGGCGCGGCGTGCAGAACTACATCGTGAACGGCGTGCGCAAGGCCAAGCCGCCGGGCCGCATCGCCCTGTTTCAACCCCTCACCTTGCTGGAGCTGGTGGCCTACGTGCCGCGCCAGGGCAGCGACCTCACGCGCCTTTCGGAGTTTCGCTGCGCCGAGCCTTTCCGCACCCTGCCCTACGAAATGCGCAAGAGCAGCGTGGCGCTTTTCCTGAGCGAAGTGCTGAGCAAGGCCATCCGCGAAGAAGAAGAAAACGAGCCGCTGTTCCGCTTCCTGCACGATTCCATCCTGGCCTTCGACGAGCAAACGGTGGGTACCGAAAACTTCGCCCTGCTTTTTCTGCTGCACCTGGCGGGCCACCTGGGCTTCGGCATCCGCACCGGGGCCGAGTTGCTCGACCAGATAGTGCTGGCCGGCACCGCCCTCGGCCCCGGCCAGGGCAGCGGCATTGCCACGGTGCGGCTGCGCGAGTTCGAGCAGTATTTTGATGAGCTGCTGCACGCGCCGGCCACCAGCACCATCCCCAGCGGGCACGTGCGCCGCGAGCTGCTCACGGTGGTCATTCGCTACTATCAGCTGCACATCGAAGGCTTTGGGGAGGTGAAATCGCTGGAAGTGCTGAGCGAGGTGCTTAGTAACTAATGAAGTAAGGTATCATCGCCGCCGCTGGCCGCCGTTTAGCGCGCAGCGCATAACGGCAGGCCGACCAGTGGGGCGAGTCTCCCGACTCGCGAAGCGGGGCCTGCTGCTCGTCGGGCGTTATTGCCGCTGCGCGGCAGTGAGTTTGGAAACTCACCCAACTGGGCGG
>NZ_DASTEP010000075.1:0-16454 GCF_035709525.1 Hymenobacter sp. | reverse complement strand
CCGCCGTTTAGCGCGCAGCGCGTAACGGCAGGCCGACCAGTGGGGCGAGTCTCCCGACTCGCGTAGGTAGAGCAGGATGGTAGTGCTCGCCGGGCGTTGCTTGCCGCTGCGCGGCAGTGAGTTTGGAAACTGACCCCACTGGTCGGCCTGCCGTTGCGCGCTGCGCGCTAAACGGCGGCCAGCGCCTGCTCGCTTCTTACGACTGGTGCAGCAGCGCCAGCAGCGCTGGCCCATCTTTCACCGATTGCAGCGCCTGCTGCAATTCGGCATCTTCGGCCCGCAGCACGGCGTGGCCCGCTTCCGCCCCAAACAGACTCTGGGCGATATACGATTTCAGGTGCAGGCGCAGTAGCGGCGCGCAGCGCCGTTGGGCGGCGGCATTGGGGGCCAGGCCCGCCAGCCGGGCTAGGCGGCCCACGTCGGCCAGCTCGGTTTCGGATACCTGGAAGGTGCTGAGGAACTGCTCGGGCCGCAGGCCAGCCAGCGCGACGCGGCGGCGCTGGTACAGAGCCAGCGCGCCGGCCCGCAGCACACCCTTGCGGCAAAGCTGCTCAAAATAAGCACAATGCGCGAGCGAGTCGCGGGGTACAAACACGTCGGGGATGATGCCGCCGCCGCCGTATACCGGCCGGCCGTGGTCGGTGCGAAAGCGCAGCTCCTTGGCCACCGGTACGTGGTCGGCCGAGGCAAACTCACCGCGGCGCTCGCGCTCGGCCAGCTCCTGCTGGTAGCTGGCCTTATCGGCGCCGTAGGGCTTCTGGATGCAGCGGCCGGCGGGCGTGTAGTAGCGGGCGATGGTGAGGCGCAACTCGCCGCCATCTTGCAGGGCGATAGGCTGTTGTACTAAGCCCTTGCCGTAGGTGCGCCGCCCGATGAGCAGGGCGCGGTCGTGGTCTTGCAGGGCGCCGGCCAGCACCTCGGCGGCCGAGGCACTGCCCTCGTCTACCAGCACCACCAGCGTGCCCTGCTCCCAGTCGCCGGGCACATGCGCGTAGGTCTGGGTGTCGTACTGCTCGCCTTTGCCATCGGTGTACACTAGCTTGCGCGAGCCGCTGATGAACTCGTCGGCCAGGCGCGTGGCGCGGTCGAGGTAGCCGCCGGGGTTGCCGCGCAGGTCGAGCACCAGGCTCTTTATGCTTTGCTGGCGCAGGCCGCCGAGCTCCTTCTTAAACTCGTCGTAAGTATCGGTCGCAAAGCGATTTACCTTGAGGTAGCCCGTGCTGCCGTCGGCCAGCAGCACGCCGGTTTCCACCGAGGGGTTGGGCAGGCGGCGGCGCGCCACCGCAAAATTGAGCGGGTGCGGCTGGCCGGGGCGGCTCACCAGCAAGGCCACCGAGCTGCCCCGGCTGCCGCGCAGCAGCTGTGTCAGTTGCCCCGTGGTGCAGTGCGCGCCGGCCACGGCCGTGGTGCCCACGCGCAGCAGGCGGTCGCCGGGGCGCAGGCCGGCGTCTTCGGCCGGGCCGCCGCGCAGCGTGCCAGCCACGGTGGCCGTGTCGCGAAAAAAGTAAAAATCGAGTCCCACGCCCTCAAAGCTGCCCTGCAAAAGAGCGTCGGCTTTTTCGCGCTCGGCAGCCGGCAGGTACACCGAGTGCGGGTCGAGCTTGGCAAGCATCTGGGCCACGGCGTAGTCGGTAAGGCCCTCCGTATCGGCCGAGTCCACGTAGTCGCGGTCCACATAGCTCAGGATTTCCTTGAAGCGCAGGTAGGCCCGCGCCGTGCCCGCCGGGTTGGACGACGAAGGCCGGAACGGGTTACCCGCCATCAGCAGGCCGCTGCCGAAGGCCAGTGCCAGCAGCAAGAACGCCCGCCAGCGCGGCCCACCCGTGTGCAAACGGGCAGCGGGCGCAGGGGCAGCCAAAGGCTCGGGTAGTGGCGGCGAAGGAAGCATGAACGGGCAGAAAAGAGATTGTTTCTTGCTGGGGCATAAGGAGCTATTTCAAAATTAATACAATTTTTAGGTGTTAAAAACAGATTGTTGACATCATTTCTACTTTCTGTAATTAGTGATATGATATTCTTATTTAGAAACAATAAAAGCGTATAAAAAATAGTTTTATTCAAAAAATATCTGCTCAAGTTGTTGCTTATAATTAAAATTAAATATGATTTAAGTTATAAAGGATAGTAAAGCTGCCCTTGCTTAGGCGAGCTGATTGAAACGGGTAGCTAAGCCCGTCTCACCAGCCTCGGGCCAGCCCGGCAATCCCGGCGCGGGCTGGCCCGAGGCCGTATCTTTGCGCCGAAGTCGCCAGGCTTCGCATCGCTCACTTTTCTCTCTATCGGCATGGCCCGCACCCTCGCCATCGATTACGGCCACAAGCGCGTGGGCCTCGCCGTGACGGACCCGCTCGGCCTCATTGCCACGCCGCTCGACACCATCCACAGCAAGGATTTGGTGGCCTTCGTGCTGGCTTACCACCAGCGCGAGCCACTGAAAGCCATCGTGGTAGGGATGCCCCGCACGCTGCTCAATGAGCCCACCGACTCGACCAGCGCCGTGGTGGGGCTGCTGCGCCGCCTGCGCCGCGAGCTGCCCGCTGTGCCCGTGCATGAGATGGACGAGCGCTTTACCTCGCGCCTCGCCAAGCAGGCCATGCTGGCCGGCGGCCTGGGCCGCAAGGCGCGGCAGGACAAGGCCACCGTGGACAAGGTGAGCGCGACGATTATTCTTCAGTCTTTTCTAGAATCACCATTAAGCCAATGATTTACCCGATTGTTGCCGTGGGCGACCAGGTGCTGAAAACCCGCGCCAAGGACATCGCCGCCGACCTGCCCGCCGCCGAGCTGAGCCAGCTGGTGCAGGATATGTTCGAAACCATGTATTCGGCCGCCGGCGTGGGCCTCGCCGCGCCCCAGATTGGCAAGGGCATCCGGTTGTTTGTGATGGACTCGGGCCCGATGGTGGAGCCCGACGACGATGACGAATCGACTACTGAGCCGCTCGACGCCGCTACCCAGGCCGCCCCCGCCGAGGTGCCCGTAAAGCGCGCCTTCATCAACCCCCAGATGCTGAGCGAAACCGGCGAGCAGTGGGGCTTCGAGGAAGGCTGCCTGAGCATCCCCGGCGTGCGCGAAAACGTGATGCGCTGCCCCCATATCGTGCTGCGCTACGAGGACGAAAACCGCCAGGTGCACGAGGAGGCGTTCAGCGGCATGGCCGCCCGCATCATCCAGCACGAGTACGACCATTTGGAAGGTATCTTGTTCACCGACAAGCTATCGGCTTTCAAAAAGCAACTGCTGAAAGGCAAGCTCGCCCGCATCAGCAAGGGCGACGTGCGGCACGACTACCGCATGAAATTTCCGGCCAGCGGGCGGCGCTAGGCTGCGCGCAGGCGGAAACTAGTAAAACGGCAAAACCGGCTTATCCTGTGAGGTAAGCCGGTTTTGCCGTTTTACGGATTTAGCTACGCTGGTTCTCAGAAAGTAGACGGTAACAAGTATCACGAAAGACTTAGTAATCTGCGCGGTGCGTGTAATTTGGTGGCGTGAAAAACCGCTATTGTTGGCTTCTGTTCCCGCTGCTGCTTCTGGGCTCGGCTAGTCCCGCCCACGCCTGGGGTTTCTACGGGCATCGGCTGCTCAACCGGCTTGCCGTGTACACGCTGCCGCCCGAGATGCTGCCGTTTTTCAAGGCCAACATCGACTACCTTACTACTAACGCCACGCGGCCTGACTCGCGGCGCACGGTGGTGCCCACCGAGGCCCCGCGCCATTTTCTAGATGTGGATGCCTACGGCGACAGCGCCCTCACGCGCCACGGCCGGGGCCTGCCCCGCGCCTACGCCGACGCGGTGGCGCTGGTGGGCGGCGAAGACTCGCTGCTGCGCCACGGCATCGTGCCATGGCAAGTGGCGCGTATGAAAGGCCAGCTCACGGCTGCCTTCAAAGAGCACGATACCGACCGCATTCTGCACCTTGCCGCCGACCTTGGGCACTATGTGGCCGATGCCTGTGTGCCCCTGCACACCACCCGCAACTACAACGGCCAACTCACCAACCAGCGCGGCATCCACGCGCTCTGGGAGTCGCGCCTGCCCGAGCTGAACGGCACGAGCTACGACCTGCTCACCGGCCAGGCGCCCTACCTCGACAACCCCACCGAAGCCGCCTGGCTGGCCGTGGAGCGCGCCCATGCCGCCCTGGATTCGGTGTTCACAATGGAGCGCCAGCTCACGGCCGAGCTCAGCGAAGACCGTAAATATGGCTACGAACAGCGCGGCCGGCAGACCATCCGCACCTACTCGCGGGAGTTTAGTCAGGCGTATCACCAGCGGCTCAATGGGCAGGTAGAGCGGCAGTTGCGCTACGCGGCGCGGCTCATCGGGGCCTTCTGGTACACCTGCTGGGTCGATGCCGGCCAGCCCGACTTGAGCCAGCAGCGGCAGCAGCCTTCTACGGCCGAGGAACTGGCCAGCGAGAAGGAGCGCCAAGGGGCAGTGGCCGCGCCGGCGGCGGCCATTCCGGGGCACGATGAATAAAAAAGCGCCGGCTGGTGGGCCGGCGCTTTTGGGGTGTAATTGTCATGCAGAGCGCAGCGAAGCATCTCGCTCGCCTCGTTGTTTGCGTTTTGATTACTGCGCCACGCGAGATGCTTCGCTGTGCTCTGCATGACGGGCGCGTTGTTTATACGTTCGGGTTGGCGTCGGCCAGCGAGCCCTCGTAGGCGAGGTTCTCGGCGGGTGTCAGGTTGTTAGGCAGGCGGATATCGTCGGTGTCCTGCACGCGTAGGGTGAGGAGGCCGCCGAGTATCATGCCGGCCCCGCCCAGCACCAGCGCGCCCATTGTGTTGCCGTTGAAGAGGTGATTGGTCAGAAAGCCAAGGCCCACCGAGGCGATAATTTGCGGCGTCACGATGAAGAAGTTGAACACGCCCATGTAGTAACCCATTTTATTAGCGGGTAACGCGCCGGCCAGCATGGCGTAGGGCATCGATAGAATACTGGCCCAGGCAATGCCCACCAGCGCCATCGACCCGAGTAGCAGGCGCGGGTCGTGCACCAAGCTCAGCGAAATCAGCCCCAGCCCACCCACAACGAGGCACAGCATGTGGGTGAAGCGGCGGCTGGTGCGGCGGGCCAGCACGGGCAGCAGAAACGCGAAGATGGCCGCCACTCCGTTGCGCACCGACGAGCAGATGCCCAGCCAGTCGGCCCCGTCGTTGTACTGCTGCTGCACCCGCTTGAGGTCAGCGCTTTCGGCGGGGGCAAGCTGGCCGTTTTTCAACGCGTAGCCGGCCAGGTTGGTTGTAATAACCTTGTCGGTAGTGCCCGCCTGGTGGGCGGCGATGTCGGCGATATCGGCGCGCAGGGCGCCTAGCTCTTTCACCTTTTTCTCTGCCTCGGTGGTCTGGCTCAGGTCGAAAAAGCTCTTGCTAGGCGCGTCTTTCACTGCGGCAGAGGCCTGGTTTACCTGCTGCACTATCTTCTGGTACAGGTTGCCGCTGACGCGCATGTTGTAGATGTTGCTGGTCACGGCGTTGGTCGAGTAAATCCACATGGCAAACAGCGCAAACCACGTAAAGAGCTGCACTACGGCAAGTTGACTCATGGACTTGGGCATGTTGAAAATGCCCATAAACGAGGCAGTAATGCCGCCAAACATGCTGCCTTCCTTCTTTTCGCGCTCAAACTCGGCCATATCTACCGGCGGGTACTCGCGAGTAGTAAACACCGTGTACATCACCGTTAGAAACAGCGCCGCGCCGCCCAGGTAAAAGGCGTACTTCACCGAAGGCGGAATGACGCCCTGCGGTGCCGTGTTGGCAATATTGAACACGTTGGTGAACAGCCACGGCAGGCAGGCCGCAATCACCGACCCTACGCCGATGAAAAAGCTCTGCGTGGCAAAGCCTGTCGTGCGCTGATTGGCCGGCAGCAAATCGCCCACGAAGGCCCGGAACGGCTCCATCGAGATGTTGATGCTGGCATCCATAATCCAGAGCATACTGGCCGCCACCAGCAGCGAGCCCGAGTTGGGCATGAAAAACAGGGCCAGCGTAGCCAGTAGCGCGCCCACAAAGAAAAACGGCCGCCGCCGCCCCCAGGTAGGGTGCCAGGTGCGGTCGGAAAAATAGCCAATGATGGGCTGCACCAGCAGCCCGGTGAGTGGGGCCGCAATCCAGAGCAGTGGCAGGTCGTCCTTGTTAGCCCCTAACGTTTCGAAAATGCGGCTCACGTTGGAGTTTTGCAGCTCGAATCCAAACTGGATACCCAGGAAGCCGAAGCTCATGTTCCAGATTTGCCAGAAGCTGAGGCGCGGCTTGGCCCGCATGTTGGGGTTGTCGATGGTAACGCCGGAGCCTGCCATTGGGTAACGAATTGGGGGTGGGAAGTTTAGTCTGGAAAGGTAAGCACCGAAATCGATTCAGGAAGCGGTGGCTGTCAGGTGGAAACAAGCGTCCATCGTCATGCTGAGCGCAGCGTAGCGGAGTCGAAGCATCTCTATCGCTTCGTTGCTGAGCGTAAGATGTCAGTTATCCGGTAGAGATGCTTCGGCTCCGCTACGCTGCGCTCAGCATGACAGATGGCTATTTGATTTCTAAGACCATAGCCGCCAGCGGAGCCAGCGTCAGCCTGAGGTCAGATTTGGGTTCGCCGCCGTTCAGCAGGTCGCGGTAGCTGTGCGGCTGCTTGGGGTCGAGGCCCATCAGCTTCTGCACGGCGTCGGGCAGGAGTAGGGTAGGAGTGTAGGTTTGGGTATCGCTGAAATTGACGACTATCAGCACCTTTTGGCCCGCCGTGTAGCGCATAAAGGCGTAGAGCTTGTGCTGGTCGTACTCTTTGTTGAGGTTGTTGGCATCCTGCAACTCGTAGAACTGGCCCTTACGGATGGCCTCGCTGCTGCCCGCCAGCGTGAGCAGGCGCTTGTAGAAGTCGTGCAACTGCTTTTGGGCGGGGCTGAGTTTGGCGCCGTCAAACTTGCCTTGGTTCATCCATTTCTGGTGCTCGGGCATACCCCAGTAGTCGAAGAGCGTAGTGCGGCCGTCGCCGGTGTTGAATCCGGCCACGCCGTGGGCGGGCTCGGCCACGTCCTGGCCCATGTAGAGCATTACCGGGCCCGAGCCTAGGGTGGCCGACACGGTCATAGCCGGGATGGCGCGGCGCGGGTCGGTGGCAAACTCTTTGGACGCAATGCGCTGCTCGTCATGGTTTTCGAGGAAGCGCAGCATCTGCGAGCCGTAGCCGCGGCTCTCCGTTTTCCAGACGTGGGTGATGTCGTCGGTGGTGCCTTCCTGACGCATCAGGCGGCGCAGGCCGTCGTAAAGGCCCACTTTATCATACAGAAAATCGAAGTGGCCCTTGGTGAAATAGGTGCCGTACTCCTTGGGGTTGTAGGCCTCGCCGATGAAGACGATGCCGGGCCGCACCTGCTTTATCTGCGGAATAACCCAGGCCCAAAACTCGACGGGCACCATTTCGGCCATGTCGCAGCGGAAGCCATCGACGTTTTTCTTGGCCCAAAAGACCAGGATATCCTTCATCTTCAGCCAGGTATCGGGGATGGGCTCGAAGTAGGTCTTGCGGCCGTGCTGGTAATCGACGCCGTAGTTGAGCTTGATGGTTTCAAACCAGTCATCGACGCTGGGCGCCTCCGTAAACACGTCGTTGCCGGTGGCTTTGGCCGGAAACTCGTTGTACTTGTGGTCCTCGCGCGGGCCTTGCAGCGGGCCCAGGGGGTTGTAGCCGGCAGGCACTACGAAGCGTTTGCCGGGCACGTAGTAGTAGTTGTTGTTGGGCGCGAAGGCTTGGCTTTGGTCGTCTTTCGCGCCCAGGTCTACCACGCCGGCGGGCTTGGAAGTGGACTTGTAGGAGCGCGCTACGTGGTTGGGAATGAAGTCGATAATGACCTTGAGGCCGTGGGCGTGGGTGCGCTTCACGAGGGCCTCAAACTCGGCGAGGCGGGTTTGGGGCGTGGTGGCCAGGTCGGGGTCTACGTTGTAGTAGTCGCGGATGGCGTAGGGCGAGCCGGCGCGGCCTTTTACCACGTCGGCATCGTCGGCGGGCAGGCCGGGGTAGGGCGTCATGGTGGCGTGTTCGAGCACGCCGGTGTACCACACGTGCGACACGCCCAGGTCCTTAATTTTGGTCAGGGCCAGGTCGTTGATGTCGTTGAACTTGCCGCAGCCGTTTTCCTGGATGGTGCCGTAGGCTTTGTTCAGGGCTACTTTGTTGCCGAACAGACGCGGGAGCATTTGGTAGATAATGAGCTTGTTATCTATCAGGGTTTCGGCGGTGGTGTTCGGGTCGTTGGGAGTTTGGGCCACGAGGGGAGAGGCTAGGGCGGCCAGCAGTAAGCTGGCCGCCAGGGTGAAAAGTCGCATAAGCAGGGGCTACTTACGCAATTCTACTACCCAAGCCGTGTGCGCCGGCACCTTCAAGGTCTTCAAATCCGAAATAACCGCCCCGCTCACTACCTCGGTCCCGGTCGAGAAGCCCTGCGTGCGCTCGGCGTAGCGCGTGCCGTCTACCGTTTTTTCCTCCTTGGTGTTGTTGGCAATGACCATCACGCACTCGCCGTCGTTGTACCGGAAATAGGTGTACACGCCATCCTGCGGCAGAAACTGCATGAGCTTGCCCGAACTCAACACGGGGTGCGACTTGCGGTAGGTGCCGAGCTTGCTCACGTAGTCGAACGCCTCGCCCGCCTGGCCCGGCCGCGACACGAAGTAGTTCTTCTTATCGCCAGCCCAGCCGCCGGGGAAGTCCTCGCGCACCTTGCCATCGGGGTCCGAGAAGTTCTTCATCAGCACCTCGGTGCCATAGTAGAGCTGCGGCGTGCCGCGCAAGGTCAGGAGCCAGGCAATGCCCATCTTGAACTTCGCAAAGTCTTCACCGATAACCGAGTAGAAGCGGCTCATGTCGTGGTTGTCCAAAAACGGCACGTTGCGCGTGGCGTCCACGTACATCCAGTCTCCTTGCAGGGAGCGGTAGAGCTTGGTGAGGTCGCCGCTATTCAGCGCGTCGCTGATGCCGAAGCACATTTGGAAATCGAGCACGCCCGGCAGGTTCGACTTAAAGCCGTTGACGGGCGGGAAGATATTCTGGGCAAAAAATGCCTGCTCGGCCTCCGTGCCCTCCCAGGCCTCGCCAAACATAGCCAGCTTGGGGTATTCCTCCTGAATAGCCTTGCCCCAGTCCATCAAGAACTTAGGCTCCGAATAGGGGTAGGTGTCGATGCGGTAGCCATCGAGGCCCGTCGTCTCGACCCACCACAGGAAGTTCTGAATTAAATAGGTAGATACCAGTGGATTACTCTGGTTCACGTCAGGCATGGAGGTGTCGAACCAGCCGTCGTTGAACAGCTTGTAGTCGCGCTTGGAAGCGTAGGGGTCGTTGAGGGGGTAGGCGTTGTAGTTGCTGCGCGTGAAGGTGGGGAAGGCGTGGAACCAGTCGGCCGCCGGCTTGTCCAAGAACAAGTGGTGGTAGCTGCCCCAGTGATTGAGCACGATATCCTGAATCACCTTAAGCCCCTGATTATGGGCGTTCTTGACAAACTGCACGTACTCAGCATTCGTGCCGTAGCGCGGGTCTACCTTGTAGCAGTCCGTGACGGCGTAGCCGTGGTAGCTCGCCTTGGGCATGTCGTTTTCGATGATGGGCGTGGGCCAGATGGCCGTGACACCCAGCTGCTTGAGATACGCAAAGTGGTTTGCTATGCCCTGGAGGTCGCCGCCGTGGCGGGCGTACATCGAGTCGCGGCTCATGCGCGGGGCGCGGGTACCCTTCACGATGTCGTTTTTGGGGTTGCCGTTCGAGAAACGGTCGGGCATCAGGAAGTAAATAAAATCGGCCTGCGTGAGGCCCTGCACCCGCGCCGGGTCCTGGTTGCGCGGGCGCAGCTCATAATTATAGGTAAAGCTTTTGTCGCCCTTAAACTGGAGCTTGAGCTGGCCGGGCTGCGCCTGCGGCGCGATGGTGAGGTTCACCATCAGGTAGTTGGGGCTTTCGAGCTTCTGAAACCCGTCGAGCGTGACGCCTGGGTAGGCGGCCAAGCTCACCTGGCTGCTGGCGATGCCGGGCGCATTCACCAATAGCTGCACCTGGGGGTTTTTCATGCCCACAAACCAGTTGGTGGGGTCGATGCGGGTGATGGGGCTGGCCTTGGCGGCGGGGCGGGCGGTAGCGGCGGCCGGGCCGGGGGCCGGCGCGCCGGCCAGCGCCAGGGTGGGCAATAGGCCGGCCGCCAGGGCCGCCGCGCGCAGCAGAGAAGAAAATGAGGACATGGGGGTAGGGAAAGAAGCAAAAAGATAACGTTCTACAAAGTACGGCAAGCGGCTTCGGAATCGTTTTCGGAACGCGACTTTTGCCCGTACTTGCGTCGCCAAACCCAAACTATACGTAGGCGCAAAAGCTTGCCAAGAGCTTTTGCATCATCCAACACCTCTCTAACCGGCAGGATGCTACCTGCTTCTTTCTTTCCCTATGGCATTTCAGTTTAAGGCCCCCGCGCCGGCCGCCAAGTACAAAACGCCCGTGGCGTACTTCTCGATGGAGTTTGCCCTCGACCAGGCCCTCAAAAGCTACTCGGGCGGCCTCGGCTTTTTGGCCGGCTCGCACATGCGCTCGGCCTACGAGCTCAAGCAAAACCTCATCGGCATCGGCATTTTATGGACCTACGGCTACTACGACCAGGTGCGCGACGCCGACCAGAGCATGAAAGCCGCCTTCATCGAGAAAAATTACTCGTTTCTCGAAGACACCGGCCTCGTGTTCCCCATCATCATCCACGATGCCGAGGTGCACGTGAAGGCGCTGTACCTGGCGCCCGACACGTTTGGCACCGCGCCCATGTTCTTCCTCACCACTGATATTGAGGAGAATGACTTCATTTCGCGCACTATTTCGCACCACCTCTACGACCCGGACACGGCGGCCCGCGTAGCCCAAAGCATGCTGCTGGGCATCGGCGGCGGCAAGCTGCTCGATGTGCTGGGTCGCCAAACCGACGTGTACCACCTCAACGAGGGCCACGGCCTGCCGCTGGCGTTTTACCTCTACGAAAAGCACGGCCGCAACTTGGCCGAGGTGCAGAAGCGCCTGGTTTTCACCACCCACACCCCCGAGCTGGCCGGCAACGAGGAGCACCCGATGGCGCTGCTCCAGAAGATGTCGTTCTTCTGCGGCGTGCCCGAGCAGGAGGTGCGCGACGTGGCCCGCGTGGCCGGCGACTCGCTCAACTACACCCTCACCGCCCTGCGCTTTGCCCGCAAGGCCAACGGCGTGAGTAAGGTGCACGGCGGCGTGGCCCGCGAAATGTGGGGTCATTACGAAGGCATTTGCCCCATCATCTCCATCACCAACGCCCAAAACGGCACCTATTGGCGCGACCCTGAGCTGGCCGCCGCCCTCAAAGGGAAGGACGACACCGCCCTGCTAGCCCGCAAAAAGGAGCTGAAAAAAGAGCTTTTCAAAACCGTGGCCGACCAGACCGGCACCCTGCTCGACCCCGAGGTACTGACCATCGTGTGGGCCCGCCGCTTCGCCAGCTACAAGCGCGCTGACCTCATTTTGCGCGATTTCGAGAAGTTCGAAAAGCTCGTGACCAACGACGAGCGCCCCGTGCAGGTTATTTGGGCCGGTAAGCCGTACCCCAAGGACTTCGGCGCGATTGATATTTTCAACAATATCATCAAGAATACCAAAGACCTGAAGCGTTGCGCCGTGCTCGTGGGCTACGAGCTGGGCCTGAGCGCCGAGCTAAAAAAAGGCTCTGACCTGTGGCTGAATACCCCGCGCTACCCCCGCGAGGCCAGCGGTACCAGCGGCATGACCGCCGCCATGAACGCCTGCGTGAGCGTCAGCATCGCCGACGGCTGGATTCCGGAGTTTGCCAAGGATGGCGAAAACTGCTTCATCATCGAGCACGCCGACGAGAAGCTGCCCGAAAACGAGAAGGACACCATCGAGGCCAACACGCTGTACAACGTGCTCGAAAAGGCTGTAGCGCTGTACTACGACATGCCGGTGCAGTTCACCAAAATCCGCAAGGCGGCGATGAAGGACGTGGAGCCCGCGTTTGAGAGCGGCCGCATGGCCAAGGAGTACTACGAGCAGCTCTACAAATAAGTAGCTGAGCTAGTGCCCAAAAACTGTCATGCTGAGCTTGCGAAGCATCTCATCACGCTAGGCAAACGTTAGAAATACTAACCATGCCTTGCAAACGTGATAGGATGCTTCGCAAGCTCAGCATGACAGTTTTTATGTGTGGCCGTTACACTGTTATCGCCCCCGCGCCGACGCTGGCCAAGCGCTTTAATGCCAAAGAAGCCGCCGCGCCCGCGCCCAACTACAACGCCGCGCCTTCGCAGGCGCTGCCCATCATTACTAATGCCGCGCCCGGCCAGATTCAGCTCGTGAGCTGGGGCTTAGTGCCCGCCTGGAGCCGCGACCCGGCCGGCGGCCCCAAGCCCATCAATGCTCGCGCCGAGACGCTGGCCGAGAAGCCCAGCTTCCGGCAACTGCTGGCGCGGCGGCGCTGCCTGGTGCTGGCCGACTCCTTCTACGAATGGCAGACTACCGAGCGGGGTAAGGTTCCGCACCGCATTTTGCTGAAAAGCGAGGAGCCGTTTGCCTTTGCCGGGCTCTGGGACGAGTGGGTTGATAAAGCGTCGGGTGAGGTGCATCCCACGTTCACCATCATCACGACCGAGCCCAACGAGCTGATGGCCAAGCTCCACAATCGCATGCCCGTCATCTTGCCTGGTCCCGACGCTGAGCACGCCTGGCTGGCCGACGACCTGAGTGCCGCGCAGCACCAGCAGCTGCTGGTGCCCTACGATACGGCGCTGATGAAGGAATACGCCATCACAACGCGCGTCAACTCGCCCGCACACAACGATGCGGACGTGCTGGCGGCGGCATAGAAAGCGCAGAAAGAGCGGTGGCGAAACGACGGATGCGTTAATCAATTATCTGCCGTTTCGCCACCGCTCTTTTTGCGCTTTCTATAAAGCTGGTTTTACTTCAAACGAAAAGCTAGTGCTGCCCAATTGCCCATCAGGCGTGAGGCCCTGCGTTACGACGAGGTAGCGCCCGGCTTGGTCGGAGGTGAAAAAATCCAGGGTTTGCGATTTGCCAGCGGCTAGGTTAATGGCAGGGTTCCAGTAAAGCAGGTTGCGCAAATCGGGCAGGCGGCTGCGTTGCTGGGTTTCGGTGTCGTAGCGCGGGGCGTAAAATTCGCGGGGCACTTGCAGGGTTTCGTACTCTTCGAGCAGCGCGTGCGCGCTGAGCGGGTAGCCACCGAGGTCGCCCTTGTAGGTGCGGTAGCTCACCAGGCCATCATACACCTGCGGCCCCAGGAAGTAGCGGCTGGCCATTACGTCGAGGGTCTTGATTTTGAGCGGGTCGAAAGCCATCAGCTGGTTGAGGTCGAAGATGGGCAGGCCATCGAGCAGCGTCAGTGGGTTTTCCTGCAAATTGAGGTGGTGGGGCCGGTCAACTACCATAAAGTGAAAACCATCCTTGCGCTTGCGCACCAGCACGCCGGGCACGTACTCGCGCATCACGTCTTCCAGCGACGGAAAGCGGGTGTAGTCGTCGAGGCGGTAGCGCTCGTCGGCGCGGCCATAAAAGGCCACCGTGTCGGTGGCCACGGGCAGGTAGCGCGGCGCAACCGGAAAAACGCGCCGTGCCTGTAGCTGCACGTGGCGCTCGGTGAGGGCAGGGGCCAGGCGGCTGGCCAGCGGCGGCAGGCCGGGCGCCGCCCAGCCGCCGCCCGCCGTGTAGGGGCTCAGCAGCTCAACCTGATACGTACTGTCACGCATCGTATTCGGTTGCAATACCAGCTTACGCAGCCCGTAGGTGCGCGGCAGCTCAAACTGCACCAGCCCATCGGCCCGGCTCACGGAGGTGCCAAACCAGAACGACCGGCCCGGCAGCGACAGGTAGGCGGGCACGCCCGCCGCCGGTGCGCCGCTGGCCTGGCGCACGCGCCCTTGCAGCAGGTAGCCATTCAGCTCAGGCGCGAAGGGCACAGCGGGCGCTTGCCCGGCCAGCACCTCGGCCCACCGAAAGCGCCGCCAGCCCTGGGTTAGCATCAGGTTGTCGGCGGCCTGCCGGGCCACGGCGCTGGAGTCGCGGAAGTAGTAGCCCGCGTCTTCGATATAGCCTTTCAAATCGTTGGCCAGCAGCAGGTAGCTGCTGATGTCGGCCGGCGCGGTGGCCGACAAGCTATCGAGCCGGTACACGGCCATCGACAGCGCGGCCGCCTGGGGGGCGCTCACTTGCAGGCGCACGGCGCTGCGCGGCCCGTAGGCTGCCGCCGAGGCGCTGCCCCGCACCGCCAGCCCGCGTGCTGGCCGCCGGAAGTACAGCCGCTCGGCCACCGGCTGCCGCCCGCTGAATATCGTGAAATGCGTGATGCCCGGCTTTAGCCGCTGTTTATCAACTACGAACGTGGCGCGGCCGTTGGCCAGCGTGGCCTCGGCGGCTACCGTGATTTGCTGGCCGGTGTGAGCCAGCAGGCGTAGCGGGGCGCCGGGCGGCGCAAGCTGTGCCTGCACGGCCACGGTGAGCTGGCGCGGGCTGTCATCGGCCACGAGCAGGCTGTAGCCCTGCTCGGCCACGGCCGGCAGCTTTTGGCTGAGCACCGCGCCGCCCGGCAGGCGCACGGTGGCGGTGTAGGCCGCGCCCGCCGCCGTGGGCGTGAGTAAAAAGCTACCCAGGCCAAACTTCAACGTCTGAAACGTGGCGACGGTGGCCCCGCTGGCATCGGCCACGGTGCCGGTGGCGGCCACGCTCTGGCCCAGCCGGTCGGTTACCTTAAAGGCCACCCGGCCGGGCAGGCCACGCACCAACTGCCCGCCTTCGGCAAAAAACTGCACGTCGTAGGCCGGGCCGGGCTTGGCGGCAGTAGTGGCCGCCAAGCCCGGCGTGGTCGTGCTCACGACCGTGATGGGGCATTGAAAATAGAATTCCGGGCCGGCGTTTTTCATCCAACTGGTGTAGGCGCGCACTACGTAGCGGCCGGTGGCCAGCTCGGCGGGTAGCTCCAGCGAGCCCTGGCCCATGGCCTGCGCCAGGGCTATTTTGGCCTGCGCCACGGGCTGCCGGGCGGCATCCAGCACTTCCACGTAGGCTACCTGGCTCATGGCCAGCGGCCGGTGGTAGGTGCCATCCACGGCGTAGGCCTTGAGCCACAGCGTTTCGCCGGCCGCGTAGGCGGGGCGGTCGAGGTGCAGGTACAGCTGCTCGGTGAGCGCCTGGCGCTGGTGGCGGGCCAGTTGGCGGCCCAGCGTGGTAGCCGAGTCGGCGGGCACCTGGGCGAGGGCTGGCGGGCTGGCGGCAACGGCCAGCGCGCATGACAAGCCCCAGGTGTGGGAGGCAAAGGAACGGAAAGACAGGCGCACGAGCAGGAATAAGAAGTAGCGATAGAGTAATTAAGGAGCGGATTGGCTACCAGAAGCTTGGCTTCGTATTGACGCCGTTGCTGCGGCAGTCTACACAAGCCGTAGTAGAGCCGCTGTAGCCCAGCGTATCGCCGTTGGCGGGATTCATCTCGATGTCAATCGGGGTGTATGCAGTGGATTTGAATGTTCTGGTATGTGGGTATCGTAGGGTTTGGGCTCTTGTTACGGGGTCGAAAAACAGTTCTATTCCCTGTGTACAGTTTTGGTAATAAGTACTGAATTGCCAGCCAGCGGGCAGTTTCAGGTCGGCATTACTGATAAATAGCCGGGTGCTCTGCACAGTGTGCGCGCCCACAAAGCCTAGCACGGGCTCTGTGGCGTTGTCGACGCGGCGCACGTTGCCGGTAAGCTGCGAAGGCAGGGGGTCATTGACCCCGCCTACGGCCTCGGTGTTCCTGCGCAGCAGCTCGTAGTAGGCAAACTCTTCCGGGGTTTCGACATACTGGTTTACCAGCACGCTGTAGCGGATTTTAAAGCGCTCGGAATTGGCCGAGAGGTCGAGCAGGCTGGCATCAAGCAGTGCATCCTGGCTAAGCTGGGCCGTGCTGGCTTGCTTGATGACGCTGGGCCGCTCGGTGTGCCAGCACGTGTAAATGGGCGTGGTGCGCGGCTTCAGCGCCTGAAGTCGGCGGTCGTATTCCAGCGACGACTGATAAGCCGAAGTAAACTCCCAGGTTTCGACAAACCCCCAGCGGTAGTAGCGCGACTGCTGCCGGGCATCGTGGGTGCTGAGTAGCAGCTGCACCTGGTTGGCATTGAGTCGCCACTTGAGCTGGTCGATGGGCGGCGTTATTTTGAGCGGTACTAAAGCCGACTCATACGTCACGTTGGCGCTGGTAGTGATGCGCAGCTGGTACTGGCGGGCGGGGTTGAGCTGCAGGCTGTCGGAGCGGTAGCTGCCACTGGCAATCTCAGTTAGGTTATAGCGCCCGCCCGCGTCGTCCACGATAGTCAGCCGGGCCCCCTTCTCCGCGGGCGGGGGGCTGGTGCTGGCCGTGTTGGTGGTGCGCGAGAGCTGGATGCGCGTGCGCCCGGCCCCGTTGAT
>NZ_DASTEP010000074.1:0-19006 GCF_035709525.1 Hymenobacter sp. | reverse complement strand
GAACGCCGTGAACCGCCGGCCCTAGGCTGCTACTCAAACGCATAAGGCCGTCATGCTGAGCGCAGCGCAGCGGAGCCGAAGCATCTCTGCCGGAGAACTAACCTCTAACGCTAGCAACGAAGCGGTAGAGATGCTTCGACTCCGCTGCGCTCCGCTCAGCATGACGAAAGTGGGCAAAGCACGCCCAAAAACGCCGCCCTTGCAACGCGCCCGCCCGCCCGGCAGTCTTTGCCCGCTATACAACCGCCTACGCCCGGTTTCCTCACTGAAATCCCTGCCTCACCTGCTTACTTTTGGCAAAATTGCCTTTCATTTTTTCATGAAGAAAAATTCCTTTACCAAGCTGCTGGCCGGCGCGGCGCTGCTGCTGGGCGCGGCCACGGCCCAGGCCCAGCCGGGCCTGCCCATCGTGCTGCCGCCCGCCAACCTGCCGCCCTACAACGCGAAGGTGCTGTTTCAGCCCGATTTTCTAAACCAGACGCCCCCCAGCACCCGCACTGCCGGCGGCAAGCCCGGCGCTACCTACTGGCAAAACGCGGCCGACTACCAAATCGCGGCCAGCCTCGATGAGAAAGCGGCCCGCGTAACGGCCACGACCACCATCACCTACACCAACAATAGCCCCGACGAGCTGCCCTTCGTGTGGCTGCAAGTCGACCAGAATCTGTTTCGCACCGACTCGCGCGGGGCGGCGGCCACGCCCCCGGCGGGCGGGCGCTTCGGCAACGCGGCGCGGGGCTTCCAGGGCGGTGACTCGCTGAGCACCGTGACCATCGAGCTGCACGGCAAGAAGCTGAAAGCCAACTATCGCGTGAACGATACGCGGATGCAGATTATCTTGCCCGAGGCGATGAAGCCCAAGGGCGATAAGCTCAAAATCAACATCGCCTACGCCTTCAACATCCCCGAGTACGGGGCTGACCGCCTGGGCCGCCTGAAGACGCCCAACGGCGAAATATTCGAGATAGCGCAGTGGTACCCGCGCATGGCCGTGTACGACGACATTTCGGGCTGGAACACGCTGCCCTACATGTCGGCCGAGTTTTACCTCGACTACGGCAACTTCGACTACACCGTGAACGTGCCCGCCAACTACCTGGTGGGTGGCTCGGGCGAGCTCGTGAACGGGGCCGAAGTGCTGACCGCCACCCAGATTCAGCGCCTGGCCAAAGCCGCTGGCTCCGACAAAACGGTCATCGTGCGCGGGGCCGACGAGGTGACGCAGGCCAGCTCGCGCCCGGCCGGCAAAAACGGGCGCCTCACCTGGCACTTCCGCTGCCAGCAGGCCCGCGACGTGGCCTGGGCTGCCTCGGCCGCCTTCGTGTGGGACGCCGCCAAGATGAACCTGCCCAGCGGCCGTAAGTCGCTGGCCATGTCGATGTACCCCGCCGAGGTAGCGCAGGACAGCGCCTGGGGCCGCTCGACGGAGTACGTGAAAAAGAGCATCGAATACAACTCGAAGCAGTGGTACGAATACACCTACCCGGTGGCCACCAACGTGGCCGGCGTAGTGGGCGGCATGGAGTACCCGGGCATCGTATTCTGCGGCGTGAAGGCCAAGAAGGGCAGCCTCTGGAACGTGACCGACCACGAGTTTGGCCACAACTGGTTTCCGATGATAGTGGGCTCGAACGAGCGCAAATACCCGTGGATGGACGAGGGTTTCAACACCTTTATCAACATCCTGAGCAGCCAGAATTTCAACAACGGCGAGTATAAGGAGCAGGGCGACGTAGCCAAATCGATGGCTCCCCTTAATACGCTCCAGATGCAGATAGCGACGATGGACGTGCCCTACACCGTGCCCGACGTGACGCAGAGCCGCAACCTGGGCTACGCCGCCTACTCCAAAACCGGCTACGGCCTGTACTTGCTGCGCCAGGAAATCCTTGGCCCCGAGCGCTTCGACTACGCTTTTCGCACCTACATCAAGCGCTGGGCCTTCAAGCACCCGCAGCCGCGCGACTTCTTCCGCACCATGAACGAGGTAGCCGGCGAAGACCTGAGCTGGTTTTACCAGGAGTGGTTCTTTGAAAACTGGCTGCTCGACCAGGCCGTGAACTCGGTGGCCTACGTGAACCAGGACCCCACCAAGGGCGCGCTCATCACCATCGAAAACAAGAGCCAGGCGGCCATGCCCGTAACCGCCGAAATCACGGAAAGCAACGGCAAGAAAACTACCGTGCGCCTGCCCGTCGAAATCTGGCAGCGCGGCGGCACCTGGACCTTCCGCGCCAACACCACCTCGCCGCTCACGCAGGTGGTACTGAACCCGACCAACATCCTGCCCGATGTGAACAAGTCGAACAACACCTGGCGAGCGCCCAAGCTGGCCGAGTAAAATTGCCAGCTAGCGCGATGCTACAAAAAGAGCCGGAACAAAACTATTTGTTCCGGCTCTTTTTGTAGCATCGCATACGAGCAGTAGATTCAGTGCGAGATGGTTTTAGAAAACAGCTGCATCACGAGCACCCCAATCACGATGAGCGCGATGCCCGCCAGGGCTGGAAAATCAAGCTTTTGCTTCAAAAAAATAAAGCCAATAATCGTGACCAGCACGATGCCCACGCCGCCCCAGATGGCGTAGGCCACGCCCATCGGGATGCTCTTGAGCGCGAAGCTGAAAAAGTAAAACCCCAGCCCGTAGCCCGCCACCGTGATGAGGCTGGGCACGAGCCGGGTAAACTGCTGCGAAGCCGCGAGCGCCGAAGTGCCGATGACTTCGCTGATGATGGCGAGGAAAAGAAAGACGTAGGGCATGGGGGAGGGGGAAAAGTTGCTTGGACTTTGTAGCCCGAGCGCGGGCGCAGCCCGCATCCGCGTAAGCGAACGTAAAGCGTAGATGCGGGCTGCGCCCGCGCTCGGACTACAAAGTCCAAGCTACTTCTCGTCAGTCGCGGGTGCGCAGCACGCGGTAGCCGTGCGCCGGCACGGTGCGCGCCTTGGTCTGGGCCAGCGTCAGCTGCTCGCCGCTGAACACGTCGAATAAGCCTTTCTGCGGATTAACGGCCGTTTTCTGGCCTGGCAGCTCCAGCGATTCCGCCGTGGCGTTGATGAGCACAATCACCGCCGAGCCGTTTTTCTCGCGCACGAAGCCGTAGAGGCCGGCCGGCCCGTTGAGGCGCTGGAAGCGGCTGTCGGGGTCGCCGTTGCGCAGGGCCGGGTGGCGCTTTTTGAGCTGCAAAAGCCTGGTGTAGAAGTCCTGCAAGGGGAAATCCTGCCAGTTGATAGTGTCGCGTTCGAAGAATTCGAGGCGCTTGTTCAGCGCCGCCTCCTGGCCCGAGTAGAGCATGGGCATACCCGGCAGCAGGGCCGTGAGCACGGCAAAGGGCAAGGCCAGCGGCCCGAGGCGCTCGTACTCGGTACCGTCCCAAGAGTTCACGTCGTGGTTGCTGGTGAAGTGCATGAGGTATACGCCGGGCGGGTACTTTTCGCGTTCGGCGGCCAGGTAGGTGTCGATGTCAGCCAGTTCGGCCTTGCCTTCGGCAATGTGGTCGAGCAGGTAGTGCAGGCGCAGGCCGAAGGTCATGTTGAAGGCCCGTTCCAGCAGGCGCGTGTCGGAGTTGAATTCCTCCCAGGTGAGGCCACCCGAGGGGTATAGCTCGTCCCATTCGGCCAGCATGAAAACGGGCTTAAGCGCGTCGAGCGCGGGGCGAGCTTCATCCCAAAAGTCGGTAGGTACCAGGCCGGCCACGTCGCAGCGGTAGCCGTCGATGTCGGCCTCGCGCACCCAGTAGCAGAGCGCGTCGGTCATGTACTGGCGCAGCTCGCGGCTGGCGTAGTCGAAGGCTACCACGTCGGTCCAGTCGGCCACGGGCGGTACCAACTCGCCGGTGGCGTCGTGCTGGTACCAGTCGGGATGTTGGGTGATGAGGGCGTTGTCGCGGCTGGTGTGGTTGGCTACCCAGTCGAGTATCACTTTCAGGCCCAGGTCGTGGGCCGTTTGCACGAGGTGTTTTAAATCCTCCAACGTGCCAAATTCGGGGTTCACGCCGTAGTAATCGCGCACCGCGTAGGGGCTACCCAGCGAGCCCTTGCGCCCTACTTCCCCAATAGGATGAATCGGCATCAGCCACACGATAACGACGCCCATGCGGGCCAGGCGCGGCAGGTGCTCCTCGAAGGCCCGGAAGGTGCCTTCGGGCGTGTAGTTGCGCAGGTTTACTTCGTAAATGGTGGCGTTGGCGGCCCAGGCGGGGTAGGGCACGGTAAAGCAGTCGGCGTGGGGGTGCGGGTCGGCGGGCATGGGTTAGGAGGGCGCGGGTAGTTTGAGTGGTCAGATTTGGCCGGGCATACGCGGGCGGTTGGCTCGGCGTTGGCGCGGCGCTAGGGCAGCGGGTGGGCCGGCTTCGGCGGGGCGCGGGGCGTGGTTGTCGGCCGCGTACCACACGCAGGCTGTGCCGTTTTCCACAAACCTGTTGCCTTCCCGCAGGCCGATTTTCGCCAGGATGCGCCGTGAGCCGGCGTTGTTTTCGTCGGCGTAAGCGCAGATGCGCGGCAGTGCCAGCGTCGCAAAACCGTAGTCGAGCCACGCCCGCGCGGCCTCGTAGCCATAGCCCTGCCCCCAGTAGCGCGGGATGAAACGGTAGCCTATATCGTAGAAATCGCGCTGGCCGTTGACCGGCTCCGTCACCAGCTTCAGCCCCGCCCAGCCCATAAACTCGCCGGTGGCGCGCAGCGCCACCGCCCAGCGCCCGATGCCGTGGGCCACATACTGCGCCTCGATGAAGCGGATGGTGGCCTCGCTATCGGCCAGGCTAGCGGGGCGCGGCCCGCCGATGCCGCCCAGGTAGCGGTGCACGGCCGGGTCGGCATCGAGCTCAAACATGCCGGCGGCGTCGGCCAATGTAAGCGGGCGCAGCAGCAGGCGCGCCGTGAGGAGGTTTGGCATAACGGGAGAAAGACAAGGCGGTAAAGTAACAACCCCGGCCAGCGGGCGCGGGGCCGGCTGGCCCCACGCCCGCTGGCCGCTCTTCGCTCACTAAAACCGTCGGTTCGCGGTACAGGAAACGGGGTTGAACGAGAATGAGAAAAAGCGGGCTGAGGCGAAAATTACCTTTGTAATGTTATCGCAAGGCACTGAATGTCAAGCGAAGATTGAAATTAAAAAGAGGAGTTTGTTTGGCTGGCTACGCAAGGCTAGCAGGCCACAAAACCTCGACCACACCTACTTCCTTCCGCAACCTACTTACCGCTATCAGATATGACTACCGCTTTCCGCTCCTTCTTGCTGATGCTCGCCACGCTGGGCGCCACCGCCGCCCACGCCCAGACGCCCACCCTGGAATTTGCCCCCGGCGCGGGCAACTCCACGGCTAGCGGCCCCACGGCGGCCAGCCAGCTGGTTACGTTCCAAAACAACACTACCAACCCCACCAGCAACGCGATGTCGGCTTATTCGCCGGCCGTCACGACCACGTTCGCGCTCAGCAACCAGCAGTTTACGCTGCCCACCAGCCGCATCGCCAGCGGGGCCGGCGTGGCCTTCGGGGCGGGCTTGTCTACCACGAGCGGCACGGCGCCGGCCTTCGCGCTGTATCCGCTGCTCAATGCCGTGGGGGGCTCCAGCAATGCCAACTACACCTCCGCCAGCGGCGTGACGGGCGGTATCGACGTGGCGGCCAACAGCGGGGCAGAAATATTTACTTCGGTAGAGCCGCTGCCCGCCACCCTGCCCGCCAACACGGCCCGCTACCAGTACGCCGACCTGACGCTCACCTTCAACCACACCGTGGTCAACCCGGTGGTGCACCTCACCGGCCTGGGTGGCTCGTTTACCACGGGCGGCGTGAAAATGGGCTACACCGCCGAGCTGGATTTGCTGACCAAGGGCCCGACCCTGTCGCGGCTCAGCGGCTCGACGGAGCTGACGGTCAACAGCACCCAGATTCTGAACAACGCCGCCGCCCCCGACGGGGGCACGGGCAGCGGGGCCGCCAGCGGCTCGGTGCTGGTTTCGACTTCGAGCCAGGGCGTTACCTCGCTGGTGTTCCGCATATACCTGCGCCCGGCAGCAGCCGGTGGCACCCTGCACGGCGAAAACGCCACCACCCACCTCGGCGACGGCTGGATTATCAGCGTATCGACGCGCACGGCCACCACGGCTACCACGGCCAATAGCCCGACCACCCTGGCCCCGCTGCCGGTAAAGCTGGTCAGCTTCACGGCGCAGGCCACCGCCGATGGCCGCAGCGCGCAGCTGGCCTGGGCTACTGCCTCGGAGCTGAACAACGCGTATTTTGAAGTAGAGCGCAGCTTCGACGGCGCTACCTACGCCCCGCTGGGCCGCGTGGCCGGCCAGGCCGTGAAGACGACGACGACCACCTACACCTTCGTAGACCAGCAGGGCCTGGGCACGCAGCCAGCCGGCCTGGTGTACTACCGCCTGCGCCAGGTAGACCTCGACGGCACGGCCACCTACTCGCCGGTGCGCCCGGTGCGCCTCGGCACCGCCGCCGCCGCCCAGGTTAGCCTCAGCCTGTACCCCAACCCCGCCCAAGCCAGCACTACCCTCGACCTGAGCGCATTGCCCGCTGCGGCCAGCTACCAGGTGCTGGTGCTCGATGCCACCGGCCGCCAAGTGCAGCGCCTGCTGCTGGCCAGCGGCCAGGCCCAGCCCCTCGACCTGAGCGCGCTGACCCCCGGCCTGCTCACGGTGCTGGTAACGGGCCCGCAGGCCGATGGCACGACCTTCCGCCAGGCCCTGCGCCTGCACAAAGAGTAGCCCAGCGGGGCGGCCCGTCGGTAGTAAGTGCTAGGAAATAAATAACTAAAGCCCCAGCGGGGCGACCCTCGCCAGCCGAGAGGGTCGCCCCGCTGGGGCTTTGCCGCGTTGCGGGGAGCTGATTTCTACCGACGGGTCGCCCCGCTGGGGCTCTCAAGAGCTACTCTTCGCTGAGGATGGTGTAGCGCGCAGCCATAACACGAATGACAACCGCACTATGCCAGCTTTTTGGCAACTAGCCGAGTGAGAGCTAGTGCTCTGATAGTAATTGCAAAGACGGGAAGTAGCAAGCGCGTCCTCCCTGAATACCTTGTGCAAAAATGGAATAGCGACCCGATAAAATAACGCTGTGCTCGCGCCTGCCCGCCGGGCTTTTGCGTAAGCAGCCTGCTTACCTGCCCGCTATGCCTGCTACCTCGCCTTCGCCCGCTGCCTCTATTTCTCCGCGCCCGCGCAGCTTGTGGCTGCCCGCCGCGCTGGCCTGGGGCATATTTGGCACGATGGCGGCGCTGGTTGCCAGCCACGGCCGCGCACCCTTCGACAACCCGCTGCTGCTGGCGCTGCACCGCCACGCCACCCCGGCGCTCGATGGGCTGGCCGTGTTTTTCACCATCGTGGGCAATACCGGGCCGATGGTAGCGGCCGGCGTGCTCACCACTGCCGCGCTCGCCTACCGGGGCCGCCGCCGCGCGGCCTGGCTGTTCGCGCTGGGCGTGGGCGGCTCGATGCTGCTCACGCAGGTTATCAAGCGGATAGCCGAGCGCCCCCGGCCCGACCTCTGGCTTAGCCTGCGGCCCGAGCACACGTTCAGCTTCCCCAGTGGCCACGCTATGGACACGGCGGCGCTGGCGGCGGCGCTGTTTTTCATCACGCCACCTAAGCAGCGCAAGTGGTGGGCGCTGGCCCCGCTGTTTGCGCTGGGCGTGGGCTGGGCGCGCATGTACCTAGGGGTGCACTACCCCTCCGATGTGCTGGCGGGCTGGAGCAGCGCCGTGGGCTGGGTGCTGCTGGTGCAGCTGTGGGCTGGTCACACCAAGCTCCAGCTTGGTGACACGGGCGGCGAGCCACAGTAGGGTGCAGCCAGCCGCATCACCAAGCTGGAGCTTGGTGTTACAGCTTTACCCTAAACTTTGCCCCCACGCTTTCCAAGTCCTGCACTACCGCGTCCAGCAGCGGCAGCCCTTCCAGCAACCGGTGCGCGGCCATCTCCCGCTCGGGGTCGCCGGGGATGAGGACGCGCTGATTTTCCACGGCTTTGGCTTCGCGAAAAGTGGTAATCCAGTTGTCCATGTGGGCCTTGAACTCGGTGGCCGGCCGAAAGGCATCGACCCGCATCGCCCCAAAAAAGTGCCCCAGGCCCTGGCCCACCGGATTAGCCGAAGGCTGCAAAAAGGCCACGAACGGCGGCACCCACGGCCCATAATTGGCCCCGCTGAGTACGGCCGAGAAGATGTCGACCACCGCGCCCAGGCCGTAGCCTTTGTGCGAGCCGGTAGCGCCGCCCAGCGGCTGCAAGGCACCGCCGTTTTTCACGGCGTGGGCGTCGGTGCTGGGGCGGCCGTCGGCGTCCTGCGCCCAGCCTTCGGGGATGGGCAGATTTTTGCGCTGCGCGATTTCGAGCTTGCCGTTGGCCGCCGTGGTAGTAGCCATGTCGAGCACAAAATCGGGCTGTTCGCCGGCCGGCACGGCCACCGCGATGGGGTTGGTACCCAGCAAGCGCTCAAGTGAATAGGTAGGCGCAACAAGCGGCGAAGCATTGGTCATGGCCACGCCTATCATGTCCTGGGCCAGCGCCAGCATGGCGTGGTAGCCCGCGATGCCGAAGTGGTTGGAGTTCTTCACCGATACCCAGCCGGTGCCCACCTGCTCGGCCTTTTGCATGGCCACGCGCATGGCCTTGGGGCCCACCACGAGTCCCAGCCCGCCGTCGCCATCGACCACAGCCGTGCTGGGCGTTTCATAAGTAACGCCCACGCGCGGCGCGGCATTGATGCGGCCCGCCTCCCAGAGGCGCACGTAGCCCGAAAGCCGCGCTACGCCGTGCGAGTCCACGCCCCGCAAGTCGGCTGAGAGCAGGGTTTCGGTGGCTAGCGTGGCATCGGCGGGCGGGCAGCCGATGGCCAGGAAAACCTGCTCGGCAAAGGTGAAAAGCTGTTGGTAGGAGAACGTAGGCATGGGGCGTCGGAAGGGTACGGTAGCGCGGACTTTCAGTCCGCGAATATGCCGGGCAAACAGGTTTGCGGCTGGAAAGTCTATCCGCCCGCGGACCTCACCCCCTAGCCCCCTCTCCAAAAAAGAGTGGGGACTAACTCTAGTTCTAGCCTCTAGACACTACGACTAGAAGCTAGTTCCCCCTCTTTTTTGGAGAGGGGGCTAGGGGGTGAGGTCTGCGGGCGACGAGCCAGCGCCCCTAACCTTTGATTTGTAAAAAATATAACCATTGATTTTCAGATGATTGCTTTATTTCAACGTAAATATTAGTTATAAACTAAAATTTACGTTGAAAATCTGCGTACTTCGCTTCACCAACCACCCGCACCACCCATGCAAGCCCCGTTTCCCGAACTCACCCGCGCCGAAGAGCAGGTAATGCAAATCCTGTGGCGGCGCGGCCCCAGCGCCGTGAAAGACGTGCTCACCGACCTGCCCGCGCCCCAGCCGGCCCTCACCACCGTGAGCACCATCGTGCGGATACTGGAGCAAAAGGGCTTCGTGGGCTACGAGCCGGTGGGCCGTGGCTACCGCTACCACGCCCTGGTGGCGCAGGACGACTACCGCCGCTTTTCGCTGCGCAAGCTGCTGCGCGGCTACTTCGGCGGCTCGTTCACGCAGCTCGTATCCTTCTTCGCCCAGGACGAAAACCTCGACGCCGCCCAGCTCGACGCCCTGCTGCGCCAGGCCCAGGCCGACGCCGCTCCCGACGCAGAATCCACTTCCGAAAACGACCCGCAGCCATGAATGCGCCCTTCCTGTTGACCTGGCTGGCGGGCACGCTGCTGCCCCTGGGAACCTTGTGGCTGGTGTACCGGCTGGCTTTGCGCGGCGAGCGCTGCTTTGAATACAACCGCGCCCTGCTGCTGCTGGCCCCGCTGCTGGCCGCTGCCCTGCCCCTGCTGCCGCGCCCGGCGCTGCCGCTGTGGCTCAATAGCTCCGCCGTAGCCGTGGCCACCAGCAAAGTCGGGGTAGCGGCCGTGCTGCTGCCCGTGGTGCAGGCAGGTCCGGCCGCCGCGCCCGCCGCCGGGTGGTCGGCCTGGGAGGGGGTCGGGGCCATCTACCTGGCGGGGGTGGCGCTGGGGCTGGGGCGGCTAACCTGGCAGGTGGGGCGGCTGTGGTGGCTGGCCCGCCGCCTGCCCCGCGAGCGGCGGCCCGGCTACGTGCTGGCTTACACCGGCGGGCGGCTGCCGGCCAGCTCCTTCGGCCGGGTAGTGTTCTGGGATGAAACGGCCGACTTGCCGCCCGCCGAAGCCGCCGCCGTGCTCGCCCACGAGCTGGCCCACGTGCAGCAGCGCCACACGTCCGACGTGCTCTGGCTCGAAGCCTGGCGCGCCGTGCTCTGGCCTAATCCCTTTGCCCACCTGCTGCTGCCGGCCCTGCGCCTCACCCACGAGCTGCTGGCCGATGCCGATGCCGCCCCCGCAACCGGGGCCGCCGCCTACCCCACGCTGCTGGCCCGGCTGGCGGCGCGGCAGCTGGGCGCGCCGGCCTATTCGCCTTTGCTTCAGCCCTTCACGTTTTCCTTCACCCTCACCCGAATTGCCATGTTGCAAAATCAAAATCCCGTGCGCCGCTGGAAGCAGTGGCTCGTGTTGCCCGCCTTAGGTGGGTTGTTCTTTCTCGGTAGCCACGCGGCGCTGGCTCAAATTGCGCCAATGCCTGCTGAGGCGCAGCAAAAAGCTCAGCCAGATGATGTTAGTCGTAAAATACGCCTGGCTGAGCGCGCGGACTCTCTGCGCACCGGTGGTAAGTATGAGCCGGGTACTACGCAGCAAGTCAATATTGCTTATGGAGATAAACCAGGCCAGGAGGTTGTGACTATCACGCGAGTGCCGATACCGCGACCCGTTCCGCAGCCCGTTACCAGCAGTGGCCACAAGGTTTACAGGTATGCGGAGCAGATGCCGCAGCTACCCGGCGGCGGCGGCCAAGTAGCTATCACGCAGGCGGTGCAAAGCAAGATAACCTACCCCAAAGCCGCGCCCGGTGAGGTGCTGCCCAGCGGCCGGGTATTCGCCAACTTCACCATCGACACCGATGGCACGGTGCAGGATGCCAAAATCGTAAAAGGCCTAAGCCCGGCTTTCGATGCGGCCGTGCTGGCGGCCGTGCGGCAATTGCCGCGATTCGAGCCCGGCAAGCAGAACGGGCAGCCGGTGGCGGTGGCTTTCACCATTCCGGTTGAGTTTAAGGCCAAGCCTTGATTCTCAAACTAGTAATTGTTTTACTGAGCTATGAAAACGCCTCGCCTACGTTCCGCTTTCTACCTGCTGCTCATCGCGCTACTCCTCGCCGCTACTGCCCTGCGCATCGGCCACCATATTTCCAGGAGTAGCTTTTTGCTGTGCTACACTGGGATGCTGGCGCTTGAGATAATCGTGCGCTGCCTACCCAGGCAACCATTGGCCAAGAAGGATTTTTAGGGATGTAAACCGAAAGAGGCGGCGCAGATTATTGCGCCGCCTCTTTTGTGTCGGCTTATTGGGCAAGTAGCTAGTAATGGCTTTGCTGGAAATACTACTGCCTTGCTGCTACTTGCCTAGCAGCTCGGCCAGCAGGCCTTCTTTCAGGGCGAAGGCCGAAGTAGTGATGCGCGTTAAGTTGTAGGTTTTCAATACGTATTCCACAATCACGCTGGCTACTACCAGCATGTCGGCCCGCATCGGGAACATACCGGGCAGGGCTACGCGCTCGTCGTGGTTCAGGGTGAGTAAGTGGGCGAAGTGCCGCTCAAAATCGGCCACCGACAGCCAGGTGCTGGGCGGCAGTTCCGACTCCTTGCGCACGCGGCCCACCGTGAGGTCGGCCAGCGTATCGAAGCTGCCGCTGCTGCCTACCAGCCCGGCCAGCGGCTTGTGCGCCGCCACGGCCGCCGTGAGCGGGGCCAGCGCCTCGGCCAGGTATGCAATTTGGGCGCGCAGGCTTTCGCGCGGAAACACGCCGCTGGGCTCGGTGAAAAATTTATCGAGCAGCCGCTGCGCGCCTATTTCGAAGCTTTGCTTCCAGAAAATAGTGTCCTCGTTGGCAATGATGAACTCGACCGAGCCACCGCCAATGTCCATTAGGAGGTGCTTCTCGGGCCCCAGCGCCACGGCCTGCCGGATGCCTTTTGCAATGAGCTCGGCCTCGCGCTCGCCGCCGATTACCTCGACTTGAATGCCGGTTTGGTCGAGGATGTCGCGCACCAGCGCCGGCCCGTTGCGCGACACGCGCATGGCGCTCGTGGCCGTGGCGCGCACCTCCGTTACCTGGTGCAATTCCATTTCTTCCTTGAAGCCGCGCAGCGTCTGGAGGGCGCGGGCGTAGGGCGCGGGCGCAATTTCGCCTTGGCTAATGCCGCCTTCGCCCAGGCGCACGCCTACTTTGGTGCGCAGCAGCGGGTGCGGCGGTTGGCCGGGCCGGTCTTCCACAATGAGTAGGTGGAAGGTATTGGTACCCATGTCGATAAGGGCCAGACGGCGGTGAGTATGTAGTGCTTGGTGCATGGTGCTTGGTGCCCAGGGCCCGTCTCTTAGGCTTAAATAGCGGTGTTATAAGAATGCGTTGAGCCTATGCACAAAGCACTAGGCACTAAGCACTAAATCAAGTGGCAAACCGGCAGAACGTGCCCAGCGGCAGCTTGCGCTGGCTGGCGTCGTGCAGGTAAATTTCTCCCAGCTCGCGCACGGCCTTTTTGCCGGGGAAAATGGCCTTAGTTAAATTATCCAGTATCAGCCCCGAAAAGCCTAGTGAGTAGAGGTTTATCACCAGGAAATGGTCCTCGGGGTCGAGCAGTTGCTGGCTGAGCTTGAGCATCTCGTTGAGCTCGTCTTCGAGCTGCCACTTCTCGCCGTTGGGGCCGCGGCCGTAGGCGGGCGGGTCCAGGATGAGGCCCTGGTACTTGCTGCCGCGCTTCACCTCGCGGCGCACGTATTTCATGGCGTCTTCGACCAGCCAGCGCACGCCGTCGAGGTTGCTGGCCTCCATGTTGTCGCGGGCCCAGAAGTTCACCTGCTTCACCGAATCGAGGTGCGTGACATCGGCCCCGGCGGCGCGGGCGGCCAGGGTGGCCGCGCCGGTGTAGGCAAATAGGTTGAGCACGCGCGGCAGCTTGGCCTGGCGTTTACGGGTCTGGTTGTAAATGAACTGCCAGTTGGGGTCTTGCTCCGGGAACAGCCCCACGTGCTTGAACGACGACAAGCCCAGTCGGAAGCGCAGCTTCAGGCCATCGGGCCGCTCGTAGGCGATAACCCACTGCTCGGGCATCCCTTTTTTGAGGCTCCACTGGCCTTTTTCGGTGCTGCCGGGAGCGCGGGCGAAGGTGGCATCGGCGCGCGCCCACTCGGCGGGGGAGAGGGCCGGGTCCCAGATGGCCTGCGGCTCGGGGCGGGCTAGCACGTACTTGCCGAAGCGTTCGAGCTTCTGAAAATTGCCGCTGTCGAGCAGCTCGTAGTCGGGCCAGGGCGAGGTGGTGAGAAAGTCGTACACGGCGCAAAAGTACGCCCGCAGTAACTTTACCTGATGGTTCCCACCCGCTTACTGACTGCTTCTGCGCTAACCATTACCCTCGGTGGCCTGGCCGCGTGCTCGGCCCCAAGTGCCTCAGCCCCAGCCGAAGAGTACTATGATTGCCGCGAGGTATACGAGCCCATCCGGGGCCAGCTGCTCGACCGGCACGGCGAGCCGCTGGTGGCCACGCGGGCGCACTACACCCTCACGCTGCCCAAGCTGGCTACGTTTGATACCGTGGCGTTTAACCAGCTCATGGGCTGGCCCGAAGGCGCGTTGCAGGCGCGGGTGTTCGCGGCGCGGCTGCCGGCCATTCCGCCGCCCCGGCGGCCCGACCCGGTGCCCGATTCGCTGGGCGTCATCACCCCCGACACGACCAAGCCCAAGCCCGCCCCGCCCCGTGTGCAGCGCTGGCCCATCGAGCTGACGCTCACGCAGCCCGAGGCCGCCAGCCTGCGCCACCACATACAGGAGTGGCCCGGCCTCACGCTGCGACGCCGCCGCGAGCGCACCTACCTCACGCAAGCCGCCGCGCCGGTGCTGGGCTACCAGCCGGCCAATGCCGCGCCCTTCCTCTACCTGGCCCAAAAGCTGGAGCGCGGCCGCTACTACCGCCTGCGCAACCCCGGCATCGAGGGCTACTACAACGCCCTCCTCACCGGCCACCGGGGCGCATACCACCCGCGCACCGACGGCCACGGCCGCGTGCACGGTAGCTGGGCCGCCGACACCATCTACCAGGCTGGGCAAGACTTACACCTGAGCATCGACGCCAAGCTGCAAGCCTACGCCGAGCGCCTGCTGGGCGAGCGCCGCGGCTACATCGTGGCGCTGGAGCCCAGCACCGGCGAGATTCTAGCCTGCGTATCGGCCCCTAGCTACGACCCCGCCGTGCTCACCGCGCCCGGCAGCAACGCCGCCCGCCTGGCTTTGCTGCGCGACGACGAAAATCGCCCGCTGCTGAATCGGCCCGCCGTGCAGGCCAGTCCGCCCGGCTCGGTCTTCAAGCTCGTGAATGCGGCCGTGGCCTTGCAGCTCGGGGCCATTACCAACAACACGTCGTTTCCCTGCGACCAGTCGCTCATCAACTGCGTGCACCAGCACCCGCAGGCCCGCAACCTCACGCTGGCCCTGAAATACAGCTGCAACCCATATTTCTACCAGACCCTGCGCGCCGTGGTAGAGCCGCGCCCCGACTCGGCGGCCACGCTGGCCGATACCGTGGCCGCCCGCCACACGCACCTGGGCGAGTGGAGGCGCTACGTGCGCTCGTTCGGCCTCGACACGCTGCTGGGCGTGGACATTGCCCGCGAGCAGCCCGGCTTTTTGCCCACGCCGGCGTATTACGACAAGGCTCGCCGCACGAAGAACTGGAATTTCAAGTCCGTTTACTCGCTTAGCATCGGGCAGGGCGAAATCAATCTGACGGGCTTGCAAATGGCTAACGTGCAAGCCATTATTGCCAACCGGGGCTGGTACATCACGCCGCACTTCGTGAAAGCCATCGGCCGCAGCGGCAAGCCGCTGCCGCGCTTCCTCGAAAAGCACCACACGCTGGTCGATAGCGCCAACATCGCGGCGCTCGTGCCCGGCATGGTGGCCGCCATGCAGCGCGGCGGCACCGCCGAGCTGGCCAGCCTGGCCGACGTAGGCATCACGGTAGCCGGCAAAACTGGCACCGTGCAAAACGACGAAGGCGACGACCACGCTACGTTCGCGGGCTTCGCCCCGGCGACTAAGCCGAAGATTGTGGTGGCGGTTTATATTGAGAACGCGGGCTTTGGGGGGCTTTCGGCCGCGCCTTGCGCGGCGCTGGTGATGGAGAAGTATTTAAAAGGACACGTTGCGCTTAAGCGCAAGAAGTGGGAGAACTGGTTGCGGTGCGGCAACCTGGCAAGCCAGCGGCACTAGCTGCCCTGGCGTAGCGCCTCACCCCCCGGCCCCCTCTCCGAAAAGGAGAGGGGGAGCCGACCATACTCCGTAGCATTTTCATAAATGCCTTACAGAAGGATACGAAAAAGGGGCTTTCAGCATTGCTGGAAGCCCCTTTGTTACAACTCATAAGCCTGTTGTCAGGCTCCCCTCACCTTTTCCGAGAGGGGGCTGGGGGGTGAGGTTACCCGCGTCAGGTTTACTTCCCCGTCGCCAGTTGCAACGTCCCGTCCTTCAACCCTGCTGCCGAGGCCTTCACCTGCACCGCGCCGGCCGTGCTGCCAGCCTGTACTATCGCCACCAGTTGACCCTTAAAAGCGTGCATCTGCGGCGTCTGGAAGGCCTCCAGATTAGTAGCGTCGCCGTTGCCGATGGCGCGGAAGGTGCCCGCGCCGCTCACCGCGAAGCGCAGCTCGTTGGTGGCGTCGGGGCAGAGGTTGCCCTGCGCATCTTCGACGCGGGCAGTGACGTAGGCCAGGTCCTGGCCGTCGGCGGTTAGCTTGGTGTGGTCGGTCGCCAGCTTGATGTGGTGGGGCGCGCCGGAAGTGCGAATTTCTTCGGTGCCGATGGTTTTGCCTTGGGCGTCGTAGGCCACTACCTTGATGCTACCGGGCTGGTATACCACGTCTTTCCACTGCAGGCGGTAGCGGGTCTGGGGGTCGGTAGCGCCGGGGCCGGCCTTGGTTTGGCGGCCCTGGCTTTTGCCGTTCACGAAGAGCTCGGCCGAGGTGCCATTGGTGTAGCAATACACGGGCGTTACTTGGCCTTCGCGGCCGGGCCAGGTCCAGTGCGGTAGCAGGTGCACGGTGGGCTGGGCGGGGTTCCACTTGGCGCGGTAGAGGTAGTAGCGGTCCTTGGGCTGGCCGGCCAGGTCGATAATGCCGAAATACGAGCTGTGCGACGGCCACTTTTCATCGTAAGGCGTGGGCTCGCCGAGGTAATCGAATCCCGTCCACACAAACTCGCCCAGCGCATACGGCAGGTCGTCCTGGGCCGCAAACTCGATGTCGGGAATCTGCGACCAAGGGCAGTATTCCACATCGTAGCTCGACGACTGGTTATCGGGGTAGCGCATCTCCTTGCCCAGCACCACCGGAAATTTATACACCCCGCGCGAGCTCACGGTAGAGGCCGTTTCGGAGCCTAGCACGAAGCCCTGCGGCAGCTTGCTGTAGGCGTCGGCGTACCAGCGGGGCTTGTAGTTGAAGCCCGGAATGTCGAGCACGGCCGCGATGCCGTACTTCAAATCGTCGGCGTAGCGGTCCATGCCCATCGTTACGGGGCGGGTGGGGTCTTCGCGGTGCACGATGTCTTGCAGGCGCTTGGCCATGGCCGGGCCGTTGGGGTTGCTTTGGTCGGGCACCTCGTTGCCGATGCTCCACATGATGGTCGAGGGGTGGTTGCGGTCGCGGTGCACCAGGTTCACCAAGTCGCGCTCGCTCCACTCGTCAAAGTACTGGCTGTAGCCGTTCTTCACCTTCGGCGACTTCCACTCGTCAAACGACTCCTCCATCACCATAAAGCCCATCTCGTCGCAGAGCGTCATCAGCTCGGGCGCGGGCATGTTGTGCGAGGTGCGGATGGCGTCGCAGCCCATATCCTTCAAGATGGTGAGCTGGTGGCGCAGCGCCGCCACGTTGATGGCCGCGCCCAGCGGCCCCAGGTCGTGGTGGTTGCACACGCCCTTAAACTTGCGCGGCTGCCCATTGAGCGAGAAGCCTTTGCCCTTCTCAAACTTGAAAGTGCGAATGCCGAACGGCGTCTCGTATTTGTCCTGGATAACCTTGCCGGCCATCAGCATGGAGGCGGCCTTGTACATGGTCGGCGTTTCGGGCGACCACAGCTTGGGCGACGCCACGGTGAAGGTCTGCTCGACTTCCTGGCCCGCTACCACGGGCGTGTTGGCCTGGGCCACCGTTTTGCCTTTGGCGTCGAGCAGGGCCGTATAGAGCACGAGGCCGGGCGAGCCGGCGGGCACTTCCACCTTGGTCTTGAGCTTCACGGTGGCCGAGGCCGCCGATACCTCGGGCGTGGTGAGGTAGGTGCCCCACAGCGGCACGTGCGCGCCCGGCGTGGTGATGAGGTGGACGTTGCGGTACAAACCCGCGCCGGGGTACCAGCGCGAGGACTCGGTTTGGTTTTCGAGGCGCACGGCCAGCGTGTTCGGGCCCTTGGCGTTCAGGTAGGGCGTGATGTCCACCGAAAACGAGTTGTAGCCGTAGGGCCAGGCCATTACCTGCTTGCCGTTGAGGTACACGTGGGCGTCGCTCATGGCGCCGTCAAACAGCAGCACGGCCTTGCCGTCTTTGCCCAGCGCGGGCACGTTCAGCTGCCGCCGGTACCAGCCCACGCCTACGAAGGGCAGCCCGCCCGTGCGGCCCGATTTCAGGGTGGCTTCCTTCTCGCCATTCTGCTCAATCTTAACGACTTGCTGGTCATTTTTACCATCGAATGGCCCCGAAATGGCCCAGTCGTGCGGCACGCTCACGGTCTGCCACTTGGCGTCGTTGAGGCCGGGCTTGGCCCCGTCGGGCTGGTCGCCTTTGGTGAATTTCCAGCCGCTGGTAAGTAGCGTTTCCTGGCGAACCTGGGCGGCGGCGGGGAGGCTGGCGGCGAGCAATAGCGCCGCCGTCAAATGCTTGGGGAAGGTCATACTGTGAAGAATAAATAGCACCTAGCGTCGTGCCTGGGCAGCCGCTACGAGCCGGCAAGTTAAAGCCGCTGGTTTGGGCGGCGGCCCGATTGTGCCGAAATTCGTTTACTTAACAGTTGCTTTACATGAGTTTGATTTTCCATAAATACCAAGGTACCGGCAACGACTTCGTCATCATCGACGACCGTGCCGAGCAGTTCGACCCCACCGACCATGCCCGCATCGCGGCGCTCTGCCACCGCCGCTTCGGCATCGGGGCCGATGGCCTCATGCTGCTCCGCAACCGCGCAGGCTACGACTTCGAGATGGTGTATTTCAACGCCGACGGCGCGCCCAGCTCCATGTGCGGCAACGGTGGCCGCTGCCTGGTAGCCTTCGCCAAGTACCTGAACGTCATTCAGGACAAAGCCTATTTCCTGGCCGTAGACGGCCCCCACGAAGCCCGCGTAGAAGCCGATGGCACCGTGCGCCTCAAGATGATAGACGTGGCCGCCCCCCAGCCCGCCGACGTGGGCGAGGACGACGTGTTCCTGCACACCGGCTCGCCGCACCACGTGCATTTCCTCGACCCCGAAGAGTCGCCCAGCTTGGCCGAGTTCAACGTCTTCGCCGCCGGCCACGACATCCGCTACGACCAGGCCTACGACCCCGCCGGCACCAATGTCAACTTCGTAGAAGTGCCCGCCGACCCCGCCCACCCCTGGCCCGTCCGCACCTACGAGCGCGGCGTCGAAAACGAAACCTACTCCTGTGGCACCGGCGTTACGGCCGTGGCGCTGGCTGCTTCGCAGCGCGGCGCGGCCTCGCCGGTGCGCCTGAGCACGCCCGGCGGCGAGTTGGAGGTGTCGTTTGAGGTGCGGCCGGATGGCGGGTTTACCAATGTGTGGCTGAGCGGGCCGGCCGTGCGGGTATTTGGCGGGGAGCTTTAGGTCACTAGTCGTTGGTCCACGTCCGTCATGCTGAGCGGAGCGCAGCGGAGTCGAAGCATCTCTACC
>NZ_DASTEP010000073.1:0-26231 GCF_035709525.1 Hymenobacter sp. | reverse complement strand
AACAACGACCACTTCGACATCGAGCGCAGCCTCGACGGGGTGCGCTTCGCTACCATCGGCCAGCTGGCCGGCCACGGCACCACCAGCGCCGCCAGCTCCTACACCTTCACCGATGCCAACGTGGCCGCCCAGGCCAACGGCCCCGTCTACTACCGCCTGCGCCAGGTCGATGCCGACGGCACCAGCAGCTTCTCGCCCGTGCGTACCGTCAGCTTCAGCACCCAGGCCAGCGCGGCCCCGGCCCTGAGCCTCTACCCCAACCCGGCCCAGGCCCGCACCCAGCTCGACCTGAGCCAGCTGCCCGCCACCGGCTCCTACCAGGTGCAGCTGCTCGACGCCACCGGCCGCACCCTGCGCCAGCTCACGCTGGCCGGCGGCCTGCCCCAGCCCCTGGACGTGCACGAGCTGGCCAGCGGCACCTACCTGGTGCGCGTGAGCGGCCTGGCCCCCGGCGGCAACGCCTTCCAGCAGACCCTGCGCCTCACCAAAGAATAGAGCCCGCAAGCGGCCGCGCCACCAAAACCCTTACCGGCTTCCGGTAAGGGTTTTTTTATGCCCGCACTTTCCATTTTTAAGACTGAGAGCCAGCACTTACAAGCGGCAACCCAGCTTTTTTATCCGGGTTTCGCAAAAAAAGCTCCACCGTGCTACTGCGCACGCAGCGCACAGGCTAGCAGCGCAATGCAGGCAGTACAATTTTAGCGAACGAGCCTCCAGCAACATAATTTATTCATAAAGTACTATTATCAACTTATTCACTCCTTGCATATTCGTGTGATATCTATCAATTTTGTCCACAATATGGAATGCCAGTTCATTTTTTAGAAGCAAATAAACTTATCCAGTGCAATTTTTACTAAAAATAACAAAGCTTCTTATTAGATATAATTATTGATTTAATGCAAATAAAACCACGTAGCGACTAGCTGCTGTCCCGGCTGGCCTGGCGCGGCTACCTACCTACTCCGATTACACTGATTACACCTACTACACCTATTTTTATGCAAGTACCTATACCGACTACCCTCCTGCTGGCCGGGCTGCTGGCAGCCCCCAGCGGAGCCTGGGCCCTGGGCAACGCCCTGAATTTTGACGCCACCAAAAGCAGCTACGTGCGCCTGGCCCGGCCCGTGAGCGACGACTTCACCATCGAGCTGTGGGTGAAAACCAGCATGGCCAGCCCCACCGGCACGCAGTGGTGGCAGGGCGCGGGCCTGCTCGATGGCGAGGTGGCCGGCGCGACCAATGACTTCGGCCTGACTTTGCTGAATGGCAAGGCGGCCTTTGGGGTGGGCAACCCCGACGTGACCATTCAGTCGGCCACCGCCATCAACGACGGGCAGTGGCACCACCTGGCGGCCACCCGCCAGCGCAGCTCGGGGCTGATGCTGCTGTACGTGGATGGCGTGCAGGAAGCCAGCAGCGCCGGCACTGCCACCAACACCGCCGCCCTGACGGCCCCCGCCAGCCTGCGCCTGGGCGGCCTGCAAACCGGCGCGCCCTACCTCACCGGCCAGCTCGATGAGGTGCGCCTGTGGAGCACCGTGCGCGGCGCCGCCGACCTCAACGCCACCAAAAACTACCAGGTGCCCGGCACCAGCAGCGGCCTGGCCGCCTACTACCGCCTCGACGAAGGCACCGGCACCAGCGCCGGCGGCACCGGCACGGGCGCGGCGGGCACGCTCGTCAATGGCCCCACCTGGGTGGTGCCCTCGGCGGCCCCGGTCTACGGGGTGCCGGCTATCACCTCATTTTCGCCGGGAAGTGGGCTGGTGGGCAGCAAGGTAGTGGTGCAGGGCAGCAACTTCACGGGGGTTAGCGCGGTGCTGTTCAATGGCACGGCGGCCAGCTTCGTGGTGAACTCCGACGGGCAGCTCACGGCTACCGTGCCGGCGGGGGCCAGCAGCGGGGCCATCACGGTGGTGGGCCCGGTGAGCAATGCCACGGGCACGGCCACCTCGGCCACCAGCTACCTGGTGCTGCCACACCTGGCGGGCACCGTGTTTGACGACGTGAACTACGGCGGCGGCGCGGGCCGCTCGCTGGCCGCCGCCACCAGCGCGGCCCCCGGCTTTGCCAGCCTCGGCCGGCCCGGCGCCACCGTGGAGCTGTACAGCAGCGGCGTGCTGCTGGCCACCACTACTACCGACGCCAGCGGCGCGTACCGCTTCTACAACCTCGACCCCGGCCCCTACGCCGTGCGCGTGGTGAGCGCCACCGTGAGCAGCTGCCGCGCCGGCAGCGCCACGGCGGGCCTGCTGCCCGTTGCCACCTACCAGGGCACCACCACCGACCAAGTGGGCGGCCCCAACCCCGCCCTGCCCGACGCCCCGGCCAACAACGGCAGCCAGAGCCTAGCCGCCCTCGGCACCGGCAGCCAGGCGGTGCAGGCCGTGGCCGCCGTGACGGTGGGCAGCGCGGCCGGCACCACGGGCGTCGATTTTGGCTTCAACTTCGACCTGGTGGTGAACACCAAGGCCAGCGGCCAGGGCTCGCTAGCGCAGTTTATCTTGAACAGCAACGCCCTGGGCGATGAAAGCAAGCTAGCCCAGGCCGGTAGCTTTCTCAACCAGGTAGTGGGGGCCAGCGCCACCGGCACCGCCCTGCCGGCCGCCACCGAAAGCAGCATTTTTATGGTGCCCGATGGCGCGGCGCACGCCGGCCTGCGGGCGGCCAATGGCAGCCCGGCTGGGCCGGCCGGCCAGCTCACGGGCGGCGTAGCCGTCATCAGCCCGAGCGGGGCGGCGGGGCTGCCAGCCATCGCGGGCCCGGCCACGGTCGTGAACGGCTGGACGCAGACCTACAACATCGGCAACACCAACAGCCGCCTGCTGGGCACCGGCGGCCCCACCGGCGTGGCCGGCGTGGTGCTGCCCCAGCTGAATGCGCCCGAAGTGCAGCTCACCGGCACCTCTACCACTAGCGTGGGTTTCGACCTGACCGGCACGGGTAGTGGCCTTATGGGTTTGGCCGTCTACGGCTTTGGCAACGGGGCGGGCAGCGACAGCTACGCCAACGTGCGGGTGGCGGCCGACAACGTGACGGTGCTGGGCAACCTCATCGGCACCACGGCCCTGGCATTTGCCGTGCCGGCCGGGGGCACCAAGGCCGACGGCATCCGGGTGCTGAGCGGCGCGGGCCTGATGATACACAACAACCTCATCGGCTTCAACCAGGGCAAGGGCCTCACGGCCAACAGCGGCGTAACGGGCGCGACCATCAGCCAGAACGAGGTGCGCAATAACGGCATCGGCGACGTGACGATGGGCGGCCTCGACATGCAGGGCAGCAATTCGCTCATCAGCAACAACCTCGTCGCCAACAACCTAGGCGCGGGCATCGACGGCCTGAACTCGGCCGGCGGCAACACCTGGACCGGCAACACCGTGACCGGCAACGGGGCAGGCAGCACCAGCCTTACCACCATTCCGCGCAACTCGGCGGGCGTGCGCGTGTACGGCACCGGCAACACCATCAGCCAGAACATCATCACCAACAGCTACGGGGCGGGCGTGATGGTGAATGGCGCGGCCAGCAAGTCGGTTATCAGCCAGAACGCCATTTATGGCAACGGCAAAGGGGCCGCCACCAACGGCAACGCGGCCAGCGGGCAGGTGGGCATCGACCTGCTGACCTCGGCCAACAACAACGCCAACGTGGGCTCCTCGCCTTACGTGACCACCAACAGCACCAGCACGGCCGGGGCCAACGCGCTCCTCAACTACCCCATCCTGAAAACGGCCAGCCTGCTGGGCACCACCCTCACGGTGCGCGGCCTCGTGACCACGGGCCGCACGGTGGAGCTATTCCTGGCCACGCCCAACAACGTGGGGCTGCCGTCTTCGACCACGGGCAACAGCTTCGGGCAGGGCAGCTCCTACCTGGGCACTGTTACCGTATCGCGCACTGACTCGGTGACGGCCTACTCGGGCAACGTGAACGGCGTGGCGCAGGGCAGCGGCTCGGGCGTGCCGTTTTCGGCGCGCATCGCGCTCACCAGCCTCACGCCCGAGCAGCGCGCCGCGCTGGCCACGGGCACGGCGCAGCTCACGGCCACGGCCACGGCGGCCAGCCTGGGCACCTCGGAGTTTTCGGGCATCGTGAGCGTAACGACCGCGCCCACGGCCTACAACCTCACCAACCTGAAAATAGCGGCCAACAGCCCCTCGGCGGCCCTCAACCCCGGCCTCACCTCGCCGCAGGCGGCCAGCGACCCGGCCAGCACCATCGCTTCGTTCACGGTGCAGCCGGCCACCGGCGGCACGCTCTACTACGATGGCACGGCCGTGGCGGCGGCCACCGTGGTGCCCACGGCCAATACTGGCAAGCTCGCGTTTCAGCCCACGGGGGGCTTTATCGGGAACGCCACGTTTGCTTTCTCGGCCAAAAACGCCAATGGCACCGGCAGCAACACAGCCACCTACACCGTGCCGGTGGTATCGAGCAATAGCTTCGTGGCCAACGACGACGGCCTCGACGCCAAGCAGAACGTTACCACGGCCGGCAACGTGGTGCTCAACGACCTGAACCTGGCCAGCAGCGCCACCTACACGGCCACGCTCGTGGCCGGCCCCACCCACGGCACGCTCACGCTGAAGGCCGATGGCTCGTACACCTACGCGCCCGCCAACAACTACCTCGGCAGCGACAGCTTTACCTATAAGGTGTGCGCGGCGGCCAACGACTGCTCGAACACGGCCACCGTAGCCATCAACGTGTATGACCCCAGCACGGTGTGCAGCTCGGCTACCGGCCCCAACCTGCTGCAAAACCCCGGCTTCGAGGCTGGCAATGATGGCAGCTTCACCTCGGCCTACACCTTCGTGCCGCGCCTCAAGGCCGATGGCACGCCCAACTCGGCGGGCCTGCAGCCCGAAACCACCTACGCCGTGGACACCGACGCCAACTACTACCACAGCAACTTCCGGGGCCTGGGCCGCGGCGGCAAAGGCAGCTTCATGATTGTAAACGGGGCCGCCAACCAAAGCAAGGTCTACGCGCAGGTAGTCAATGTAATACCCGACCGCTACTACACGTTTTCGGGCTGGGCGCAGTCCGTCAACCCCACCAGCCCAGCCATTCTGGGCTTCGTTATCAATGGCAAGTCGGCCTCGGTAACGACGACCATCACCACGGCGGCCAACGACTACACCCAGTTTTCGGGGGTGTGGTACTCGGGCACCAGCCGCACGGCCACGTTTGAGGTGCGCGACATCAACCGCGCCTCGGGCGGCAACGACTTCGGCCTCGACGACCTGTATTTCGGCACGTGCAGCGTCAATCTGCAAGCCGTTACCAAGACACAGTCGCCGAGCGTGCCCTACGGCGGCGCGCCCACCAACCTCGACCCGCTCGACGCCACGCTCGTGAACTCGGGTGCCTCGGTGGCCTCCTTCGTGGTGCAAACCGTGCCTGCCGAGGGCGCGCTGCGCCTGGGTAGCCCCACCGGCACGCTCATCGTGCCCGGCCAGGTTATTCCGTTTGCCCAGCGCGGGGCCGTGTACTACGTGGCCAACGGCAACTCCAGCGTGATGTCGACGGCCTTCACCTACACCGCCGTCGACAGCGAAGGCGCGGGCTCCAACAACATTGCCAACTACACCATCCCGATGACGGCCAGCCCGCTGCCAGTGGTGCTTGCCACCTTCACGGCCCGCACCAGCGGCACCAGCGCCCTGCTCGACTGGGCTACCGCCTCGGAGAAAAACAACGCCTACTTCAGCGTAGAGCGCAGCCGCACCGGCCTGCCCACCGACTTCGTGGCCATTGGGCAGCTGGCCGGCCAGGGCACCACGGCCGCTACGCACACCTACCGCTACGCCGACCCCAACGCGGCCGCCACGGCTGCTACCGTGTACTACCGCCTGCGCCAGGTCGATGCCGATGGCCGCAGCACCTACTCGCCGGTGCGCGCCGTGTCGTTTGGCGCGGCGGCCGGGGCCGCCAGCCTGGCCCTCTACCCCAACCCCGTGGCCGAAGCCGGCACCCAGCTCGACCTGAGCGCGCTGCCCGCCAGCGCCACCTACCAGGTGCGCCTGCTCGATGCCACCGGCCGCACCAGCCACCAGTGGGCGCTGCCCGGCGGCCAGCCCCAGCCGCTCGGCCTGGCCGGCCTCGCCCCCGGCCGCTACCTGCTGCTGGTGAGCGGCGCGCAGGCCGATGGCAGCACCCTGCGCCAGGTGTTGCACCTGACGAAGGAGTAGCCTCGGGTTTAACACAAAAAGCCCCTTCCGGCTATCCGGAAGGGGCTTTTTGTGTACCGTAAGCTTTAGCTTGCGAGTGAGCGCAGCGAACAACTGCGCCAGGTAGCGTTTGCTCACGCCCTGCTCGCTGCGCTCGCTCGCAAGCTAAAGCTTACGGTACACTATTCCTCGCGCTGGGCCATCATCTTGGCGTTGCGGCGCTGCTGGGCTTTGTTGGTTTTGGCCATGTTTTCGGGGCCGTCGGGCAGCAGGGCCATGTCGCGCAGGTAGGCTTGGGCCTGGGGCGTCTGGCGCAGCTTCTGGTAGTCGCGCAGCTGGGCAGGGGCCAGCATTTTGGCTACTACCTGGTCGAGCTGGGTGCTTTCGGCGGCCGTGAGGTCGGGCGTTTCCTCGGTGAGGCCATTGGCGTCGAGCACGGCCAGGTAGGTTACTTCCTGGTTTAGGTACGTGTGCAGCGAAGCAGCCTGCTCGGGCGCGAGCTTGAGCTTGCTTTCGCAAAGCTGGGCAAACTGCCCGGCGCTGCGCTGGGCCGGGGTGGGCGGGGCCACTACGGCACTGGCCTGGGCCAGAGCCGGCGTGGCCCCCAGGGCCGCCACGCTCAGCAGTAGACCGGACAGTAGGCAGCGGGACAGCATGTAACTCATATTAAAAGGGATTTAAGCGGGAGGTGGGACTTGAACTGCGAATGTAGGCAATTAGTTGCGGCCCACCTCACCGGCCCGCAACAATTTCGTAATGACTGGCTTGGCCCGCGCCGGGGCCGCCCATGGCAGTTTTGGCTTCCAACTGCGGCCCCACCGCCGCGCCCGGCTGTAACCCTCGGCCCGCCTTTGCCGGTTTAAGCTGTCGCATTGGCTTTATATCCGCCGTGCGGCGCAGCCAGGTGATGGATTTTGAGTATGATGTATTGGTAATCGGGGCGGGCAGCGCGGGCCTCAGCGCGGCCCTTACGCTGGGGCGCTGCTGCCGCCGCGTGCTGCTGGCCGATGGCGGCGCGCCGCGCAATGCGCCCTCGCCGGCCGTGCACAGTTTTTTCACCCGCGATGGCATCCGGCCCGCCCAGCTGCTGCACCTGGGCCACGAGCAACTGGCCCCCTACCCCAGCGTGGAAGCCAGGGAGCTAAAAATCAAGCAGCTCACCAAGCTCGCCCACGGCTTCCGGGCCAGCGGCGAAACCGGACAGGGCCACGCCTTCGACACCACCGCGCGGCGGGTGCTGCTGGCCACCGGCGTGCACGACGTGCTGCCCGCGCTGCCGGGCTTCCGCGAGTTGTGGGGCAGCGGCGTGCTGCACTGCCCCTACTGCCACGGCTACGAGGTGCGCGACCAGCCCCTGGCCGTGTACGGCCGGGGCAAGGCCGTGGTGGGCCTGGCGCTGCTCATCAGCCGCTGGAGCCAGGACGTGACGGTCGTCACCAACGGCCCCGGCCACCTCACCGACTACGCCCGCCAGCGCCTGCGCCGCCAGGGCATCGGCCTGCGCCAGGAGCCCGTGGCCCGCTTGGTGGGCACGCCCAAAACCGGCCTGCGCTGCGTCGAATTTGAAGACGGCTCTTTCCTCGAATGCAAAGCCCTGTTCCTGCACCCGCCGCAGGAGCAGCGCAGCCCGCTGGCCGCCCAGCTGGGTGCCCGCATCACGGGCAAGGGCGCGGTGTGGGTCGATAAAAATGCCCAAACCACCATCCCCGGTCTCTACGCGGCCGGCGACATGGTGCCCGGCCAGCAGCAGGCGCTGCTGGCGGCGGCCAGCGGCAGCAAGGCCGCCATTTGCCTGAATGAGGCGCTGACCAGGGAGGAAGTAGCGTAATTCGATGCAACGCCAAGCTCCAGCTTGGCGAGCGTAGCGTAGCGAGCATGGCGTATGCAAACGTCTTTTAACGTAGATGCTCGCTGCGCTCGCTCGCCAAGCTGGAGCTTGGCGTTACACCCAGCCAGCCGCGCCAGCGGCGTATCCGTTAAATCCGACAAATCCGTTTTAATCTGCGGTCAGCCAATCGCACGCGGCCGCTTCCTCGGTAAACGTGGCAATCAGGCAGTCGCTTTCCCCAGCCGACACCTGCACCAGCACCGGCTGCTGGGCCCGCAGCGGCGACACCAGAAACGCCAGCCGCGCCGGGGCCGCGTAGCGCCCGCGCAGCGAGGGCGCGAATTCGTGCCCAACCCAGTGGTTGACGGTGGGCTCGGTGATGTCATCGCGGCGGCGCAGGTCGAGCAGCCAACGGCCGCAGGCGGCCTCGTCGGCCACGGCCCGGATGGCGAGGTAGTCGCCGTGCAGCTCGGCGGGCGCGATGTCGCGCTGCCAGCGGGCAATGACGAGCCCCAAATCGGGGCGGTGCGTGAGGGTGATGCTGGGGCCTGACATAGACGTGTTTATCAGCTAAACGAGCGGTGCCAGCCGGCAAGATAAGGCGGCGACCCGCTTGGGCGGCACATATCTTTTGCCGGCGTCGGCAGTTTAGTAGCCGGTTTCCGTACTTGCTGCCCATGACCCCAACCCCGCCGGCCGCCGCGCCGCACGACCCCTACGCCGCGCTGCGCGTGCCCGATTTTCGCCGCTATATCACGGCTCGCGCCCTGTTTTCCATCGCCACCCAGATACAAGGCGTGGTAGTAAGCTGGCAGATTTTTAAGCTCACCGGCGACCCGTTGGCGCTGGGCCTCATTGGGCTGGCCGAGGCCATTCCGAGCATCACGGTGTCGCTGTACGCCGGGCACGTGGCCGACTCGGTGCGGCGCAAGCGCATTGTGGTGCCGGCCGTGCTGGTGCTGTTTTTGTGCGCCGTCACGCTGTGGTGGCTTTCGCACCCGGCGCTGGCGGGCGTGCTGGCGGGCGGCCGCCTGCACATCGATGCGCTGCACGCCACGGTGGTGTGGCCGCTGTATCTGGTCATTTTTATCAGCGGCATCGCGCGGGGCTTTATGGGGCCGGCGCTGTTTTCCTTTATGCCGCAGCTGCTGCCCGACCGCAGCTTTTTGGCCAATGCCGTAACCTGGAGCTCGACTACCTGGCAGGGCGCGGCGGTGCTGGGCCCGGCCATCGGCGGGCTGCTGCTGCACCTCAGCGTCGAGTTTGCCTACGGCGTCGATATGGTGATGGAAGGCTTGGCGCTGCTCTTTTTCATCAGCATTGCCAGCCGCGAGCTGCCGCCCCTCGAGGGCGAAAAGCTGAGCATGGGCGAAAGCATCCTAAGTGGCATCAAGTTCATTTTCAGCAACCAGCTGGTGCTGGCGGCACTGTCGTTGGATATGTTTGCGGTGCTCTTCGGCGGGGCGGTGGCGCTGCTACCCTTCTTCGCCGAAAACATCCTGCACGGCGGCCCCGACGCCTTCGGCTACCTGCGCGCCGCGCCCGCCGTGGGCTCAGTTTTGATGGCCGTGTTCCTCACCTTTTCGCCCCTCAAAAAAGGCGCGGGCCGCAAGATGCTGTGGGCCGTGGCGGGCTTCGGGGCGGCCACGGTGGCCTTCGCGCTCTCCACCAATTTCTACCTGTCGATGTTTCTGCTGTTCCTCACGGGCGTCTTCGATTCGGTGTCCGTTATCGTGCGCCAAACGCTGGTGCACACCTACACGCCCGAGTACATGAAGGGCCGCGTATCGGCCGTAAACAGCATTTTTATCGGTAGCAGCAACGAAATCGGGGCCTTCGAGAGCGGCGCGGCAGCCAAGCTCATCGGCACCGTACCGAGCGTCGTATTTGGCGGGCTGATGACGATGCTGGTCGTGGCCATCACGAGCTGGAAAGCCGACCAGTTGCGCAAGTTGGAAATGGGCGCGGGCAAGAAGTGACGAAAGCTAGCGCGCGTCTTGGGCGCGCGCTAGCTTATGCTAGCGTTGTTCACACCACGTCAAATAGTTAGGGTTTTCGGGAAGAATTTTTATCCAAATAGAATCCGGCTTTTGCCGGATAGAATCTGCTCTCGATTTCACGGTAGTAAACACTTCCCCGCGATAATTCTCCCCTTTATACCGATACACAACATCAATAGTGTAGGTCGTGCTTCTGAACATAATAGCGCTCGGACGCGCCTTTATACACACGCCTCTTTCGGCCGCTTGCTGGTTACCTAGACTCTGCTTTATACATACATAAAGCCAAACAATAACCAGCACGCCTCCAATTAGATAAGGAACCTTATTCTACTTTTTCATCGGTAGCCTTTTTAATTAAAAAGCAGTTTGCAGTGTAGCCCCAGCGGGGCGGCCCGTCGGTAGAAAACAATCGCTGGCACAGTTTGAAGCCCCGTAGGGGCGGCCCAATCAGTTTAGTGGGTCGCCCCTACGGGGCTTTAATCGCTTATTCCGGTTTTCATTGCTACCGACGGGCCGCCCCGCTGGGGCTACCTTGCTGTTCGGTTTTGCGGTTAATGAACTGCCCCCCAACCTACCGCCGCTCCGACGACTCCCTTACTATCAGCTTCGGCTTCAGTACCACGCTCTTAGCCGTACTAGCCGCGCCACGCTTGGCGTCGCGCTGAATCATCTGGAGCAGTAGGCGCACGGCGGTTTGGCCCATCTGGCCGCAGCACTGGTCTACGCTGCTGAGCTGCGGCTCGACCAGCTCGGTGAAGGCCTCGTTGCTGAAGCCGACCAGGGCCACGTCTTGCGGCACGCGGCGGCGGTGCTTTCGCAGCACTTGCAGCGCGCCCATCACGGCGAGGTCATTGGAGGAGAAAATGGCGTCGGGCGGCGCGGGCAGTTTGAGGAGCTGGCGGGCGGCCAGCGTGCCGCCGCGCTGGTTCATCTCGCAGAGCACGGTGAGGTCATCTTCGGCCGCCAGGCCGTGGGCGGCCAGCGCGTCGAGGTAGCCCTGGTGGCGGTTTTTGTGGATGCCCAGGTGCAGCGGGCCGCACAGGTGCGCGATGCGGCGGCAGCCCTGCGCCGCCAGGTGCGCCGTGGCCTGGTAGGCGCCCTGGTAGTCGTCGAGCACCACGGCCCGCACCTGCTCGCCCTCGAAACCCTCCACCGCGCGGTCGAAAAACACGAGCGGCACCTGCTGGCCGCGCACCTGCTCGAAGTGGCTGAAATCCTGGGTCGTTTCGGCCACCGATACCAGGATGCCTTCGACCTGCGCGTTCATAAATAGGTCGAGGTGCTGGCGCTCCTGCGCCACGTCCTCGTTCGACTGGCAAATGAGCACCTGGTAGCCCGCCTTGCTGGCCGCCACCGTGATGCCGTGCACTACTTCCGGAAAGAAATGCCCCCGGATGTGCGGCACCAGCACGCCCAGCGTCTTGCTGCGGCCCCGGCGCAGGGCGGCGGCCAGCTGGTTGGGCTGGTAGTGCAGCTCGGCGGCCAGGGCGCGCACGCGCTGCTTGGTGGCCTCACTCACGTCTTTGTGGTTGGAGAGCGCCCGCGAGATGGTGGACGGCGAGAGGTTGAGCGCGGCAGCTAAATCGGTGATGGACGCCCGGCGAGTAGCCATGAGTAGGTACGAAAAAAAGCAAGATTAAAGCAGGCCGCGGCCTGGAGGCAAGTGCCTGTCTGGCTGGCTTATCGGCCCGCCAATAGCGGCCGGTGCCGGCCGCGCAGGCAATCTTAAACAAGCTACTACTCGTTCGCAAAACTTCACCTGCCCGGTAGTAACTTTCGCTACTTTTCGGTTACAAAAGTACTCTTTTCAGCCCCCACCCGCCCGCCCCGTGGAAATAGTGCGCGATTTTTCGGAATCCGACCTACTGCGCCGTCTCAAGCAAGACGACGAGCGGGCGTTCGATGCGCTCTTTCGGCACTACAGCGCGCTGGTGTACCGGTTTGCCTTCAGCTACCTCAAGTCGCGCCCCGCCGCCGAGGAGATTGTGCAGGAGTGCTTTATCAAAATCTGGGAAAAGCGCGCCCAGCTGCGCGACGACGTGCCCCTGAAAGGCTACCTCTTCACCACCGCCCACCACGCCGTGCTGAATGAGCTGCGCCGCGACCAGCACCACCTGCGCCTGCACGGCGAGGTAGCCGCCGCCGCCGGCCCCGCCAGCGTAGCCAACGAGGCCGAGTACCAGGAGATGGAGGCGCTCTACCAGGCCGCCCTCAACCGCCTGCCGCCCAAGCAGCGCGAGGTGTTTGTGCTCAGCCGCCAGCTCGGCCTTTCCTACCCCGAAATAGCCGCCCGCCAGGGCGTGTCGGTGAAGACAGTGGAGGCGCACATTATGCAGGCGCTCAAAACGATGCGCAACTATTTCCGCCTGCACGGCGGCGGCGTACTGGGCATTTTGCTGACGCTGATAATCGGGCAGAAGTAAGGGTGCGCGTGGGCTGGTTTCTGGTTCAGGCCAGCGGCCGGTTAGCCCCGTAGGGGCGACCCATCGGTAGTAACCGACCATGCCTTATGAGCCAAAGCCCCGTAGGGGCGACCCCACCAGCCGACAGGGTCGCCCCTACGGGGCTTTGCCAGGCGAGAACAGCACATTACTACCGACGGGTCGCCCCTACGGGGCTAACCGGCCACTGGCCTGAACCAGAAACCAGAAACCAGAAACCAGAAACTCTACAGCAGTTGCGTAACGTCAGTTACTTTTTGCCACCAAACCACTGCGCAGCCGCCTGCCGCAGCTCCTCCACGGCAGGAGCATCATGGGCAGTAGCCCAGGCCACGAAGCCATCGGGGCGGATGAGCACGGCGCGCAGGCCAGCCTGCTCTTTGGCTTGGCCCGCCACGTAGTTCAGCTGGTCACCGAACTCGTGGGCTACTTCTTCCAGGATACTATTACCTTCAAAATCAAGTAATACCCCCTGGCCGTCGCGCAGCAGCTCGCCGATGGTCGGGCCAGCTTCCAGCTCAAAATTGGGCACGCTGTGGCCTACCAGCGGGTGCGCGCCGCCCAAGTCGTAGCACGTCGTAATGCCCCCGACGCGGCCGGCAAAGTAAGTAGCCCCGTCGCGGGTTTGCAGCAGGTCGCTGATGATGGCCCGCAGGGCGCGGGCCTCGGGCGTGGGTTCCATAATGGCCACCTGGGCGCGCGACCAGTCGAGCACCCGCGCGCCCACGGGGTAGCGCTCGGCGTAGTAGCTGTCGAGCAGGCCGGCCGGGGCGCGCTCCTGGATGGTGGCAGCGAGCTTCCAACCCAGGTTGAGGGCGTCGCCCAAACCCAGGTTGAGACCCTGGCCGCCCAGCGGCGCGTGGATGTGGGCGGCATCGCCGGCCAGCAGCACCCGGCCGCGACGGTAGGCAGTGGCCTGCCGGGCGCGGTCGGTCCAGGTACTGGCCAGGTGAAGCGCCGTAATAGTCACGTCGGTGCCGGAAATGCGGCGCAGCAGCGCCTGCACGTGCTCGCGGCTGATGGGCTGGCCGGTCTGGTGAAAGGCCCCGCCGTCAAAATCCTGCAAAATGACGTAGCCGGGCTGCGCCTGCATGTACATGCCGGTGGCAGTGACGTGGCGGCCGGGGCGCAGCTTTTCCGGGTCGGCCAGGTCCACCAACGCCGAGTAGCCCGTGAAGCGCGGCTCGGTGCCAGCAAACTCAAACCCGCCGGCTTTGCGTACCACGCTCCGGCTGCCGTCGCAGCCCACCAGCCATTTGCTTTCAAAGTTTTGGTTTGCCGTATCAACCACTACCCCATCGGCACTTTGCTGAAAACCCGTAATGGGCTGCTCGTACCTCACGGGCACGCCCAGGGCGGCGGCCCGGCGCGCCAGCACCGCTTCCAGTTCGGCCAGCTCCGCGAATAGTTGGCTGGGGGTCGAGTTGGGCAGGCGGTAGGGCCACTGCGCGGCATCGACGCGCGTGGGGTCGATGGTAAGGCCTGCGAAGTGGCCGCCGCCCTGGGGCCGGGCACCCGGGCCGGCCCCAGGGGTAGCGAAGGGCAGGGCCAGGCGCTTGGGCGCATCCAGCTCGGCCAGCAGCCCGCGGCGGTAGAGGGCCTCCACCGACAGGGCATTGAGCCCCCGCAGGCCCAAGGGCAACTGCTTGGGGCGCGAGGGCGCGGCGGCAGCCTTTTCCAGCACCAGCACCGAGCAGCCGGCCAGCGCCAGCTCGCAGGCCAGAAACAGCCCTACCGGTCCGGCCCCGGAGATAATAACGTCGTAAACAGGTTGGTTTTGTGCGGATTCCATCTTGGTAAGGGTTGCGATTTTAGTGCGTTAACAGCAACCCAAAATTCCGGTCCGCGCCATGGCTAGGCTTGTATAAACGCGACAAAATCGCGGCCCACGACCGGCTGCCCGCGCCGGGCCTGGCGGGCAAAAGCGGCGGGCGTGGCACCGCAGTAGCGCTTGAAGTCCCGGCTCAGGTGGGCTTGGTCGGCGTAGCCCAGCTCCTGCGCCAGGCCGGCCAGGCTGGCCGTGGGCTCCCGCCACAGGCAGTTGCGCACCTGCTCGAAGCGCATCAGGCCCGACACGTCTTTCACGGTGCGGCCGGCCGCCTGCTTGAACTTGCGCTCCAGGGTGCGCACGGTAGCGTGCGCGGCGGCCGCCACCTGGTGCACGGGCAGCGTGCCGTGGGTTGCGCTCATGGCCTGGCCGGCCCGGGTCAGCAGTTGGTCGGGGGCCGGGGCGGGCTGGGTACTCAGGAAATACTGCCGCACCAGCGCCAGCGCCTCGGCTACCTGGCCCGCTTGCACCAGCGCGGCCAGCGGGGCCTGAAGCTGGGCAACAGGGTGCTCGAAAACCTGCACGCCGCCCGGCCCGGCGGGCAGCCCCAGCAGCTCAAACACCGCCCACGGAAAGCATTTGACGCCCATAATTTCTACCCTACCTGGGGCGTGCAGCCGCACCGGCTGCCCCAGCAGCCCCATCAAAAAGGGCGAGGGCAAGGGCTGCGAGCCGCCGGATGTGGCCACGCTACAGGCGCTGCCGAAGAGAAAGATAATTTCGGCGTAGCCATCGGGGATTATCTCGAAGCCGGCAGGGTACTCGTTAAAATCTATACTGGTGTACCAGAAGCCTTTGATAGCGCGCCGGAGCGCTTCCGGGGCTTCCATTCCTACGTACTGCATACAGCAAGGTAGGGCCGGGCATCGCTACGCTTTGGGGGCCGCACTAAGGGTAAGCGGCCCGGCGCGGTGTACTAGCCTTGCCGCCGACCTTCGCGGCCCCACTTCCAGCTTTGAGTAGTATGTTCAAAAAGCTTTTCTTTTTTGCGCTGCTCGGCGCGGGCCTCGGCCAGCGGTGGCCCGCGCGCTCGGCAGCCGAGGCCGCCCGCCATGCCCTTGCCCGCCCCGCCACCGACAGCCTGAAAATCGTGTTTTTCGGCTCATCAGTGCCCTTCGGCCAGGGCGCTACAGGCAAATATGGCTACGCCAGCCGCTACGCCCGGCTGCTGAGCCAGCGCGCCACGGCGGGCCAGGGCGCGCCCTGGACCACGGCCAACATCAGCATCCCCGGCGACAACACCCTGAAAGTACTGGCCCGCTGGGAGCGCGACCTGCCGCCCCAGCAGGGCCGCTACGTAGTGTATGCCCTGGCGCTGGGCAACGAGGGCATCCACGGCGGCGGGCAGGCCAAGTTCGAGCAGTTTCGGGATAACATGCAGGTGCTCATGGCCAAAGCGCGGGCGGCGGGACTGGTGCCGGTAGTCACGAACAGCTACACCCGCAACGACTACAACGCCGAGGACTACGCCTACATCCGGCAGATGAACCTCTTGCTGCACGCCTGGGCCGTGCCCACCGTGAACCTGCTCGGGGCCGTGGACGACGGCCAGGGCCACTGGGCCGCCGGCTACTTCGACGATGCCCTGCACCCCAACGACCGCGGCCACGCCGAGCTAACCCACGCCTGGGTGCCCTCGCTTTTCGATGCGCTGCGAGCCGGCAAACCGCTGCTGCACTTTCGGGCTTCGGCCGGCGTGCGGCTGGCCCCGAAGGCCACGCTGCGCCTGGTGCCCGAGGCGCTGGTGCATCCGTTTACGCAGGTGTTCGGCTTCCGTGCCACGGGCCGCGGGCAGTTGCTTTCGCTACAAGACAGCACGGCCATGGGTAGTCTTCACATCGAGAAAGGTGGCGCGCTTGCCTACGCCTCGGCGGGGGGCGGCCACCTGCGCAGCGCGGCGCGCGTCAGCGATAACCATTGGCACCAAGTAGTGCTGACGCACTACTTCGCCCGGGGCGAAACGCTGCTTTATTTAGATGGTAAGGAAATAGGCCGCTTACCCGAGCGGCTGCACTTGCGCCAGCTGACGCTAGGCGGCGCGGCGCGCGGGGCGCGGTACCGCAACTGGCTGTTTTACCGCGCCGGCATGAATGCCGCCGAGGTGCGGGCGCTGGCCGCCGACTCGCTTTTGAAATCAAGCCTGGAGCTGTACGCGCCGCTGGATGGACGGCGGACGGCACCCGATTCGCTGAGCAATCTGGCGCAGAGCATGAATAGGCTAGTTGCCAAACCCTGACACGGAACCTCACCCCCTAGCCCCCTCTCCTGTGGAGAGGGGGACTAGCTTTTAGTTTCTAGGTATTAGAAGACTATGCTAGAGCTAGTTCCCCCTCTCCACGGGAGAGGGGGCTAGGGGGTGAGGTCCGCGCCTGATGAGGCTGGCTCATCAAAAACCAACCGACTGATTTTTAGTCACCTGTAAATTTTCTCAAAAAATTTCTTCTTCCCACTAAGGGTAAGCCCCCCGGCACGGTGTAGTACTGCAAACGATTGTGGTATTCACCTCGTCGCTGCGCAATGCGAAAGACCCGGCACCCCGCCGCTTCCTTTTGTTTGCCAAGCTCGCCCAGCGGCCCAACCGCCTATGACCCCCGACATTACCCAAGCCTTATTCACCGCCTACCTGCACGGCAGTGCCTCGGCCGCCGACGCGGCGGCCGTGCGCGCCTGGCTAGCCCAGCCGGCCAACCAACTGCTGGCCCAGCACTGGATGCTGCAACACTGGGAAGGGCTGGAAACCCAGGCTGCCCCCGCCGCCGAAGAGCCCGACTACGAGGCCATGCTCACCCGCCTGCACGGCCGCCTGCAATTTGGCAGCCGCGAGCTGGCGGCCGTGCCGGCTCCGCGCTGGCGGCGCTGGGCAGCGGTGGCGGCCGTGGCGGGCGCGGTGCTGGGTGGCGGCAGCTGGTGGCTTACGCAGCAAGCGGTGCCGGCCAGCCAGACTATCGCCACGGCCTACGGCCAGACGCGCACCGTGCAGCTGGCCGACGGCACCAGCATCACCCTGAACGGACACTCGACCCTGCGCTACCCGGCGGCCTGGACGCCCGGCAAGCCCCGCGAGGTGTGGCTCGATGGCGAAGGCTACTTCGCGGTGCAGCACCAGGCCGATAATCAGCGCTTTGTGGTGCATACCACGGCGGGCTTCAACGTGGAAGTGCTCGGCACGAAGTTCACCGTGTCGCGCCGGCGCGACCAGGGGCGCGTGGTGCTGCTCTCGGGCAAGGTGCGGGTGCATTTTGCTGACCATCAGCGGCCCGACGTGCTGCTGGCCCCCGGCGAGCTGGTCGAAACCCGCGAGGTGCGGCCCGCCGAGCCCGTGGTAATGGCCTACCGCAAGGTGCGCTCGGCGGCGGCCTACGCCTCGTGGAAAGACGCGGAGCTGGTGCTTGATGAAACTTCCATCGCCGAGCTGGCCGCCCGCCTGCACGACACCTACGGCCTGGAAGTGGAGGTAGCTACCCCCGAGCTAAACCAGCGCCGCGTGACGGGCACCGTGCCCGTGCGCGACCTCGACGTGCTGTTGCAATCGCTGGAAGAAGCTTTCCACCTGAAAGCTACCCGGCAAGGCAACCACCTGACTTTGACCGAACAACGCAAGCCTTTATAATCCCCTTCTCCCCACCCTTTTATGACTAAACCCCTTACCCTCCTAAGCTGGCCAGTGGCGCGCCCCGCGTGCCTGGCGGCGGGCGTGGCCGTGCTGCACCTGCTGGGCAACCCCGCCCACGCCCAGATTCTGGCCATGTCGGTGGCGCACCAGAGCGCGCCGGCCGAAGCACCGCAGCCCGTGCGCGCCCCCAAAACCGTGCTGCTCAAAACGCTGCTCAAGCAGTGGGAAAACGAGTACCACGCTACCATCTTCTACGAAAGCAACGTGGTGGACAACAAGCGCGTGGCCGAGCAGCCCGCTCTGCCCGGCACGCTGGCCGACCGGCTGGCGGCCGTGCTGCCGCAGGTAGCGCTTCAGTTTAAGGAGCTGCGCGCCAACTACTTCGTGGTGGTGAATGCGCCCGCGGCCGCTGGCTTTGCTACCCCTGCTTCGTCGGCCGTGGCTGATAACGTGCCCGTATCGGGCCGCGTAACCGATGCCAAGGGCGAGCCGCTGCCCGGCGTGACGGTGCTGGTGAAGGGCACCACCATCGGCACCTCGACCGGGGCCGACGGCTCGTTTTCGCTGAGCGTGCCCGAGAACAGTACGCTGGTATTCAGCTCGGTGGGCTTCAAAAACCAGGAGCTGGCCGTGACGGGTGCCACCAGCACCATCGCCATTCGCCTCAGCGACGACCAGCAGGCGCTGAATGAGGTGGTGGTGGTGGGCTACGGCACCCAGACCCGGCAAGACTTGTCGACGTCGGTGGCCTCAGTGGGCGGGCAGGCGCTGGCCCGGCAGCCGGTGGCGGGCTTCGACCAGGCCTTGCAGGGGCAGGCACCCGGCGTGCAGGTAACGGCCCCGAGCGGCGCGCCCGGCGCGGGCATCAACGTGCGGGTGCGCGGCAATGCCTCGCTGAGCTTGAACGGCTCGCCGCTGTACGTGATTGATGGCGTGCCGGTGCTGCCCGATTACCAGCAGGAAATAGCGGTGGGCAACCAGCGCATCAACCCGCTCAACACCATCAACCCCAACGACATCGAGAGCATCGACGTGCTGAAGGACGGCGCAGCCGCCGCCATCTACGGCGTGCGGGCGGCCAATGGCGTGGTGGTTATCACGACCAAGCGCGGCAAGGTGGGGCAGTCGCAGGTGGGCCTGAGCGTGTACTACGGCCGCCAGAAGCTGCGCAAAAAGCTCGACGTGCTCAACGCGGAGCAGTTTGCGCAGGAGCTGCGCGAAATAAACGCCAACGGCGGCGTGGCCCCGCCCAACTTCAACAGCCCGGCGCTGGCCTTTAACACTGACTGGCAGGATGAAGTGTACCGCCCGGCCAGCATTCAGAACTACCAGCTCAACATCAGCGGGGGCACCGACAAAACGCGCTACTACGTGGCGGGCGGCTACTTCAAGCAGGAAGGCATCAGCCTGAATTCGGGCTTCGACCGCTTCAACTTCAAGATAAACCTGGAGCAGACGGTCAGCAAGAAATTCCGCGTCGGTACCAACCTGAACACCAGCCGCACCAACAACAACGGCAGCGTGCGCTCGGAGCTGGCGCTCGGCAACTCGGGCACGGTGCTGGGGGCGCTGTCGCAGATTCCCAACATCGCGGTGCGCAACGCCAACGGCACCTACGCGCTCAACCCCTTCAACCAGTCGGACAACCCGGTGGGCAACCTGCTCGAAAGCAGCAACCGCGCCATCGTGTACCAGGCCATCGGCAACGTGTACGGCGAGTTTGACATCCTGCAAAACCTGCGCGTGCGCTCGTCGCTGGGCATCGATTTCCGCACCCAGACCGAAAACCAGTTTCTGACCCGCAACTACCCCGGCAGCACTGGCCGCGCCCAAACGGCCACCAACCAGCAGGTAATCTGGCTGCTCGAAAACACGGTTACCTACACCCCCACCCTCGGCGACAAGCACCACCTGACGCTGCTGGCCGGCCAGTCGATGCAGCAGTCCGACCGCTTTACGTCGGGCGCGGCCACGCGCGACTTCTCGGCCAACGTGCCTTACCTGAGCGGCGGCTCCACGGTGATAGGCATCCCGGGCAGCTACGCCGACTCGTGGGCGCTGCTGAGCTACTTTGCCCGCGCCAACTACGATTTCGACGGCAAGTATTTATTTTCGGCCAGCTTGCGGGCCGATGGCACCAGCCGCTTCGTGAACAAGTACCGCTTTGGCTACTTCCCGGCCGTGAGCGCAGCCTGGCGCATCTCGAAGGAAAGCTTCTTCCCGCAGGATGGGCTGGTGTCGGACTTGAAGCTGCGCGCCAGCTTTGGGGCCAACGGCAACCAGGAAATCTACACCTATCAGCGCTTTTCGCGCTACTCGACTGGCTACCTCTACCAAGGCACCGGCTCGACCATCGTGGGCGGCATCACACAGAGCGATATCGGCAACAACGACCTGCGCTGGGAAACCACCTACCAGTACAACGGCGGCCTGGATTTTAGTATGTTGAACAACCGCCTGACGTTCACGTTCGATATTTATAATAAGCAAACCAAGGACTTGCTCCTGGATGTGCCAATTCCGATTAGCACCGGCATTCCTACCGGCAATCCTAATCCGGTTGTTACCCAAAATATTGGACGCGTTCAAAACCGGGGCATTGAAATCGGGCTGGTGACGACCAACGTGCTGGCGAAGGACAATGGCTTTGGCTGGACCACGAACTTCAACGTGAGCGGCAACCGCAACAAGATTCTCGACCTGGGCCCGCAAACCGACGGCGCGGGCGTAGTATCGGCCCGCAACATCATCGCGGGCGAGCGCATTTCGCAGGTGGGCCAGCCGCTGGGCGCCTTCTACGGCCACACGGTGCAGGGCATCGTGCAGTCGGATGCCGAGGGCCAAAGCCTGGCCACCCAGAACGGCAACCGCCCCAAGGCCGGCGACATCCGCTTTGTGGATACCAACGGCGACGGTGCCATTACCGACGCCGACCGCACCATTATTGGCAACCCCAACCCGAAAGCGTTTGCGGGGGTTACCAACAACTTCTCCTACAAGGGCATCGAGCTGAGCGTGTTCTTCCAGGGGCAGTTTGGCAACCAGATTTACAACCAGACGCGCCAGGTTATCGAGTCGCAGTCGGACCCCTACAACCAGAGTGCCCGCGTGCTCAACCACTGGACGCCGACCAACACCAACACCGACATTCCGCGCCCCGTGCGCAACGACCCGCAGGGCAACAACCGCTTTTCGACCCGCTGGCTGGAAGATGGCTCCTACGTGCGCCTCAAAAACGTGACGCTAGCCTACAACTTCCCCACCACGCTCAGCAAGCGCGCCGCCATCCAGAACCTGCGCCTGTACGTGACCGGCCAGAACCTGCTGACCTGGACCAAGTACCTCGGCTACGACCCCGAGGTGAGCGCCGACCCGTTCTCGTCCACGGCCTTCGGCCGCGACTACGGCGTGTATCCGCAAGCGCGCACCTACACGGTGGGCATCAACGCTACTTTTTAATGCTGCTGGCAATCTAGAATTCCCATGAAAAAACTTGTTATTCCGGCGCTCGGCGCCCTGGCCGCGCTGGCCAGCTGCAACTTTTTGGAGAAAGAGCCGCTGGTGAGCCTCACGCCCAACAACTTCTTTACCAGCGGCACCGATGCCGAGGCCAGCCTCACGGCCTGCTACGATGCCCTGCAAAACACCGGGGCCTACGGCCAGGACCTGAACGTGATGGGCGAGATGCCCAGCGACAACTGCACCAGCACCAACGGCGACGTGAACGCGATGGATAAAATCATCTGGACGCCAACCACCAGCCAGGTGGGCAACGTGTACCGCCAGGGCTACGTGGGCGTAAACCGCGCCAACATCGTGCTCAAGTACGTGCCCGCCGTGCAGATGGACACGGCCCGCCGCCGCCAGATTCTGGGCGAGGCGCGCTTCATTCGGGCGCTCAGCTACTTCAACCTGGCGCGGGTGTACGGCGGCGTGCCGCTGCGCCTCATCCCCACCGAAAGCGGCGCGCCCGCCGACGTGAACCTGGCCCGCGCCACCACCGACCAGGTCTACGACCAGGTAGTGGCCGACCTGCAAGCCGCCGCCGTGCAAATGCCCACGGCCTCGCAAAACCAGAACCGCGCCGGCAAAAACGCGGCCTACGCCCTGCTGGCCCGCGTGCAGCTCACGCGCCGCAACTGGGCCGCCGCCCAGGCGGCGGCCAACGCCGTCATTACCTCAGGCGTGACGCTGAACGGCACGTTTAAGTCGCTGTTTCCGGCCGAGAAGAAGGGGGTAGAGTCGCTGTTTGAAATTCAGTACGCCGGCTCGGCCGATGGCGGCAACATTCTGCCCGACCTGGTGCTGCCCGCGCCGCTAGCCACGTACTCGTTTCCGAAGTTCAACATTCCGACCACCGAGCTGCTCACGTATGCTGACACCGTAAACGACCGGCGCTGGGCCTTCAACGGCCTCGTGCGCGGCCCCAACGGCTCGACCGTGATAGGCCGCGACCACGTGAGCTACCTCGATGGCCGCTCGACCAACGCCAACGACCAAGGACCCTTCGTGTACAAGTGGACCAGCATCGGCAACAACTTCAGCTCGACCGACAATACCTACGTGCTGCGCTACGCCGAGGTGCTGCTGGCTTACGCCGAAGCCGTGAACGAGCAAACCGGCCCCAGCGCCGACGTGCTGGCCAAGCTGAACCTGGTGCGCCAGCGCGCCGGCCTCGCCGCCCTCACCACCGCCTCGGCCCAGGCCGCCTCCAAGCAAACCCTGCGCAACGAAATCGACCGCCAGCGCCGCCTGGAGCTGGCCTTCGAGGGCGAGCGCTGGTTTGATTTGCTGCGCTACGCCCGCCACACCCAGGCCGATGCCTCGGCCACGCACGCCGTCACGGCACTCGACATCATCGCGCAGCAGCGCGGCGGCACCCGCGACGTGAACTACCTCGTGTTCCCGATTCCGCAGTCGGAAACCAACACCAACCCGCTGATTCAGCAGAACCCGGGATATTAGGGTGTTGGAGGAGTGGATGGGTGGAGTGGATGAGGGCGGTCGTCATGCTGAGCGGAGCGTAGCGCAGCCGAAGCATCTCTATGGTATAACTCACCTCTTACGCTGAGTAACGAAGCGGTAGAGATGCTTCGGCTGCGCTTCGCTGCGCTCAGCATGACAGTCGTCCTTCTCCACCCCACTCATCCACTCATCCAAAACCCCACTCATCCAAAAAAAACTACCTGTCGTTTCGGGGCCCGGGCTGGGAAAAGTGGATAAAGAACTATCCGGCCCCGGAGCGGCAGTGTACTGTGCCGCCAGGCGCATCCGAAAACGCCTGCCTGGTACGCGGGCGGGCGTTTTTACTTTTCTCTCAATCTGGTTTCTCTTTATGTTTCCTGTTTCTACCGGCCGCTGGGTGCTGAGCGGGTTGCTGGCGCTAAGCCTGCTACCCGCCCACGCCCAACGGGCCACACCCAGCGCGAAGGGCGGCGTCGCCGCCTGGGTCACCACGCCCGACCAAAGCCAACTGCTGAAAGCACAATCCGGCAAGCTAGCCTTTGGCAAAGCCGCCCCAACGGGCCCAGCCATCGAAATCGACGACGCGCAAACCTTCCAGACGATGGACGGCTTTGGCTACTGCCTCACCGGGGGCAGCGCCGAGCTGCTGCACGCCATGAGCGCCCCGGCGCGGGCCCGGCTGCTGCGCGAGCTGTTTGGCACGGCGGGCAATGGCATTGGCGTGAGCTACCTGCGCCTGAGCATCGGGGCCTCGGACCTCGACGCGACGGTGTTCAGCTACGACGACCGGCCGGCTGGCGAAACCGACCCGCAGCTGACGCATTTCAGCCTTGCGCCCGACGAGCCGCATTTGATTCCGGTGCTGAAGGAGATACTGGCTATCAACCCCAAAATCAAGCTGATGGGCTCGCCCTGGAGCCCGCCGACCTGGATGAAAACCAACGGCGAGAGCAAAGGCGGCTCGCTGCGGCCGGAATTTTACGGAGCCTACGCGCAGTACTTTGTGAAGTATCTGCAAGGAATGCAAAAGCACGGCATCGCGCTGGATGCCATTACGGTGCAAAACGAGCCGCTGCACCCCGGCAACAACCCCAGCCTGCTGATGCTGGCCGCGCAGCAAGCCGAGTTTGTGGGCCGGCACCTGGGGCCGGCTTTCAAGGTGTCGGGACTGAAAACCAAAATCATCTGCTACGACCACAACGCCGACAAGCCCGAATACCCGCTCACGGTGCTGGGCGACGCTGGGGCCAACCCTTACGTCGATGGGTCAGCGTTTCACCTCTACGCCGGGCCGATTGAGACGCTGAGCAAGGTGCACGATGCCTACCCGACGAAGAACGTGTACTTCACCGAGCAGTGGACGGGCTCGAAAACCACCTTCGCCGGCAACCTGGGCTGGCACGTGAAAAACCTCGAAATCGGCGCGCCGCGCAACTGGGCCAAGTGCGTGCTGGAGTGGAACCTGGCCGCCGACCCGCAGCAAAACCCGCACACACCGGGCGGCTGCACCGAGTGCCTGGGCGCGCTCACGCTGGCCCCCGGCGATGCCGTGACCCGCAACGTGGCCTACTACACGGTGGCCCACGCCAGCAAGTTCGTGCCCACCGGCTCGGTCCGCATCGGCTCTACGGCGGCCACCGGCCTGCCCAACGTGGCCTACCGCACGCCCACCGGCCAGCACGTGCTGCTGGTGGTGAACGAACAAAACGTGGTGCAGTCTTTCAGCCTGGTTTACAAGAAGCAAGCTGCCGCTACCACGCTGCCGGCCGGCGCGGTGGCCACCTACGTGTGGTGAGGTAGTGAGTGGTGAGGGCGTCAGTCATGCTTCGCTACGCTCTGCATGACTGACGCCCTGTTTTCCCTTTAACAATATCTTCTACCCCATGCCTTTTCCCACCCGCCCCGCCGCTGCACTGCTGGCGCTCGCCTTGCTGGCCGGCTGCCAGAAAAAAGAGGCGGGCAGCGCGCCCCCCACGCCTACGCCCCCGATTTTGCCCGTGCCCACTGGCCAGGTAGCCGTGTGGCTCACCACCCCCGACAAGGGCGCGCTGCTCTACAACCAGCCCACGGGGCTGAATTTTGATGCCGCCGCCAACGCCAACGCCACCATCGCGCTGGATACCACCCAGACCTACCAGTCGATGGAAGGATTTGGCTACACCCTCACCGGGGGCAGCGCCTACGTGCTGAGCCAGATGGCCGCCACCGACCGCACGGCGGTGCTCAAGGAGCTGTTTTCGACGGCGGGCAACGGCATTGGCATCAGCTACCTGCGCGTGAATATCGGGGCTTCTGACCTTAGCGGCAGCGTCTATACCTACAACGACTCGGGCACGCCCGACCCTACGCTGGCAGGCTTCAGCCTGGCCCCGGATATGGCGTATTTCATCCCGGTGCTGAAGGAGATTGTAGCCATCAACCCCAGCCTCAAAATCCTGGGCTCGCCCTGGACGGCCCCGAGCTGGATGAAAACCAACAATAGCCCCATCGGCGGCAGCTTGCAGCCGCAGTACTACGGGGCCTACGCGCAGTACTTCGTGAAGTACATCCAGGCCATGCGGGCGCAGGGCATCACTATCGATGCCGTGACGCTGCAAAACGAGCCGCTCAACCCCTACAACAACCCCAGCCTCTACATGACGGGCGCCGAGCAGGCCACCTTCATCAAAAGCTACGTGGGGCCGGCTTTTCAGGCGGCGGGTATTACGACCAAGATTCAGGTGTACGACCACAACCCCGACGCGGCCGGCCTGGCGTTCGTGAATACCGTGCTCAGCGATGCGGCGGCCAGCCCTTACATCGATGGGTCGGCCTTTCACCTCTACGGGGGCAGCATGAACGCGCTCACGCAGGTGCACAACGACTACCCGACCAAGCACGTGTACTTTACCGAGCAGTGGACGCAGGGGCCGGGCAACTTTGGCGGCGACCTGACCTGGCACGCCAACAACCTGGTAGTGGCCGCCCCGCGCAACTGGAGCCGCAACGTGCTGGAGTGGAACCTCGCCAGCGACCCCACCTACGGCCCGCGCACGCCGGGCGGCTGCCCCGATTGCCTGGGCGCGCTCACCATCGCGGGCAACGCCGTGACGCGCAACTCGGCCTACTACACCATCGGCCACGCCAGCAAGTTTGTGCCCGCCGGCTCGGTGCGCGTGGCCACCAACCTGCCCGCCGACCTGCCTAATGTGGCCTACAAAACGCCCGCCGGCAAGCGCGTGCTGCTGGTCGTGAACAGCAGCAGCTCGCTTAAAAGCTTTAATATTCAGTACAAAGGCAAGCTCGCCAGCACCTCGCTCTACGGCGGCTCGGTGGCTACTTATGTGTGGTAAAATGTTGTACCGTAAGCTTTAGCTTGCGAGCGAGCGCAG
>NZ_DASTEP010000072.1:0-6430 GCF_035709525.1 Hymenobacter sp. | reverse complement strand
GGGATTCACCGAGGTTTCGGTGGCCACGTGCGATGCCGCCCGGGCCCGGACATCGGCCGGGAGGACGCCTAGGTAGCGGCCCGTGCGCACGAGGTCCCAGAAGCGCAGCGACTCCTCGGCAAACTCGACCCGGCGCTCGTGCCAGATGGCGCTGAGCAGGGCGCTGCCTGACAGGCCGACTAGGTCGGGTAAGGTGTTGGCGGGGGCGTTAGTGGGGTCGTAGCTCAGGCTGCCTAGGGTGGTGCCAGGCGGGCGGGTCGATACGCGGGCGCGGGCGCGCACTTGGTTCACCAGGGCAATGGCCTCGCCGGACTTACTGAGCTGGGCGGCGGCCTCCGCTTTCATCAGCAGGATGTCGGCGTAGCGCAGCTTGCGAATGTTCTGCGGGCCCGCTTCAGGCGCATTAGGGGCCAGGATGGCGGCCTTGCGGTTGAAATAGCCCGTGGCATTCTGCGTGATATCGACGGGGTTAAGGATGCCCAGTACAATGTCGTTGTTCTTAATAATCGTGACTTCCTTGCGCGGGTCGTTGGCCTCAAACTCGTCAACTAGGTTCTGCGTGGGGTTATTGAAGCCGTAGCCCCATGTCTTACGATTGTTTTGGAAAATGTTGTTGGTCGTGCCTATCGAGATGGGGCCGTAGGTGTTGTTGTCCGAGCCAAACTGAATCTCAAACAGCGACTCGCTGCTGTTCTCGCCAATGTCCTGGTGAATAGCGGCGTAGTTGGGATACAAGCTGTATTGGTTCGAGCTGATGATGGTATTCGTGATGTCGTACACCTCCTGCCAGCTGTGGTTGTTGCCATTCACGGTGCCCAGCTGGTACATGATAGCGCGGGCCAGGTAGCCATTGGCGGCGCCCTTGGTAGCCCGGCCTAGGTCGGCCTGGGCGTAGGCGTTTTTCTCGGGCAGCAGGGCGGCAGCGGCCTTCAGATCTTTCTCGATGAAAGCGTAGGTCTGGGCGATGGTGGCGCGGGTCACGTTGGGCGCCTCGGTGGGCGTCACACTTTTTTCAAACAGCGGCACGCCCCCAAAGGCCTTCACCAGGTTGAAGTAGAAGTACGCCCGCAGAAACAGCGCCTCGCCCTTGAGGCGCGATTTCAGCGCCGCGTCGATGGTGCCCGCGTCGATGTTGTTAATCACCGTATTGGCGCGCGCAATACCGGTAAAGCTGTGCACCCACAGCGTGGTAACGGTCTGGTTGGAGGGCGGAATGTTCCAGGTTTTGAGCTCGATGAGGGGCTGGAAGTCGCTGGCCGAGCTACCGCCTTTCTCGGAGTCATCGGTCATTAGGTCGCCAAACATCCACTCGTAGGTCTGGGCCACGTACTGGCCGTTGGGGTCGCCCCACTTGGGGCCCTGGTCCCAGGCGGCCACGTCGTAGGTGGCGTTGATGGCCTGCACGGCGTTGGTGGGGTCTTTGAAGAGGTTATCCTGGGTAGTAGTGCCCAGGGGCGCCTTCTCCAGAAAGTCTTTGCAGCCCGGCGTGAGGGCGGCGGTGAGCAGCAGGCCGAGCAGGGCGGCGGTGCGGGTAGATTTCATATAGAGGAGGTGGGAAATAGCGGATTAGAACTGCACGTTGAAGCCCAGGCGGTAGGTGCGGGCCTGCGGGTAGTTGCCGTAGTCCACGCCGTAAGACAAGGGGTTGTTGTAGTTGGCCACGGTCGAAATTTCGGGGTCGTAGCCGGTGTACTTGGTGAGGGTGAACACGTTATCGACCGAGGCAAACACGCGGGCACCTTTTACCTGCACCTTGCCTAGCAAAGCTTGGGGAAGCGTGTAGCCGATTTCCATGTTGCGGGCGCGCAGGTAGCTGGCGTCCTCCACGTAGCGGCTGCTGAAGCGGTCGTTGCCGTTGGTGTCGGTCGCGGTTACGCGGGGCTGGTTGCTATTGGGGTTGCTGGGCGTCCAGCGGTCCATGCGGTTCGCGTAGAAGTTGCTCCACACGCCCACGAAGTCGGCCGATTTCGACAGGTTGAAGGCCGCGCCGTTGATGGCCTCGGCACCCTGCACCCCGTAGAGCAGCATCCGAAAATCAAAGCCCGCGTAGTTCAAATTCAGCGAGGCGCCGTAGCTGAAGCTGGGCGTACCGCTGCCCAGGTAAGTGTAGTCGGAAGCCGTAATGACGCCGTCGCCATTGGTGTCCGCGTAGCGCACATCGCCGGGCTTGGCACCGGGCTGCACCAGCGACCGCACCCCAGCGGCGTTGGTATAGGTGTAGGCGTCAATCTCGCCCTGGTTGTGAAACACGCCTTGGGCCTGCAAGCCGTAGTAGAAGGCGATTTCGCGGCCCTCGTTGGTTAGGGTAGTGTTGCCGATTTGGGGTAGTACGCTGCCGGCCGCAATGGGGGTGCCGCCGCCCAGGCTGGTTACGACGTTGTTGATTTTCGTGAAGTTCAAGCCTACGCTGTACCCGAGCTTGCCAATTTCGTTGCGGTAGTTCAGAGCCAATTCAAGGCCGCGGTTGCGCAGGGCGCCCACGTTGGCGCTGGCGGGGGCCTGACCCACGTAGTCGGGCACCGGTAGCAGGGCTATCATGTCGCGGGTGCGACGCTCGAAGTAGTCGGCCGTAAAGGTCAGCTTGTTATTAAAGAACTCGGCATCAATCCCTACATCGGTCGTCACGGCCGTTTCCCACTTCAGGTCCGGGTTGTTTATCTGGGTGATGGCCAGGCCGGGCGCGGGCGTGCCGTTGAAGACGTAAATCTGGTTATTACGCGCCACCGAGGCGTAGCCGTAGTTGGGGGCCGCGTTTTGGTTGCCCACTTCGCCGTAGCTGGCCCGTAGCTTCAGCACCGATACGAAGCTGACGTCCTTGAGGAAATCCTCATTGGAGATGTTCCAGGCCGCGCCCACCGACGGAAAGATGCCCGTGCGAACCGGCCCGAGAAACTTCGAAGTCTGGTCGAAGCGCAGCGTACCCGTCACGAGGTAGCGGTCGCGGAAATTATAGTTGGCCCGGCCGAAGTATGAGAGCAAGCCCCCGTCGTATGGCGGCGTGCTACGCACCGCGTTGTCGGTGCTGCGCGAGGCCGATACGTATTGCAGCGTGGCATCGAGCGGCACATTGTAGGCCGTAAGGGAAATACCATCGCCGTAGCCGCGTTGCGCCTCCTGGCCCAGCGTGAAGGATAAGTTGCTGTTGTCAGCAAACGTCTTGTTGTAGTTGAAGTAGTTCGACCACACCCAGCTCACGTTTTCGCTGCGCGTTTCGATGAGCGCGCTTTGCGCCCGCTGGTCAAACGGCCCGATGTAGTACTTCGGCTGGTACTGCTTGGGGTGGTTGTTGAAGTAGTTGATACCAAACGTCGAGCGGAACGACAGCCCTTTGAACAGCGACACATCGAGGTAGCTGCTCGTAAACAGGTTATTGTTCTGAATCTTGTTATACTGCTGCTCGTCTACCAGGCGCGGCACGTTCAGCGTATTGCGCGTGATAACGTCTTCCGTATAGGTGCCATTGGGGCCGAAGGGGTTGAGGATGGGGTTGATTTGGTGCGCGTAGAGCAGCACGGTATACGGCTGCGAGCCGCCCTGGCCATCGCCGCTGCCCGTCTGGTTGTTGTTGGTAAACGTGGCGGCCACGCCCGCCTTGATGCGCTTGGTGAGCACCACGTCGTCGTTCACCCGAATCACGAACTTCCGGAAGCCCGAATTCTTGATAATACCATTCTGCTGGAAGTAGCTGCCGCTGACGAGGTAGCGGTTCTGCTCGGTGCCGCCCGACGCCGATAGGCTGTAGTTGGTAATCAACCCCTTCTGCGTTATCAGCTTCTGGTAGTCGGTGCCTTCCGCGTTGGTGGCGATGGCGTTTAGCAGCTGCGGGCCGTAGTCGGGCAGCGCCTTGCCGTCGTTGGTATACGCCTCCGTCACGAGCGTGGCGTACTGGGCGGCGTTGGTGAGGGGCAGCTCACGCCGGATTTGCTGAAAGCCCGTGTAGCCCGTCAGGTTGAACTGCGTAGAGCCCGCCTTGCCGTGCTTGGTCGTGATGAGGACCACGCCATTAGCTCCGCGCGAACCGTAAATGGCCGTGGCCGAAGCGTCCTTTAAAATCTCGGTCGACTCGATATCAGCGGGTAGCAAAAAGCCAATGTCGCTGGTCTGGATGCCATCCACCACGTAGAGCGGGTCGCTATTGTTGATGGTGCCCACGCCGCGCACCCGGATGCGGGTGCCCGAGCCCGGCTGCCCGCTATTAGAGGTTACTTCCACGCCCGCCACGCGGCCTTGCAAGGCCTGCACGGGGTCGGAAGTGGCCACCTGCGTGAGCTGCGCGCTGGTCACGGAGGCCACCGCGCCCGTGAGGTCGCTCTTGCGAGCCGTGCCGTAGCCGATTACTACTACGTCGTTGAGGTCCTGCGCATTCTCGGCCAGCGTCACGGTCAGGGTGCTGGTCGCGCCCGTAATGAGTACCTCCTGCTTGGCGTAGCCTACGAAGCTGAATACCAGTACGCTATTCTCGGGTGCCTGAAGGCTAAAGCTGCCATCGGGGCCGGTATTAGCGCCCGTGGTAGTGCCCTTCACCAGCACCGTCACGCCAGGCAGCGGCTCGCCCTTGGCATCGACCACGCGGCCCGATACCGGCACGGCCTGCGGCGCGAGGCTAGAGCTACCGGAATCGTTTGGGGAATTGGGCTTTGTGGGAAGCCGCAGAATCACCCGGTCGTGGTTTATCTCGTATTCTACCTTGAGGGGCGCAAACAGCTCGGTGAGCACGGCCGCCAGGGGCTCGTTTTTGGCGTGCACGCTCACCTTACGCTCCGCGCCAATGAGCTGCTGGCTGTACACAAAGCGGATGCCCGTTTGCTTGGCAATCTGGCTAAGCGCGGCCTTGATGGTCTGGCCGTTCAGCTCCACGGTTACGGTGCGCTCAAGCACCGTTTGGGTGGCGCGGTAGTGCGCCTGCGCGGGCAGCGTGTGCAGGCACACCGCCACGGTGGGCAGCAGCAGGCCCCGCAGCAGCGGCTGCACGAATGGGGGGAAATGTAGGTGGTTTTTCATACGTAAGGGTGGGGAAACAAAGAAAAACAGTGTCCTGTCCGCATTCTACCGAATGCGGTTATTGTATTATTAAACAAGCAATTGCGATTACAAAACCTAGCCCGACGGAAGCGGAGCCGCCTGGCACCCGCGGCTATGAATGGTAATCTGGGTATCGGCCTGCGAGTAGGAGGCCCCGAGCGACTTGCAGAGCAAGTCGAGCTTCTCAAAAAGTGATTCCTTGTAAAACGTGATGCTCACCGTGCAGCCCGCCAGCTTCTGCTTGTCATACCGAATGTCCACGCCGTAGGCTTTTTCCAGCGCGGCCAGCACCTCTGCCACCGGCCGCTCCTCAAACTCAAACGCCTGGGGCACCAGTACCAGTGGCTTGTCAACTAGCTTTTTATGAAGGTGGTGGCTGGCCACCGAATACACTACCTGCTGGTTGGGCAGCAGCAGCACGCCGGCTTTGGCCGGATGCGTGGGGGTAGCATCGAGCTGCGCCGCCGCGCGGGGCTGCACGGCCACTTTGCCTTCGCGCACGGCTACCTGCGCCTCGGCACTACCGGGGTAGGCCTTCACATCGAAGCCGGTGCCCAATACGGTCGTTACCAGCTGTTTAGTCAGTACCAGGAACGGGTGCGCCGGGTCTTTATGCACTTGGAAAAACGCCTCGCCTTCGAGGTACACTTCGCGCCGGGCACCGGCCAGGCCGCCAGCGTAGCGCAGGCTGCTGCCGGGTTGTAGCGTCACGCGGGTGGCATCGGGCAGGCGCAGTACCTGCTCCTGCTGGGTGGCGTTGTGGTAGCGCGTCCAGCCCGTGGCCGTGCTGGGCGCCGCCTGCCAGTGCCGGGCATACGGCAGCAGTCCGCCCAGGGCCAGCGCCAGCAGCCCCACGGCCGCCGCCCAGCGTACCGGCTTTTGCCGCCAGCGCGATACGCGCAAAACCGGCGCAGGAGCAGTAGCAGGCAGGCGCAGCCGCTGCCAGATGGCGGCTTCCACGGCCTGCTGGGCGGGGGGCGCGGGCTGGCGGGCGTCAGCCTGGTGCAGTTGCTCGTACCACTGCGCCACCCGCGCCTGCTCGTCGGGCGTGGCGCGGCCATCAAGGTAGCGCTGGAGCAGCTGGTAAAATTCGACTTCCGTCACGGGTGGGAGGGTAAAGGGAGGGGCTTCTAACTAACAAGTCAGCTAACCTGGCCGGACCCCTAAACAGGTTGCGATTTTTTTGCAAAAAAAATGTAGCGGCTTTGGGGCGCTTCAAACCAGCGGCTAAAGTGCCTGGGCATAAGCGAACGTACTATCCAAGCGTGGGCGCCTCACCCCCCGGCCCCCTCTCCGAAAAGGAGAGGGGGAGCCGAACGAGTTGAGAGTTCTGAGTTAAGAGTTTTGGGTTGGTAGAATGGCTAACTCTTAACTCAACACTCAAAACTCTTAACTCCATAAAGGCTCC
>NZ_DASTEP010000071.1:0-4611 GCF_035709525.1 Hymenobacter sp. | reverse complement strand
GTGTCACCAAGCTAGAGCTTGGTGTTACACTCTCGTCCGTAATTTTGCGAGCTTAACCAGCTAGTTATTGTAAGTTGAAAAATCTGATTCCTCGCGGCAAACTCATCGCAGTTGGCGGCAACGAAGACAAGGGTACTTATCCGACTTCGCGCAGCAAGCGCAAATACTACCTGAATTTTTTTGAGCTCGGCATCCTCAAGCGCGTGGTGAGCGAGTCGGGCAAACTGGACCCGCGCATCGAAGTCATCACCACGGCCTCGATGATTCCGCAGGAGGTAGGCCCAATTTACACGGCCTCGTTTGCCATGCTCAATTGCCACAACGTGGGCATCATGGACATTCGCACGCCCGAAGACGCCCGGCAGCCCGAGTACCTCGAGCGCCTGCTCGCGGCCGACGTCATTATGATGTCGGGCGGCAACCAGCAGCGCCTGCGCGAGATGTTCGCCGAAACCGACTTCCTCGACACCCTGCTGCGCCGCTACTACGCCGAGCCCAACTTCATAATTGCCGGCACCAGCGCCGGGGCCATGGCCATGTCGCAGCACATGATACGCGGCGGCTCGGTGCCCGACGCCCTGCTGAAAGGGGCCGTGAAAATGGGCACCGGCCTGAATTTGCTACCCAGCGCCATCATCGATTCGCACTTCGTGAAGCGCGGGCGTTTCGGCCGGCTCATCGAGGCGGTGGCGCTTTACCCCAAGCTCATCGGCATCGGGCTGGGCGAGGACACGGGCGTGCTCATCACCGAAGGCCGGCTGGTCGAAACCATCGGCTCGAACCTGGTCATTATCCTGGACGGCTTCGACATCGCGCACAACAACGCCGCCGCCGCCAAAAAGGGCACCACGCTCTCGGTGGAGAACGTGCGGATGCACGTGCTCGCCAAGGGCAACGTGTACTGCATTAATGAGCGGAAATTCTACGTGAGCAAAGAGGCGATGGGCGTGGCGGTGAGCTAGGGGTGCCGACGAATACGTCCGTCATGCTGAGCGAAGCGGAGCGGAGTCGAAGCATCTCTGTCGCACCATTGAACGGCCCAGATGAAGCGGTAGAGATGCTTCGACTCCGCTCCGCATGACGGTTTGTTTTATACCGTATTAATATAGGTGCTCAAAACAGCCGCCCAACCTACCGGCTCAGCAGCATAGCCCGGCAGTCCATAAACCGCTCAATCAGCCGCTCGGGCTGCTGCTCGTCAAACTCGCCGAAGCCGAGCACGAATGCCGGGCTGGGCTGCACGAATTGGATGGCTTTGTTCACGGCATCGAGGTAGGTGCCGAAGCGGCTTTTGTCGCCCTCGGCGGCGGCCAGTTCGGCATCCCAGCGCAGCGGGGCCGGGCCTTTGCGCACCAAAAAGGGCAGCACAAACGGGATGTAGTGGCTGAAAACCGGGTTCTCCTCGCTGGTGAGCCGGGTATCGAGCCACACGTGAAACTCGCTGAACGAGGCGGGCGGGACCACCACGTAGCGGGCCTGCTCATCGGTCATCGCCTCAAACAGCGCGGCGCGGTTGGGCTGGGCGTAGAGCTGCGCGTAGGCCGCGTACCACACCGTCACGCCCGCCTGGTTTACCAATTGATACGGGTGAAACGAGCTGGCGAGGCCCACCCCGCCGTGCTCGCCAATGACGAGGTTATAGAGCTGGCCAAACTGCGCCAGGTCAGTCGATTGCTGGTAGGGGTTGTTAGTGAGGCCGTAGAGGTAGAAGCCGACGAAGTCGGCGAGCGATGGCAGGGCGGCGGGGTTGGGCGTGGATTCGGGCACGGGGATGAAAAGAGGGAAGACGTAAGAAAACGACTGTCATGCAGAGCGCAGCGAAGCATCTCGCGTCGCGCAGTAATCAACCGCGCTTGCAACGAAGCGAGCGAGATGCTTCGCTGCGTTCTGCATGACTGAATTTCGATAGACAGGCAAATTTCGTTACCTCGGCCGCTTCGGCAGCCGCCGTGCTATATTTCGGCCTTCCGCCCCGCACTTTCGCTTATGCTGCTGACCATCACAACTACCCACCAGCCCGCCACCGACCTGGGCTACTTGCTGCACAAAAACCCCGCCCGCCTGCAAACCGTGGAAGTGAGTGGTGGCCAGGCGCACGTATTCTACCCCGAGGCCACGGCCGAGCGCTGCACTGCCGCCCTGCTGCTCGACCTCGACCCCGTGGGTTTGGTGCGCGGCCGGGGCGAGCGCGGCGGCGAAGGATTCGCGCTGGAACAGTACGTGAACGACCGCCCCTACGTGGCCTCGTCGTTTCTGAGCGTGGCCTTGAGCAAAGCCTTCAGCACGGCCATGAATGGCACCTGCAAAGACCGCCCCACGCTGCCCGCCGAGGCCCTGCCGCTGGCCGTAACCGTGGCCGTGGTGTCGGCCCCCGGCCCCGACTGGCCCCGCCGCCTCTTCGAGCCGCTGGGCTACCAGGTCGAAACCGAGGCCTATTTCCTCGACCCCACCCAGCCCGAGTGGGGTGATAGCCAGTACTATACCCTGCACCTGCGCCACGACGGCCTGCGCCTGCAAGACGTGCTCACGCACCTCTACGTGCTGCTGCCGGTGCTCGACAACAACAAGCACTACTACATCGACCAGAACGAGGCCGAGAAACTGCTGCACCGCGGCGGCGACTGGCTGCCCCGCCACCCCGAGCGCGGCTTCATCACGCGCCGCTACCTGCGCTACCGCGCGCTGTACGTGAACCCCACGCTGGCAAGATTGCTGGATTCGGATGATTTGGAAGACGATGCGGACGCGGGAACCTCACCCCCCAGCCCCCTCTCCAAAAAAGAGGGGGAGCCGGACGCTATTTCTACTATGTCTAGTGAGCAACATGCAGAGCTAGAGCTAGAAACTAAAACTAGTCCCCCCTCTTTTTTGGAGAGGGGGCTAGGGGGTGAGGTGTCGGCAGGGGGTGATGCTCCCGCCGAGCCCAAAACCTCCCTCCACGACCAGCGCCTCCAGCAAGTCGCCCACGAAATCTACCAGCTTGCCCCCAAGCGCGTGCTCGACCTGGGCTGCGGCGAGGGCAAGCTGCTGCGCCTGCTCATGCGGCAGGCCAAAATCGAATACATCCTGGGCATGGATGTATCGCACCAGGCGCTGACCCGCGCCGCCCAGCGCCTGCACCTCGACGAGATGCCCGCGCGCCAGCGCGCCCGTATCGACCTCATTCAGGGCTCGTTACTGTATAAGGATGAGCGCCTGGCCGGCTTCGACGCGGCGGCGCTGGTCGAAGTAATCGAGCACCTCGACCCCGGCCGCCTCGCCGCCCTGGAGGCGGTGGTATTTGGGCAGGCGCGGCCGGCGCACGTGTTCGTCACGACCCCCAATGCCGACTACAACCAGCTCTACGGCAGCCTCTCGGCCGGCAGCTTCCGCCACGCCGACCACCGCTTCGAGTGGAGCCGGGCCGAGTTTGGGGTCTGGGCTGCCGCCGTGGCCGCGCGCCACGGGTATCAGGTGCGCCTGGTGGCGATGGGCGAGGAGGCGGAAGGCGTAGGCGGGCCGTCGCAGATGGCGGTGTTTGGGCTAGCTAGGCTCCCATAATCTCAATTCTAACGGAATAGATGACCTATCATTTATCCATTGCTCAATCACCTGTACTAAAGTTTTTAAATCCGAAACGAATGATTCTAAAGTTGTTTCTGGCAATGCTACAAAGTAATTAGCCTTCTCTGACTTATAGTCAAACTGAAAATTTATATAGTTATTTAATTTATCAATCGAATCAATTTTCTCTATTTCTAGATATAAACGAAACTCAAGAAATTGTAATTTTTCTTTTATTTCGAGGGGCATCCAATAACTTCTCATCAATGGCGAGAGCTGATAAAAGAAGGTATTATAATCGTTTGAATTAATCATAAGCCCTTTTTGTGCATTAATGGGATAGTTGGGTAGGGAAGCAAAATCCTCTAATTGATGTATTGCTAGCCTAATGAAATAGCCATAACCTTCGGAATTCACAGTAAAGGTCTTCCCTTTTAGAAAATCAGCTAACTGTAAAACTGTATCAGCCTGCTTGTCCATAATACGTCTATCAAGACTTAGTCGCTCATAGAGAAAATAAGCTATTATAAAGGTTGCAGCAGTCAGTACAGTGCTTACCGCTGAAAGAGCTACAGATAGAACGGAATTAATTGATTCGGATTTGTCTCTGATAAAGAAGGGTATTAAAAAGAATATAATGGAAAAAATAGATGCTATCGTGAATACGATGCCATTTGTCTTTTTCTTAGTGCTATTTGACAAGCTTCTAATTGTCTTTTTTATCTGTAGAATCATATGCGTTTTCATATTAATTTAATTTTTTAGTAGGCTTTGTGAGACTATAGCCAACTCATCCGGCCGATTCAGGTCAACTACAATCAACCTGTCAGCCACACCCCGCGCCTGCAAATAAGCGATTTCCGACTCAAACGGACTATCGTCCAGCCAGTAGAAATCGGCCGATACATCAATAGCCTCGGTTTTCAAGGTGTCCCAGGTGGTAGGTTGTACGGCTTGGCGCAGCAATTCCAGAGTAGCGGGTGGTAGAAACTGCGACAGGTAGCGGAGCGCGGGCGCGCTGTCGCCTTTGCAATGGGTCGTGAGCCAGTAGCAGGCGAAATGCCGGGT
>NZ_DASTEP010000070.1:0-9594 GCF_035709525.1 Hymenobacter sp. | reverse complement strand
GATGCTTCGACTGCGCTGCGCTTCGCTCAGCATGACCCGTTTTTTTAAGACCTTTAAGCCACGTAATAAGTCTATCCAATTCGCACGTTTGAAAGCCCCTACCCCACCGGTGCTGGCGCTGGCCCCGTTTCCGCACGCCCGCACGCCCTACTACGCCGAGCAGCTGCGCGCGCACGTCGAGCGGTTTCCGCACGTGAATGCGCCGCACGGGCACTCCTTTTACCTGTTGCTGTATGTCACGCAGGGCTCCGGCACGCATACCGTGGACCTGGTAACGTATGACCTAGGGCCGGGCAGCGTGTTCTTCCTGGCGCCGGGGCAGGTGCACCAGTGGCACCTAGGGCCCGATGCCGAGGGCATCGTGGTGTTTTTCGAGCCCAGCTTTTACCAGTTTCGCTACCCCGAGCGCGACCTGCTGGCGCTGCCTTTCTTCGACAATGCCCACCCGCCCGCGCTTTACCTGCCGGCTGCTAATGAGCTAGCACCGCTCTTCGAGCAGCTGCTGCACGAGTACCAGACCGACCACCCTAACCAGGCCGAGGTATTGCGCGCCTACCTAGGGCTCATCCTGGAGCTGGCTACCCGCCACTACCCCACTGCCCCGGCCACTACCGAGGCCGGCCTGGCCCAAAGCCAGATTCGGCAGTTTGGCGCGCTGCTCAACCAGCACTACCGCACCCGCCGCGGCGTGCGCGAGTACGCCGAGCTTTTGCACCTAACGGCCAACTACCTCAACGCCCTTTGCCGGCGCGTATTGGGCCAAACGGCCAGCGACCTCATCCACGCCCGCGTGGTGCTCGAAGCCCAACGGCTGCTCACGCATACAGCCCTGAGCGTGGCGCAAGTAGCCGATGAGCTGGGCTTCGATGACCCATCATATTTCGGGCGCTACTTTCGTAAGTACGTGGGCCTGAGCCCCGAGGCGTTTCGGCAAAAAGGTAACTTGTCCTAGAAGAGGCCGTAATTGGGCTAGTCGGGTGGGGCGTGCGGGTCGGACCTTTGTAGTGCCCATTCGGCTAGTGCCCTTTGTGGCTTCACTCCTTGACTCCTACCATCATGGCTGCCCCTGCCTCTCCCACGCTTGCCCTGCTTTCGCTGCGTTGCCCCCACTGCCACGAGGGGCGTTTGTTCACCCATTCGGCCTTCAACCTGGCGCACTTCACCGACATGCCCGAGCATTGCGAAGTGTGCGCCGTGCCCCTCGAGCCCGAGCCCGGCTTCTACTGGGGCGCCATGTTTATCAGCTACGGCTTCAACGTGGCCACGGTGCTCACGATAGGCGCACTGCTCTACTTTGTGGGCGGCGACCCCGACGTGTGGGTCTATGTGCTCACGGTGGCTGGTGCGGCGCTAGCGCTGGCCCCGGCTGCCCTGCGCTACTCGCGGGCACTCATGCTGTACTGGTTTGGCGGGGCGCGCTACCGCTTCGACCCAAGGCGGTTAGCCAGGGCTTAGCCCTAGGTACCCAAAAAGGCCCGGTGCTACGTGTAGCGCCGGGCCTTTTTTAGTGGGTTATACGCTGCTACTCCGCGTTTTTCAGCGTGGCCATGTCGATGACGTAGCGGAAGCGCACGTCGTTATCGAGCATCTTGTCGAAGGCCTCGTTGATGTCCTGCATGTTTATCACCTGCACCTCGGGCGCGATGTTGTGCTCGGCGCAGAAGTCAAGCACCTCCTGCGTCTCAGCAATGCTACCGATGATGGAGCCCGAAATAGAGCGGCGGTGCATGGCCACCTCCATGTTGTTGACGGGCAACTTATAGGGCCCTAGGAGGCCCACCGTCGTGAGCACGCCGTTGCGCTTGGCCAGCTTCACGTAGGTATTGATGTCGAAGGCATCGGGAATGGTAATGAGGATGAAATCGTACTGCGACTCGTGGGCTTCCATCGCCTTCGAGTCGCTCGAAATCAGCACTTCGTGCGCGCCTAGCTGCTCGGCAGCCTCGCGCTTTTTCTCGTCTTGCGTAATGGCCGTAACCGTGGCGCCCAGCGCCCGCGCTAGCTGCACGGCCATGTGGCCCAGCCCGCCAATGCCCACCACGCCCACGCTCGTGCCGGGGCCTACATTCCAGTGCTTGAGGGGCGCGAAGGTGGTAACGCCCGCGCACAAGATGGGCGCGGCGGCCTCAATATTCAGCGCCGCCGGGATGCGCAGCACAAACGACTCCTTCACCACAATATCAGTCGAGTAGCCGCCGAAGGTGTTGAAATCCTTATTCTGCGGCTTCATGTAGCCGTTGTAAGTGGCCGTCCAGCTCACAGGGCCTTCGCAGTAGTTTTCTTCGCCGTGGGTGCAGGGCTCGCAGCTGCCGCACGAGTCGACCATGCAGCCTACGCCCACTATGTCGCCCACCTTGTACTTGGTTACGGTGCTGCCCACTTCCTTTACCCGGCCCACCACCTCGTGGCCCGGCACGCAGGGATAAATCGTGTTCATCCAGTCGTTTTTGGCTTGGTGCAGGTCGGAGTGGCACACGCCGCAGTACAGCACCTCGATGTGCAGTTCGTCGGGCTTGGGCGCGTAGCGCTCGATTTCCATCTCCTTGAGGCCGTTGAAGATGGAGTTGGTAGCGCCGTAGGCTTTTACTTTGTAAGCTTCCATGAAATCTGGTTGGTTTTAGAGAGAAGAAGGAAAGTCTCTCTTAAACGCCCGCCAGGTGAGGGGGTTGGTTGGCCTGAGGTATAAAATTCGGCCCTCGGGGCACCCGTGGCTGGTAGCCGCCGCGCTTTTTGCGTATGCGCTGGCAGCCGGCCGCGGCCGGTGCTTTCACCTCCCGACTACTTCCTTTCTTATGAGCAACCAACCACAAGCCCCGCGCCGCCGCGTGGCCGTAACCGGCGGCACCGGCAAGCTGGGCCGCGTGTGCGTGCAAGACCTGCAAGCCCACGGCTACGACGTATTTGTCATTGACACCGTGGCGCCCGCCAAAGGCATTCCGCACATCATCGCCGATTTGAGCGACTTCGGCCAGACGATTGACGCGCTTTCCTCGGTGGGGTTCGACATCCACGCTGGCGTGGGCAACGATGCCTTCGACGCCGTGGTGCACCTGGCGGCCTTCCCCACCCCGCGCCAGTACCCCGATGCCCACTTGTTTCAAAATAACATGATGGGCACCTACAACGTGTTTGAAGCGTCGCGCCGCCTGGGCATCCGCAACGTCATCTGGGCCAGCTCCGAAACCACCCTAGGCGAGCCTTTCGAGAACGACGCACCCTACGCCCCCGTGGACGAAGACTACCCCCTGCGCGCCAAAAGCGCCTACGCCCTGGCCAAAGTTTTGATGGAGGACATGGCCCGCCAGTTTTGCTACCAAACGCTCGACCTGAAGCTCGTCGGCCTACGCTTCTCGAACGTGATGGAGCCGCAGGACTACGAAAAATTTGCCAGCTACCAGGCCGACCCCGAAGAGCGCAAATGGAACATGTGGGCCTACATCGACGCCCGCGACGGCGCCCAGGCTATCCGCAAAGCCATTGAGTGGCAAGCCACCGGCATGCACCCCTTCATTATCGCCAACGCCGACACAGTGATGGAGAAACCATCGGCCGAGCTGATGAAAGAGGCGCTGCCCGGCGTGGAGGTGCGCAAGGACCTAGGCGAGCACGAAACGCTGCTTTCGATAGAAAAGGCGCGCCGCGTGCTCGGCTACGAGCCCACCCACACCTGGCGCGACAAGGCCAACTGGAAGTAGCCAGCTACCGGCCTTTTACTTAAAAAAAGCCCCCATTTGGGCCACGCTGCAAGTAGTAGCGCGGCCCAAATGGGGGCTTTTTAAGCTAACGAAAGCACTAGCGAACCAGCGCAGTGTGCTTAAGCAGTGATAGTCACGCTATCCAGACCTTTTTGCACGGCGGTGTCCTGCACGCCGGGGATAGCGAGGCCTTCGGCACGTACTACGGTCACGTCGGTCATACCTAGGAAGCCGAGCACGGCCTTCAGGTAGGGAGCTACGAAGTCGTAGCCGGCCGACGGGCCTTCCGAGTAGATGCCGCCGCTCGACATAGCCACGTACACTTTCTTGCCGGTGATGAGGCCCTGGGGCGCGCCATCGACATACTTGAACGTGATGCCGGCGCGGGCAATGTGGTCAACCCAGGCCTTCAGCGTCGAGGGGATGCCGAAGTTGTAGAGCGGCGCGCCAATCACGATGATATCGGCGTCCTTAATCTCCTGAATGGCATCGTCGGAGTGCTTAGCAGCGGCCGATTGCTCGGGCGTGCGGCTTTCGGCCGGCGTGAAGAACGACTGAAGCTTGGCCTCCTCCAGGTGCGGGAAGGGGTTGGTAGCCAGGTCGTGGACTACTACGTTGCTGCCGGGATGAGCAGCTTGCAGCTTCTCGATGATACCATTGGCGAGCTGGATGCTGGCCGAAGCCCCTTTGCGCGGGCTGGAAATGATGTGCAGAATATTCATAAAGATAGTAAGGGTGGCCAGTGGCCGGTAGGAATAGCAGATTGATTACGGCTACAAATGTACATACATTTTATGTACCCACATTGTTTTAATAAGTCAGTTCATTTTTTCTTTAATATCACTTCCTAGCAATAAGCTTCTGCCAACTCACGCCATAGCCTTGGCGCCACGCATACCCAGCCTGACACGCTGAAGCCGACGCCTCAGCAGAGGAAGGCATCTATAGTTTCATATTTTTCACCTGCTTGCACAGCCATAAGGTTGGGCTTGCCGTTTAACGCGCTTGTGCTACCTGCCCAGCTTATCGGGCTTGGTTGCGCAGGCGCGTTTTCGTTTTTGCCACCCTGGCATTTCTTTTTTATGAAGCACTTTATCCTCCCCGCGGCGCTCGTACTGAGCGCCTTCACCGCCCACGCCCAAAAAGGCTCGCTCTACATCGGTGGGCAGGCCGGGTTCAACAACACCACGACCACCGCCGACAACGGTAGCATTAGCACCACTACCAGCAAGCTCAGCAACTGGAGCTTCTCGCCCGAAGTCGGCACCTTCCTCAGCAACCAACTGCAACTTGGCGTAGGCTTTACCTTCAGCGGCTCTCGGCAAGAGACGCCTGCCAATGGCATTAATATGGCCGCTATCACCAACCGCTATGGGGGCACGGCCTACAGCCGCTACTTCTTCGGCGAAGGCAACTTTCGGCCCTTCGTGGGCCTCAACGTGTCGGTGCTGCCCGGCAACAGCCGCACCGAAAACACCGGCGCCGTAAACTCGACTACCAGGTACAGCACCTTCGATTTCGGAACCAACCTCAACGCGGGCTTCGCCTACGGTCTCAACAAGCGCTTGGCCGTGGTGGGCTCGTTTGGCACGTTCGGCTTCCAGCGCTCGACCTCCAAGCAGGACAATACCAATAACAAGACCACGACTACCAACTTCGGCCTCAACGCCAACACCTTAGGCAACTTGTTTACGGTAGGCGTGTACTACACCTTCCGGCAGCCAGCCGAGTAGTGTAAAATGCGGTAGCTCGCGCCCATTGGCTAGTTTGGCTATCAATTGATGGTAAAACCAGCTGGCCAATTTAGTTGCTTCTTAAATTCTTGGTAGCAGCACGACTATTAGCTCTCAGCTACCGGGAATAAGGCTTTGGTTAGATAGACTATTAGTGCCGCTTCATGCTGCATAAATCATAACAGTTGGCAGAATAATCGGCTTCTGGCTCGCGAAAGCGGAGCCAGAAGCTTGACTGACTCCTTCTTAAGCTAGCTTATTTCAAATTTGGTAAAATTTGAATAAACTACATTGACATAGTCTGACAAGGTAGCGCCCGCCCCATCTTTGCGCTCATGCCCGACACTGCCGCCCCTCTCCCCTACCTCGTTTTCGACTTCGACTCGACCTTTACCCAAGTAGAAGGCCTCGATGAATTAGCCGCCATTGCCCTCACTGGGCAGCCCGACCAGGCCCAGCGCGTGGCCGCCATCAAGGCGCTCACCGACCAGGGCATGGCTGGCGAAATCGGCTTTCAGGAATCCTTGAGTAAGCGGCTGGCCCTGCTGGGGGCGCACCAGCAGCACCTAGGGCCATTGGTGACCCACCTGCGCGGCAAAGTGAGCGAGAGCATCCGCCGCAACGGCGACTTTTTCCGGCAGCACGCCGACCGCATCTATGTGGTGAGCAGCGGCTTCCGCGAGTTTATCGAGCCCGTGGTAGCCGAGTTTGGTATCGCGGCCGACCACGTGCTGGCCAATACCTTCACCTTCGACGATAGCGGCGCCATCACGGGCTGCGACGCCGGCAACGTGCTGAGCCGCGACGGCGGCAAAATTCAGCAGCTGAAAGACTTGCAGCTCGATGGGCCGGTGTACGTGCTCGGCGATGGCTACACCGACTACCAGATTCGCGAGGCCGGCCTGGCCAAGCGCTTCTACGCCTACACCGAAAACGTGAGCCGCCCCACCGTAGTGGCCGCCGCCGACGAGGTGCTCCCGACTTTTGACGAGTTTTTGTACCAATTGAAGCTACCCATGACCCTGAGCTACCCCAAAAACCGCATCAAGGTATTGCTGCTCGAAAACCCCGATGCCCGCGCCGCCGAGCTTTTCCGCCAGGAAGGCTACCAGGTGGAGCTGGTGCCCGGCGCCCTCGACGAAGACGAGCTGATTCAGCGCATTGAAGGCGTGAGCATCCTCGGCATTCGTTCGAAAACCAACGTGACCGAGCGCGTGCTGGCCGCCGCCAACCGGCTCATCGCCATCGGGGCCTTCTGCATCGGCACCAACCAGATAGACCTGCCCGCCGCCATGCGCAAGGGCGTGGCCGTGTTCAACGCGCCGTTCTCCAACACCCGCTCGGTAGTCGAGTTGACGCTGGCCGAGCTTATCGTGCTGGCCCGCCGCATCCCGGAGAAGAACCCCAAGATGCACGCCGGCGAGTGGGACAAGTCGGCCAAAGGCGCGTTTGAAGTGCGCGGCAAAACGCTGGGTATCATTGGCTACGGCAACATCGGGGCGCAGCTGTCGGTAGTGGCCGAAGCCCTGGGCTTGAAAGTGCTGTACTACGACGTGGCCGAAAAGCTCCAACTCGGCAACGCCACCAAGGTGAACACGCTCGAAGAGCTGCTGCCCCAGGCCGACATCGTGACGCTGCACATCGACGGCCGCCCCGAAAATAAGAACTTCTTCGGGGCCAAGCATTTCGCCCTAATGAAGCCCGGCGCACTGTTTATCAACAACGCCCGCGGCCACGTGGTGGACGTGCCGGCCCTGGCCGAAGTGCTGCACAACGGCCACCTCGGCGGCGCGGCCATCGACGTATTTCCCTACGAGCCCAAAACCAACCAGGAGGTGTTTGAGAGCGAGCTACGCGGCCTGCCCAACGTGCTGCTCACGCCCCACATCGGCGGCAGCACCGCCGAGGCCCAGCGCAACATTGCCGAGTTTGTGCCCGAGCGCATCATGCAGTACATCAACACCGGCAACACCCAGCAGAGCGTCAACTTCCCCAACATTTTGCTGCCCACGCAGCAGGCGCACCGCCTCATCCACATCCACGCCAACGTACCCGGCGTGCTGGCCAAAATCAACAACGTGCTGGCCACGCACCACGTCAACATCCTGGGCCAGTACCTGAAAACCAACGAACTGGTGGGCTACGTGATTACGGACATCGACAAGGCCTACGACCAAGACGTGATTCAGGCCCTGCGCGAGGTCGAGCACACCATCAAGTTCCGGGTGCTGTACTAGCCGAGTGGCAAACTACTTCGCCGCGCCGGCCGTTCTTTTAAAAACTTGACTTCTTGCGCCATGTCTCAGCTCACTATTACTCTCGACGACAACCTGATACAATTCCTTCGGCATCAGGCTCACCAACGGGGCCAGGAACTAGATAGCTGGGTAGCAGATTTGTTGGCGGAGGCAGCCCGGCCAGTAGCTGAGCCCGTAGCTCCCGCACTGGTCTATCCTTCCGTGAGCACGGTTCAAAAACTGTACGGGTCGTTGAAGGCACCGGCAGATTTTGATTATAAAAAAGAGCTGGAAGACGGACTAGCTGAGAAATACGGGGTATGAAGCACTTCTTTTTGGACACCAACGTACTACTCGATTTTATTTTACGGCGGGACGACTTTGGCCCGGTTGCCCGCCAATTATTTGAGGCGGCTTCGGACCGGCGGGTTACGCTTTACATTTCAGTGCTGTCGTTCAGCCATATTTACTACGTGCTTCGCAAGACCAATTCGGCAGCGGAGCGCTTACAGGCCCTGACAGAATTAGCGGCAGCGACTAACATCATCGCGCTAGACCGCCCCGTTGTGGAAGCAACCATAGCATTAGGCTTCGCCGACTTCGAAGACGGCCTGCAATACTGCGCCGCCCGCACGGTACCCGCCATTGAAGCCATCGTGACGCGTGACCCCAAGGGCTTCGCAGCCGGGGCGCAGCTGGTGCTCACGCCGCCCGAGGCGCTGGCGCGGCTAGCGGCTTAAGCACGCGCCAACAGCCTAGTGCTACTAAAAAGCGCTGTACTCCGACGAGGAGTACAGCGCTTTTTCTATTACGGAGCGGTTCTACTCGGCGGCCGGTTGCTCTTGCTGCTGTTGCTCCGGCTGCTGCTGCTGCTGGGCCAGCAGTTCGGGCGGCAGCCGGAGCGCCACCTCAAAGGGCACCTGCCGCAGCTCGTGCACCGGCACGCCGGCCCGGATGTCGGCCAGCAGTTCGCTGAGCAGTTGGATGGCCTGCGGGGTAGGGCAGCGGTATTTGCGGCTAACGTAGCTGGTAGCCAGGCCGGCCCACTGGGCGATGCTGTACTGAATGAGCTGCAGCGTGTCGTCGGGCGCTTCGAGCAGCTCGGGCTGCTGGTTTAGGCGGTCGGCTTCTTCCAGGTGCAGGCGGGTGGCATTCATGGCCAGGCCAAAGAGGGTTTTGTCGCGGCGCAGCTGGCGCAGGCGGGGGGCAGAGGGCATAGTAGAAAAGCGTAAAGAAGCTCCCAAAAAAGCTCCCAAAGGTAACCAAAGGCGCGGCCGCCGATATACCCGGCCGGCCGGTAGCCCGTGGCCACCAGCCAGCGCGGCGGCTACTGGCCGCGCTCGGCCAGCAGGGCGTGGTAGCGGGCCAGCAGCTCGTCGTATTGCCGCACTTTTTCGGCTAGCTGCTCGTGCACCTGCAGCAGCTTGCCGCGGCAGTCTTCCAGGCTCAGGGGCGCGTAGGGAGCGGATGGCTCGGCAGCCACGGAAACAGCGGGTAGCAGGCCCCGGATTTCAGTGGAGAAGTCGTAGGCGATGGCCTCCCCTACCTGGCGAATGAACGCCAGGCTCAGGTTGGGCACCTCGTACTGCCGGTAGAGCGACGAGCGCGACACGCCTAAGGTTTGCGCCAGCTTGGCTTGGTTGACGCCCGCTTTGCGGATAGCGGCTTTGATAATCTCGCCCCGGTGTTGAGTAGCCATTCGCAGAGTGTGCGGAAAGGTGGCAAATCTGGGACAGTATAGGGACGGTTTGTGGGACGATTTTGAAGCTTGAAACTACCAAAATAGGCTACATTTGAGGCTTATTTGTCCCAATAATGTTCCAGAGCTTCCTATGAATGGCCTCAGCCTTGACCTCGCCGCCCAGCGCCTGACCCAGCTGCGCCAGCTTTTCCCGGAGGCCGTGCGCGAAGGCCGCTTGGATGTAGACC
>NZ_DASTEP010000069.1:0-8305 GCF_035709525.1 Hymenobacter sp. | reverse complement strand
CTCACCCCCCGGCCCCCTCTCCAAAAAAGAGGGGGAGCCGACCGCCAGCAAACGTTGGTAGGCGTCAGGCTCCCCCTCTTTTTTGAAGAGGGGGCCGGGGGGTGAGGTTAACCCGGCTGAGTTGCATAATTCCGAATATACTACTATTTCTCCCATGACGCCCACCCTCGAAAACTACACCCTCGGCCGCTGGGACGCCGGCCCCACCGCCCCGCACGAGCTGCTCGACGCCAGCACCGGCGAAGTCATCGCCCTGGCCAATACCGAAGGCTTCGACTTTGCCGAAATCCTGGCCTACGGCCGCCGCGTAGGCAACCCGGCCCTGCGCCGGATGACCTTCCACGAGCGCGGGCGGATGCTCAAGGCGCTGGCTTTTCACTTGCAGGAAAAAAAGGAAATTTTCTACGAGCTGAGCTACCGCTCGGGCGCCACGCGGGCCGACTCGTGGATTGATATTGAGGGTGGTATCGGAAATCTGTTTGCCAATGCCTCGCTGCGGCGCAAGTTCCCCGACAAGCCGTTTTACGTGGAGGGTGAGCCGGTGGGGCTCAGCAAGGGCGGCACTTTTATGGCGCAACACCTGCTGGTGCCGCGCGAGGGCGTGGCCGTGCACATCAACGCCTATAACTTCCCCATTTGGGGGATGCTGGAGAAAATCGCGGTGAACCTGCTGGCCGGGATGCCTGCCGTGGTGAAGCCCGCCGTGCCCAGCGCCTACCTCACCGAGGCCGTGGTGCGCGAAATCATCGCCAGCGGCATCCTGCCTGAAGGCGCATTGCAACTGGTAGTGGGCTCGGGGCAAGGCATTCTCGACCACGTGACGTACCAGGATGTGGTGACTTTTACCGGCTCGGCCGCCACCGGGGCCAAGCTGCGGGCACACCCGCGCATCATCGCGGAGGCGGTGCCCTTTACGCTCGAAGCCGACTCGCTCAACGCCGCCGTATTGGGCCCCGACGCCGTGCCCGGTACGCCGGAGTTTGACTTGTTTATCAAAGAAGTGCGCAAGGAAATGACGGCCAAGTGCGGGCAGAAATGCACTGCCATCCGCCGCGCCATCGTGCCCAATAATCTGCTTGAAGATGTGCAAATCGCCCTCGGCAAAGCGCTGGCCCAAACCACCATCGGCCACCCGCAGGCCGAAGGCGTGCGAATGGGCGCGCTGGCCGGCCGCGAGCAGGCCGCGCGCCTGCGCGAACAGGTGCGGCAGCTCGCCAAAAACACGCCCATCGTGTACGGCGACCTCGACGCCGAAGTGCCGCTGCTGGGCCGCGAGCGCGGGGCCGATTTCGCCAAGGGCGCGTTCATCTCGCCGCTGGTGCTGCGCAACGATAAGCCGTTTGAATACACCGATAGCCACGAACTGGAAGCCTTCGGCCCGGTAGTGACGCTGATGCCTTACCACGACCTAGGCGAAGCCGTGCAGCTGGCCAACCTCGGCAAAGGCTCGCTGGTGAGTAGCATCGCTACCAACGACCCGCGCACGGCCCAGGAATTTGTGCTGGGCGCGGCCACGCACCACGGCCGCATCCTGGTCATCAACAATGACATGGCCAAGGAAAGCACCGGCCACGGCTCACCCATGCCGCAGCTCATCCACGGTGGCCCCGGCCGCGCCGGCGGCGGGCAGGAAATGGGCGGCATCCGGGGCGTTGAGCACTTTATGCAGCGCGTGGCCTTGCAGGGCTCGCCCAGCATGATTACGGCCATTACGGAAGTGTATCAGCCGAAAGCCCGGCAGATTGAGAAGGACAAGCACCCGTTTCAGCACTACTTCGAGGAGCTGGAAATCGGGCAGACGTATACCACGCACAAGCACACGGTGACGGAGGCCGACATCACGAATTTTGCCCAGGTGTCAGGCGATAATTTCTACGCCCACGTCGATGCTACCTCGCTGGAAGGCACGCTCTTCACCGGCCGCGTGGCCCACGGCTACTACATCCTGAGCAAGGCGGCCGGCATGTTCGTGGACCCGCGCAAGGGGCCGGTGTTGCTGAACTACGGGCTGGATGAATGCCGCTTCACCAAGCCCGTGTACCCCGGCACTACCATCGGCGTGACCTTGACGGTGAAAGAGAAAATAAGCCAGGAAAAGCGCGACGCCGACGACGTAGCCAAAGGCATCGTGCGCTGGCTGGTAGAAGTAACCGACCAAACCGGCGACACCGTGGCCGTGGCTACCATCATGACGATGGTGAAGAAGAAAAACCAGGAATAAGTACCCCCACGCCTGTCATGCTGAGCTTGCGAAGCATCTTATCACGTTTGAAATAACTTAATGTGATAGGATGCTTCGCAAGCTCAGCATGACAGGCGTTTTTAAACCAGCACTATATCGTATGAGCACCCTTACCGCCGGCCACGTCGCCGCCACTACCGATGCCCTGGGCATTGCCACCATCTCCTTTTTCCACCCCTCGCACAACTCGCTGCCCGGCCAGCTTCTGCGCGAGTTAGCCGCTACCATCACGGCCGTGGGCCAGGCCGATACCACCAAAGTCATCATCCTCAAGAGTGAGGGCGAGCGCACGTTTTGCGCCGGCGCAAGCTTCGATGAGCTCATTGCTATCGAAGATGAAGCGCAGGGCCAGCAGTTTTTCTCGGGCTTCGCGCAGGTGATAAATGCCTGCCGCACCTGCCCCAAAATCATCATCGGCCGGGTGCAGGGCAAGGCCATCGGCGGCGGCGTGGGCGTGGCGGCGGCCACCGATTATTGCTTTGCTACCGCGCAAGCTGCCGTGAAGCTCAGCGAGCTGGTAGTGGGCATCGGCCCCTTCGTAGTGGGGCCGATAGTAGAGCGCAAAATCGGCGTGGCCGCCTACGCGCAGCTGGCGCTGGACGCGGCCGAGTTTCGCCCCGCCACCTGGGCGCAGGCGCGCGGCCTCTACGCCGAAGTGCTGGAAACCACCGCCGCCCTGGACGCCGCCGTGCAGGCTTTCGCCGAGAAGCTGGCCGCCTACAACCCCGCCGCTTTGGCGGCCTTGAAGCAGGTGATTTGGGAAGGTACTGCGCATTGGGACAGCTTGTTGGGTGAGCGCGCCGCTATTAGTGGGCGGCTGGTGCTGTCTGATTTTACCCGGCAGGCTATTGCGAAATTTAAGGGCTAGGAGTTGGGTGAGCAAAAGGTGAAAACCGTTTGTCATGCTGAGCGCAGCGCAGCGGAGTCGAAGCATCTCTTTAGCAGAGTAACTTCCAACGCTAGCAACGAAGCGGTAGAAATGCTTCGACTCCGCTACGCTGCGCTCAGCATGACAAAACGCTTTCCTCGCCTACCCCTCCCGGAAGAGTACAGGAGGGTTTTGGCGGGCGGGAAAAGGTTCTTGCGAGCCTATCCTTTTCCCACCTGTCATGCGTTATCTCTTAGCTGCCGCGCTGCTCGGCGCGGCCCCGCTACTACCCGGCCCCCGCGCCCAGGCGCAGGCCCGCCTCGAAACCGGCGGCCAGCAGCCCATGCCCGCCGCCGAATGGGTCGACCAGGCCACCGGCCACAAAGTGGTGCGCCTCACCCCGCTCGACGGTAAAAACGGTAGCTTCTACTTCCATAACAATCCCTTCCTGAAAACCGCCAGCGGCCAGGATGAAATGGTGTTTTACCACACCGACGAAAAAGGCCAGCAACTACGTTTGCTGAACCTGCAAACGCGGCAGGTGCGCCCGCTCACGGGCTACTACAAGCGCATCAGCGGCGAGATAGTGGGCCGCAAAAGCCACGACGTGTACTACCAGGTTGAAAACCAGGTGTACGCCATCAACGCCGACACGCGCAAGGAGCGCAAGGTGTACACGTTTCCGACCGATTTTCCGGGTAGTATCTCTACCCTGAACGCCGATGAGACGCTGCTGGCGGGCTCGCTGGGTGGGGCCGAGGCGCGCGAGATTTTCAAGAAGTACCCAGCCAAGAGCGACTTCTTCAACCGTATCTACGATGCCAAGGTGCAGCACATCCTGTTCACCATCAACGTGAAGACGGGCAAGCGCGAGGAGATTTACCAGGAAAAAACCTGGCTGGGCCACGTGCAGTTTTCGCCCACCGACCCCGACCTGCTCATGTACTGCCACGAAGGCCCGTGGGGCAAGGTCGACCGCATCTGGACCATCAGCATCAAAAGCCACGCGACCAAGCTGATGCACCAGCGCACGGTGGACGGCGAAATCGCGGGCCACGAGTTTTTCAGTCCCGATGGCAAGACGATTTGGTTTGACTTGCAGCAGCCGCGCAGCGTGACCTTTTACCTGGCCGGCGCGCCGGTGGCGGGCGGCCCCGAAACGCGCTACCAGCACCAGCGCAACGAGTGGTCGATTCACTATAACGTCTCGCCCGACCAGACGCTCTTCGCCGGCGACGGCGGCGACCCTGGCCAGGTGGCCAAAGCCCCCGATGGCCAGTGGATTAACCTGTTTCGCCCCACTGGCGACCATTTCGCCGCCGAGCACCTCGTGCGCATGGCCTATCACGGCTACAAGCTGGAGCCCAACGTCCACTTCTCGCCCGATGGCAAATGGGTGATTTTTCGGGCCAACTTTGAAGGCCAGGAGCAGGTCTACGCGGTAGAAATCGCGAAGGCGTCCTGACGTGATTACCCCACCCCCGGCCCCTCCCCTCCGGGAGAGGGGAGCCGGATGAGTTATGAGTTCTAAGTTTTGAGTTAAGAGTGCAGCAACTCAAAACTCTCAACTCATAACTCTTAACTCCACGATAGGCTCCCCTCTCCCGGAGGGGAGGGGCCGGGGGTGGGGTTTCACGCCAGAGCAGAATTACTCCGCCGCTACCGCCCGCTCCACCGCAGCCGCCCGCGCTTCGGCGGCCGGCTTTTCCGATTTCAGATACGTACCGTAGCCCACTACCACCGTCGAGAGCACTACCGTGAGGATGCCCAGCCGCACGGTACGCATGGTCGAGCGGTTGGCCCCGCGCCACTCGTGCAGCAGCAGGCCCCACATCGAGCTGAAGGCGATGATAAAGGCCATGTGCATCGTCCAGCCCGAGAAGCGGTAGTCGCCGAGCTTGCTGTCGCCCATGCCGTAGAAGAAAAACTGGAAGTACCACGTAGTGCCGGCCAGCGCGCAAAACAGAATGTTGCGCAGCGCGGGCATCGACGGATTGAGGTAGTCGGTGTAAGTTTTATTCTTAATCAGCAGGTAGATGCACCACACGGCATTGGTAGTGAGGCCGCCCAGCATGATGAGAATGTAGGTGGCGTTGTTCACGAACAGGTCGTTGGTGCCGGCCTGCCGGGCCAGCTCGGCCATGTCGTGGCCGGCATCGAGGCCGAAGGCAAAGCAAGCGCTCATCACCCCCGAAAACACGGCTACCAGCAAGCCCTTACGCAAGTCAAATTCGGCAATGGCCGCCTTCTTTTGCTCGGTGCTCAGCGACTTTTCCTTCATAATGCCCGCCATGCCGCACACCAAAATGCCCACCACGCACACCAGTAGGCCCGCCAGCGTCACCTGCCCCGACAGCGAGCGCACCAGCGCCGGAAACTGCCCATTATAGATGGGCGGCACCACCGTGCCGAATACCGCGCACAAGCCCAGCGTCACGGCCATGCCTAGGCTCAGCCCCAGGTAGCGCATGGCCAGCCCAAACGTGAGCCCGCCGAAGCCCCAGAGCACGCCCCAGAAGTACACCCAGCCCAGCGTGCTGGCGGGCGTCTGGCGCAGCACGCCCAGCAGGTCGGGCACCGTGAGCGAGCCCATAATCCAGGGCGCGAACACCCACGACACGATGCCGCCCACCAGCCAGTAGCTTTCCCAGGACCAGCCGTTTACTTTCTTGTAAGGCAAATAGAAACTGCCGGAGGCAAAGCCCCCGAGCGCGTGCAAAATGACGCCCCAGATAACGGCCATAAGTTGGGTGGGATAGTAAATGAACGAAGCAATGTAGCCCGGCAAAGCTGCGCTCTCCCCCACCCCAAACCCTCCTGTGCTGTCCTGTGCACGCAATCAGGCTGAGTCAAGCCGTGGCGTAACCTAAATTTCACTGGCGGGCAGGAGAGTGCAGGAGGTTGCGGGCCAAGTGCCCGCAGAATTTTGCAGTAACCTACACCAGGCCTTTTCAAACCGGCTCCTTATACTGACACCCTTATGAATCCCACGCTCACTTTCAACCACGTTAGCTACCTCTGGGACGAAGCCAAAGCCGCCGAACTGGCCGGCGATGAAGTGGCCCTGTTCCTGTACCGCTCCAACCTGCTCGGCGCCGACCTGCGCCTGACCAACTACGCGGGCGGCAACACCTCGTGCAAGATTCAGGCAATCGACCCCGTGAGCGGCCAGCCCGCCGAGGTGATGTGGGTGAAAGGCTCGGGCGGCGACATCGGCACGCTCACCAAAGCCGGCTGCGCCAACCTCTACGTAGAGAAGCTGCACCAGCTCAAAAACCGCTACCGCGGCCTGGAGCACGAAGACGAAATGGTGGGCTTGTTTGAGTATTGCCTCTTCGACCCCAAGTGCGCTACGCCCAGCATCGACACCCCGCTGCACGGCCTGCTGCCCTTCAAGCACATCGACCACCTGCACCCCGATGCCCTCATCGCCATCGCGGCCAGCAAGGACGGCGAGCAGATTATGCACGAAATCTGGGGCGATACCATGGGCTGGCTGCCCTGGCAGAAGCCGGGCTTCGACCTGGGCTTGCAACTGGAGAAAATCGTAGCCGAAAACCCCAACCTGCGCGGCGTAATTCTGGGCGGGCACGGCTTGTTTACCTGGGGCAACACCAGCTACGAGTCGTACATCAATACGCTGGAAGTGATTGAAATGGCGGCCACCTACCTGGAAGCCAACTACGGCAAAAACAAGCCCGTCTTCGGCGGTGTGAAGCTCGAAAACGGCCCCGACGCCGCCGAGCGCCGCCGCCTCGCCGTGTCGGTGATGCCCGTGCTGCGCGGCCTGGCCAGCAGCAACCGCCGCATGCTCGGCCACTACACCGACGACGCCCGCGTGCTGGAGTTTGTGAACTCCCACGACCTGCCGCGCCTCGCCGCCAAGGGCACCAGCTGCCCCGACCACTTCCTGCGCACCAAAATCCGCCCGCTCGTGCTCGACCCCGAGCAGATGAAGGCTGACGCGGCCACCGTTAAAACTTACCTGGAAGCCCAGTTTGCCGCCTACCGCGAAGACTACAAAGCCTACTACGAGCGCAGCAAGCACGATAACTCGCCAGCCGTGCGCGACGCCAACCCGGTGATTATTCTGTGGCCCGGCGTGGGCATGTTCAGCTTCTCGAAAGACAAGCAGACCGCCCGCGTAGCCGCCGAATTCTACACCAATGCCATCAACGTGATGAAGGGCGCGGAGGCCGTGAGCGAGTACCAGGGCCTGGCCGAGCAGGAGGCGTTTAACATCGAATACTGGCTGCTCGAAGAAGCTAAGCTCCAGCGCATGCCCAAGCCCAAGAGCCTCTCGGGCAAAATTGCCTACGTCACGGGCGGCACCGGCGGCATCGGCCTGGCCATCTGCGAGCTGCTGGCCCAAAACGGCGCCTGCGTAGTGGCCGCCGACCGCGACCGCCTCGACGAAACCCAAACCAACCTGCGCAAGCAGTTCGGCAAAGACAGCGCCCTCACCGCGCCCATCGACGTGCTCGACGCCGAAGCCATCGCCGAGAGCCTGCGCCAGACGGTGCTGCAATTTGGCGGCGTCGATATCGTAGTAAACTGCGCCGGCCTCAGCATCAGCAAGCCGCTGAGCGAAACCACGCAGGCCGACTGGGACATTCTCAACGATGTGCTCGTGAAGGGCCAGTTCCTGGTGAGCCAGCAGGCCGTGGCCATCCAGCGCCAGCAGGGCCTGGGCGGCGACATCGTGAACATCGCCAGCAAAAACGGCCTCGTGGCCGGCCCCAACAACGTGGCCTACGGCACCGCCAAAGCCGCCCAGCTGCACATGAGCCGCCTACTCGCCGCCGAGCTCGGCGCCGACAAAATCCGCGTGAATACCGTGAACCCCGACGCCGTACTGCGCGGCTCCAAAATCTGGGAAGGCGCCTGGGCAGCCGGCCGCGCCAAGGCCTACGGCATCACCGTCGAGGAGCTGCCCGCCCACTACGCCAAGCGCACGCTGCTCGGCGAAGAGTTGCTGTCGGAAGACATCGCCAAGGCGGTACTGGTCTTCGTGGATGGCTCGCTGGCTAAGAGCACCGGCAACGTGCTGAACGTAGACGGCGGCGTGGCGATGGCTTTCGTGCGCTAAAGCTGCTTCTTGCTACTTGTTAGAAAACGTCAGGCCGGGTTTGCTCGGCCTGACGTTTTGCGTTTGTGGCGGCCCGCCGTTGCGCGGACTTTGTAGTCCGCGTTTC
>NZ_DASTEP010000068.1:0-3798 GCF_035709525.1 Hymenobacter sp. | reverse complement strand
TAGAGATGCTTCGGCAAGCTCAGCATGACGGACGTTTTCGCTGCTTTCTCTCCCTATTCGTCGTCGCTACCGCCAAGCAGCTTCCAAGCTTCCTCGTTGCCTTGCTGGCCGGCGAGGTGCAGGGCAGTGAGGCCTCGGACGTCTTTCAAGGTCGCGTCGGCCCCGGCGTCGAGCAAGATTTTCACGATTTCGTTGCGGCCGAAGAGGGTGGCAAACATGAGGGCGGTGCCGCCGTTGCCGTTGGTGCGGTTGAGGTCGGCCCCGGCCTCGATGAGCAGGCGCGCGATGTCGGCGTAGCCTTTAAAGGCCACGCCCATAAGGGCCGTGTTACCGCTGGCGTCTTGTAAGTTGAGGTCGGCGCCGCGCTCAATAAGCAGGCGGGCAGCGTCGAGGTGGTCGTCGTAAGTAGCCAGAATAAGGGCCGAGTGGCCCTTGCCATTTTGGGCGTTGAGGTCGAGCTGCGGATTTTGAAGCAGCTGCCGGATAACGGCTACTTCGCCGCGGCGGGCGGCGTCGTAGAGCAGGTCGATGGGTTGGGAGGAGGTGAAAGCCATAGTGGGTTAAGAGAACTAAGCTCGCCTACGACAACCCAGGGGCCGGAGATGTTTGCGGGCGGCGGCAGCGCGGCTTGGCTGCTGCGCGCCGCGCCAGCCAGCAGAGTGAAAAATGCCCTCCAGAATACCCCTACGTAGTTCCACCTAAAAAAATTAGGGGTATTACGCAGGGGTAAACAACCGTAAGCTACCCATGAGGCCCTAGCGCGCCAGCGCGCCCTACTCTTTTACCCTGTTCTATGCTGATTAATTCCCTTACCGATGCCGAGGGCAGCCGCTGCACCCTCACCTTTGAAGAAGCCGACGGCTGGCTGCGGGCTACCTGGCGCGGCTTCATCGACCCCGAGGAAGCTTGGCGCGGAGCCGACAACTACCTGAACCAACTCGCTGGCATCCAATGCCCTTATTTACTCAACGATAATACCGACCTGCACGGCCCCTGGTTCGACTCGCTCGACTGGCTGCTGCGCATCTGGGCGCCGCGGGCCGCCAGCATGGGCCTGCGCTACGTGGCCCACGTGGTGCAGGCCGATACCCGGCACGATACCCTTACCACCGCCCCAGCCAACGCGGGCATCTGCTTGTTTGAGTTGCAATTTTTCGACGACGTAGCCGAGGCCGAAGAGTGGCTGCGCGCCTGCCAGGCTAAGGCTACCCCGGCATAGCGCACCCCAACCCTACCCCAGCAGCCGCTGCAAGCGGCGGCCCAGGCCGGGTAGCTGCGCCAGGCGCGCACCCAGGTTGAGCAGCCACGGCCGGGTGCCCAGCAGCCGCATCAGGCGGTAGTTGCGGGCCAGCACCGGGCCTAGCTGGCGCTGCACCTCGGCGTCGTAGGCGCGCATAAAGTCGGCGCTAAAGTCATTTTGGGCAAGGCACTGCCGGGCCTGCGCGGCGGCCATAATGCCGCTACGCACGGCCATATCGATGCCGTGGCCCTGCAAAGGGTCGATGAGCGAAGCCGCGTCGCCGCACAGCATAAAGCGCGCGCCGCTGCACGGGCGCTGCCGCCCGCCGCCCATCGGCAGCCCAAAGCCCAGCACCGGCCCCAGCTGCCGCGCCTCGCGGAAGCGGCCAGCCAGCTCGGGGTGGTTTTTTATGGTATTTAATAAGAGCTGCTTGAGGTCGACCTTGTGCTTGGCTACTAGCTCGGAGAGCATGCCCAGGCCCACGTTGTAGCGCCCCGCCCCCACCGGAAACAGCCAGCAGTAGCCCGCCAGGTAGTTTTGGCTGAAGAAAAACTCGGTGGTGCCCAATTCGGTACCCGCCACATTTTCAAAATACGCCCGCACGCCCGCGCTGTGGTGGGCGCGGGCCAGGCGCGGCTCGGGCAGCAGGCGGCGGCCCACCGCCGAGTTGGCCCCGTCGCAGCCAATGACGAGGCGGGCGGTTAGTTCGGTGCCGTCGGCCAGGGTCAGCTGCGCGTAGTCGGGCGTTATGTCCAGCGTTTTCAGCGCCGTGTTCTCGCAGATTTCGGTATCCGTAAACTGCTTAACCAGCCCGAACAGCGCGGCGTCAAAATCGAGGCGCGGGCTGTTGAACGTCCGCAAATTCCAGTGCATGTAGAAGCTCGCGCCGCTGGGGGCCACAATGCGGCTGCGGCGCACGTCGTCGCGCGGCTCCAGCTGCCAAAGGGCGTCCACGTAGGCCGGGTCGAGCTGGCGCAACGCCTTGAGGGCGTGGCCTGGCACGGCGTCGCCACAGATTTTATCGCGCGGGAAAGAAGCTTTATCGAGCAACAGCACGCGCCGGCCGCTGCCGCGCAGTGCCAGCGCGCAGGCCGTGCCGGCGGGGCCGGCCCCTACTATGATGATGTCGTAATCTACCTCGGTTGGCACCTGGCAAAGGTAGCCTAGGGCTGCTACGCAAAAAGGCGCCTTCCCCGGCTGAGGAAAGCGCCTTTTTGCGTAGCGCGAACTTTGTAGTTCGCGTTTTGCCACGTGCGAACGGCGCGAAAACGCGAACTACAAAGTTCGCGCTACTACGCGCTACTACTAGTTATCCGTAGCCGGCACGCGCGGCTCGTGCTCGCCGGGCTGGGGCACGCCGGCATCTTTCAGCCCGGTGCGCGAGCGGCTGGCAACGAGCGCGATAGTAGCGGCCAGGCCAGCGGCGGCGGCCACGCCGGCCAGCACCGGGTGCAGCGTGGCGCGGGTGTAAAGGCTGGTTTCCATCACATGGCTGGGGTTGCTGCCGCGCACTTTGGCGTGGGGGGCATTGGGGCGGTGCAGCGAGCCGGCGGGGTCCACGGCGCGGGTGCCCTCCTGCTTTTGCTGGGCCACGCCGGTTTTGGCTTCCAGCCAGTCCATCGCACCGGGGGCATATTTGTTGGTGGTGCTCATGAGCTTGCCGCCGCCGCCCACGTAGATGTCGCGCACCGGGTGCGTGGCGGCGTGCAGAATGGCCTTGGCCACTTCTTCGGGCGCGTACACGGGCTGGGGCAGCTTGGGCTTCTCGGTCAGGTAGTTGCGGGCGTGCTCAGGGAAGGGCGTGTCGATGGCGGCGGGCTTAATGAGCGTCACCGATACGGGCGCTTTTTCGTCGGCCAGCTCGATGCGCAGGGCGTCGGTAAAGCCCTTCACGGCGTGCTTGCTGGAGGCGTACATGCCCTGAATGGGCACCGCCACGTCGCTCACTACGCTGCCGAGGTTAATGAGCGCGCCGCCGTGCTTTTTGAGGTGCTTGATGGCTTCGAGCGAGCCGTTGACGATGCCCCAGAAGTTGGTTTCGTAGAGCTTCTTGAAGTCTTCGAGCTTGCCTTGCTCCAGCCGGCCCCACATGCCCACGCCGGCATTGTTGACCCACGTATCAAGCGCGCCGAAAGTAGAATGGGCGGCTTCGTGGATGCGGCGCACGGCGGCGGGGTCGGCCACGTCGGCAGCCACTACGGCCACCCGGCCGCCGAGGTCGCGGGCCACGGTGTCGAGGTCGGCCTGCGAGCGGGCGGCCAGCACGAGGCGGGCCCCGGCCTTGTGGGCAGCTTGGGCCGTGGCCAGGCCGATGCCGCTCGTGGCACCGGTAATAACGATAACTTGCTGGTCGAGGGGCTTTAATTTGAGAGTCATCAGGAAAAGGGCGGAAATGGAAAGAGGAGGAAGTGCGCCCGGCGGGCACGCTGGCTGTACGGCCGCTGGCCGTAAATGGATAGGTCGAGGTTAGCCTGTAAATACGGAGCAATCAGGTCATGCAACGCGCAGCGAAGCATCTCGCGTGGCGCAGTAACTTCTGGCGTCTGTCATGCTGAGCG
>NZ_DASTEP010000067.1:0-51177 GCF_035709525.1 Hymenobacter sp. | reverse complement strand
AAAACGGCCCGGCGCGGGCCGGCATGGCCCCCGGCGGCGGGCGGCCACCCGGCAAAAGTAGCCCGCCGCGCCCTTCGCCCGGCCAGGTAGTGGCGCTCAACAACCCCCGCCCCGGCCGGTTCGTTTGTAAGACCCAGCTTCGGCCGGCTGGCCGGGGCTGCTTTTTGCTTTACTGCTTATGCTGAAACTACCTGCCTTCGCCCCAGCCACGCTGCTGGCCGCCGCGCTGCTCGTGCTGCCGGGCTGCAACAAGAAAACCATCGCCCTGCTGCAACAGCAAAACGCCGACCTCACCAAGTCGCGCGACCAGCTGCAACTTGAAAAAGACGCCTTGCAGCGCGATAAAACCAACTCCGAGAACAGCCTCACCAACCGCCTGCTCAGCAAAGACCAGCAGGTAAGCCAGCTCAACCAGGCGCTGGGCAACACCGAGCAGGACCTGGCTGGCAAAAACGCCCGCATCGCCGAAATGCAACGCATTCTGGATGAGAAGGATGCCGCCACCAAAGCCCTGCGCCAAAAGGTGAGCGACGCGCTGCTGGGCTTCAACTCGCAGGACTTGCAGGTGAACGTGAAAAACGGCAAGGTCTACGTGTCGCTCTCCGAGCAGCTGCTTTTCAAATCGGGCTCGACCAAAGTTGACCCCGCCGGCCAGGACGCGCTCATCAAGCTGGCTAACGCGCTGACGGGCAACAAGGACATCAACGTGCTCATCGAAGGCCACACCGACAACGTGCCTATCAAAGGCGTGGTAAACGGGGCCCGCGACAACTGGGACCTGAGCGTGCTGCGCGCCACCGAAATCACGCGCCTACTGGTGTCGGCCGGCATCGCGCCCGAGCAGATTACGCCCTCCGGCAAAGGCCAGTTTTTGCCCGTAGCGGCCAACGACACGCCCCAGAACAAGGCCCTCAACCGCCGCACCGACATTATTTTGACGCCGAAGCTCGATGAGTTGTTCTCGATTTTGAATACGCAGTAAGACGCTGGCCGTAGTTTAGCGCACAGCGCGCAACTGCTGGCCGATAACGAATGCCGTCTCCAGACTGCCGGATTAATTACGCCTCTCAACATATCTAATCCGGCAGTCTGGAGACTGCACTCATCATAGTAGCTGGCAGTCGTGCCGCTGCACGGCTAAGACTACCGCCAGGCCATCCACCTTAATTGTCAGCATATTCAGCGAGGGCATATTGCCCAGACGGTACCTACCACTACGCCGCCAAGTAATAGCGCAGTACTACATACTACCAGCACCACCGTCAGTATAATATGCTGCTTTTTACTGTATTCAGTATGCCGTTGGCATTCTTGCTGAAAGGCCAGCGAATTCAGTATCCGGGCTGCCAGCTTATCGGCAAAAACAGGAAAGACTATATAACTGGTGGCCAATACTAAAAGCGGCACTGGAAGGCGAAGTTTGCTAACAAACAAGCCCCCAAATAACGCTGCCCCTGCAACGGCGGTAGCCAAGAAACTAAAGACACCAGCGGCCTTTATCTTTCTGGCTTCGACATTCTTAACCCACACTAATAAGTAGCAGTAAGTTAGTACCTTGCTCAGCATAGAATAATTCTACTACGCTTACAATCCATACCGCGAGAGCAGATAAATCAGCGACGCCATACTGGCCCCGCCTAGCTCCAGCTCGCGGCGGTTGACTTGCTCGAAGGTATCGAGGCCCGAATGGTGCAAGTCGAAGTAGCGCTGCGAGTCGCCGTCGTAGCCGAAAAGCGCGGTGGGGCGCACGGTACCCACCAGCGGCTCGATGTCGGTGCCAGCGTGGCCGGGCGTGAGCGAGTTGGCATGGTAGGGCGCCAGCAGCGGGCCCCAGGCGGCCACTTTTTTGAGAGCGGCGGGTGTAGTTTCGGCCGTGAAGCCGCGGGGCGTGAAGCCACCGCCGTCGCTCTCGATGGCGGCGAGGTGGGTTTCGTGGTTTTGCTTGGCCAGCTCGGCGTATCGCTGGCCGCCGCGGGTGCCGTTTTCCTCGTTCATAAACAGCACGGCGCGCACCGTGCGCTCGGGGCGCAGGCCAGCGGCCTTTAGTAAGCGCACGGCCTCAATGCTTTGCACCACGCCGGTGCCGTCGTCGTGGGCACCCTCGGCGAGGTCCCACGAGTCAAGGTGGCCACCCACGGTGATAATCTGGTCGGGGTATTTAGAGCCGCGCACCTCCCCTACCACGTTGTAGCTGGTTTCGTCGGGTAGGGTTTCGCAGCTCATTTCCAGCTCAAACTGCAAGTTAGCATCGGCTTTCAGGAGCTGGCTGAGCTCGTCGGCGGCCTGGGTGCTGAGGGCCGCGCCGGGTACCTGGGTGGGCGTATCGCCGTAGGCCGTGGCCCCGGTGTGGGGGTTGTTGTCGCGGGCGCTGGTGAGCGAGCGCACGAGCGCGCCCACCGCCCCGCGCCGGCCGGCCTCGGCGGGGCCGCTACGGCGCTGGTCGCCGGCGCCGCCATAGGCCGCGCCCGGCTCGATGAGCGCGTCGTTGAAGGGGCGGTTGAAGAAGATGAATTTGCCTTTCACGGCCGCGTCGGGCAGGGCTTTGAGCTCGGCCAGGCTTTTGACCTCAACCACCCCGGCGCGCAGCTTGCCGCCCGTGCCTACCGAGCCGCCGAGGGCGCACACGGCGGCGGGCACGCTGCGGCCCTTGTTGCCGATAATCTGGCCTTTTTCCTTGCTGCCGCGCACCCAGTGCGGCACCCGGCACTCCTGCAAGTACACCTTATCGAAGCAGTTAGCTTTCTCCATCGTGAGCTTGCCCCAGGCCACGGCCTGCGCCGCCTGCGGCGAGCCCGACAGGCGCGGCCCCACTTTTTTGCAGAGGTAGCGCAGGTTTTCGTAGCTCTGGCCGCGTAGCAGGGCCTCGTCGTATATTTTGCGGAGCGCCAGCGAGTCGGTTTTGGGCGCGGAAGTCAGGTTTTGGGCGCGAGTGGGCGTGGCCCTGGCCAGCAGGCCGGCCAGTAGCAGAGAAGCAAGTAGCCGCATGGGTTTTGTAGATTCAGTTTTCAATAAATTTCTGGGTTAGCGCATGCTAGCGCCGCTTATCAGCGGGGCGGCCGCGCCGTAGCGGCTCACCTTGAGCCGGGCCGGCCGGCCCTCGCGCAATTCCACCTTGAATAAGTAGTCATACTCCTCATCTTTAATCTCCAGCATGGGCGCTTTCACGCCCAGCGCGGCCAGCAGCGGCAGCAGCGTATTGGAGTGGCCCACCACTACTACCGTGTGGCTGGGGTACTCTTTGTAGAGCCGGATGGCGAAGGCATCGGCCTCTTTAGGGCTGTAAACCAGGGGCGTGAGGTGGGTGGCCTGCGCCAGCGGGGCCAGCGTGGCGCGGGTGCGGCGGGTGTCGGTGGTGAAGAGGGCCACCGGGTGCTTGCCGGCCAGCTTGCTGGCCAGGGCCTGGGCGCGGGCCTGGCCGGCGGGCGTCAGCAGCGGGTCGGCCACGCCGGGCGTGGGGTCTTTTTCGCCGTGGCGCACTAGGTAAATAATCGTGGCGGGCGGCCCGGCCAGCGCCGGGCGGCTGCCCAAGGCCAGCACCAGGCCAAGCAACGCGCTCAGCAGAAAGCGTTTCATATTTCGCGGATTGAAAAGTCAGCAATGACTTTGCAAAGTACCACGTTCGGCGGGTTTGGGGCGCGGTTGGGCCGGCGGCGGACATATTTCGCCCAACTTCATCAAACCGACAGCCAATCTTCATCTTCACCTTAACGCTTGCTTCCGTATGTTGTAGTATCATTCCCCTTTCCCCTCCCCGACACTATGCACGTTTTGCTGGTTGAAGACGAAAAAAGCCTGCACCAGGAGGTGCGGCAGTTTCTACAACAGGCTCAGTACCTGGTCGATTCGGCCTACACCTACGCCGAAGCCTCGGAAAAGCTCTACGTCAATTCCTACGACTTCGTGCTGCTCGACCTGGGTTTGCCCGGCGGCGATGGCCTCGATTTGCTGCGCGACAGCCGCCGCAGCGAAAAGCAGGAGGCGTCGTTTATCATCCTCACGGCGCGCGGCGACCTCGACGACCGCATCAAAGGGCTCGACCTGGGGGCCGACGACTACCTGCCCAAGCCCTTTTCGCTGCTCGAGCTCACGAGCCGGATGCAGGCCATCACGCGCCGCAAGTTTGGGCTGAAGCGCTCGGAAATCACCTTCGGCGATGGCTTCGTGATGGACGTGACCGCCCGCACCGTGCGCCACGGCGCGCCCGACTCGCCCGAGGTGCCGCTCACCAAGAAGGAGTTTGACTTACTGCACTACTTGCTGCTGCACAAAGGCCGGGTACTCACGCGCTTGCAGCTCGGCGAGCATCTGTGGGGCAATGTGCTGGAGGACGACTCGGATTCGAACTACATCGACGTGCACATCAAAAACGTGCGCAAAAAGCTGACCCAGTTCGGCTCGGCCGACTTTATCGAAACGGTGCGCGGCATCGGCTACCGGGCGGTGTAGGGCACTGGCAGTTTTGGGCAGTGCAAAACGGCCGTCATGCTGCGCTCCGCTCAGCATGACGGTTTTATTTTTAGCCTTCCTCCTATCCTACCTAAAATGAGACTCCAAACCAAGCTCGGGCTTTTCAACGGCCTTTCCAAGCTGCTGCTGGTGGTGCTGGGGGCGCTGCTGATTCCGCCCGTGGTGCAGCAGGTGGCCGTGGCCCACACCGACCAGCGCCTGCAAGAGAAAAAGCAAGAGGTACTCGACCTCATTGCCCGCGACGGGCTGGCCACTTTTTTACGCGAAGAGCACAACGAAACTTACGCCGACTACAACATCCTCAAGCAGGAGTACATCACCCTTACGCCGCTGCTGGCCAACGACAAAACACCGCCCACCGAGCGCATTTTTGAGGAGCCGCGCCAGGTGGGCAAGGCCGTGGAAGACTTCCGCATTTTGAGCTACGTGGCCCCGCCGGGCGCGGGCCGGGCCGAGGCCGCCCGCCGCTACCGCCTCGAAATCGGCTCGTCGCTGGGCACCGTGGAGCTGCTCACCGACACGCTACGCTCGCTGGCCTTGTGGGTGCTGGTGGCGGGCGCGGCGCTCACGGTGTTTGTCGATGCTGCTTTTGCGCACTACCTGCTGCGCCCGCTGCGCGAGCTGATTTCGCGCAAGCTGCGGGGCATCCGGCAGCCGGGCGAGTTTTCGTTTGCCCGGCTCGATACCGATACCACCGATTTTCGGCACCTTGACGACTCGCTTTCCGCCCTTATGCGGCAGTTGCAAGCTTCGTTTGAGAAGGAACGCGAGTTTATGAGCAATGTCTCGCACGAATTGCTGACGCCCACCAGCATCCTGCAATCGCGCTTCGAGAACATGCTGCAAGACCCTACCCTGCCCGAAACCCACGCCCAGCAGATAGTGGAAAGCCAGCGCACCCTCTACCGCCTGCGCAACACGGTGCGCACGCTGCTGCTTATTGCCAATATCGAAAACGACCAGTACCTGCGCGATGCCAGCGTGAGCCTCCGCCAAACCGTGGCCGACGTGGCCGAGGAGCTTGATGACCGCCGCCAGCAACGCGAAATAACGCTGCACGTCGACCTCAGCCCCGACTACGTGGTGCCCCAGGCCAATGCCACGCTACTGCACACGCTGCTGCGCAACCTACTCTCCAACGCCCTCAAATACAACCACGAGGGCGGCCAGGTGCGCGTGCTGGGCCGCCCGCGCCCCGAGGGCGGCTACCAGCTGCGCGTGGAAGACGACGGCCCCGGCATTGCCCCCGACGACGTGCCGCTGCTCTTTGACCGCTTCCGGCGCTTCCACGCCACCGGCCCCAAGTCGCCCGAGGGCTACGGCCTGGGCTTGCCCATCGCGCAAACCATCGCGCAGTTTCACAAGGCCGTGCTACGGGCCGAGTCGGAGCTGGGCAAGGGCACAGCGTTTGTGGTGGAGTTTGCGGGATGAGGTGCTTTAATAGTCGTCTATCTTGAAAAGTGCTGTATCGAACACTGCTTCATTGTGATTATGATAGAGCTTACGTTGGAATCGCTTACCGTTACGCATTCTATATACCTCTATTTCGCCATTTCCCATATTATACTCCAGCCCTGCCGTTTGTTCTATTGAATCTCCACGCCAGTGGTATATCCTCTTAGAATGAACGCTAAACGCCCCACCAAAATAGAATGAATGCAATTCTTTTTTATTCCAATCATAGCTTATATTATGCAAAGATAAATTTGGTCGATAATGCATAACTCCTGCACTATCACTTATGAATACATAGGGCAGTTTTTGCCCATGCATATTAGCGTTTCCATAGACTATAAAATCGTCTTTATTATCCCCATTCAAATCATCCTTCTTAAAATCAGAAGCATAATCAGCAAAAGTAAATCTACCAGTTAATTGCGTAGTTGAATGAATCGATTGAAAAAATAATAAGACAGAATCAGTAATTGCCACAACTCCTATTTTATCAGTACCCAAATTCTCTCCATATAATACGTATCGGGCGCTATCACCTCGACTAACAAACTCACTCAAATGCATGTATTTATACAAGGAATCGGTTAATGATTTTTCTGATGTTGCTGTCAGAATAGTTGCCGCTGCTTGATTATCTGCATGCTTATTACCACTGCCCTGGCAAGAATAAGCTAGGCAGCCTAGAGAACAGACTACTAGTTGTTTCAAAAAACACCGATTTATCGTAATAGTATTCATACTAAATTTCTATCCCGCTACAGGTAACGTCAACGTCAACTCGGTAAACTCCCCTTCCTCACTGTCCAGCGCAAACGTGCCGCCGTGGCCCTTCGTGATAATGTCGTGGCTGAGCGACAACCCCAGACCGGTGCCTTCGCCGGTGGGCTTGGTAGTGAAAAAGGGCTGCAACACCTTCTGCCGAATGGCCTCCGGGATGCCGGGGCCGTTGTCGCGAATCTGGATTTTGACCTGGCCCACCTCGCGCTGGGTGCGCACCTGCACCTCGGGGTGGTAGGCGGGGCCAGCGATGCGCGCCTTCTGCTGCACGGCGTAGAAGGCGTTGGTAAATACGTTGAGCAGCACGCGGCTGAGGTCTTGCGGCACGGCGGGCACCGGGCCGAGGCCGGGGTCGAGGTGCAGCAGCAGCTTAGCTTCGAAGGCTTTGTCTTTGGCGCGGGCGCTGTGGTAGGCGAGCTTGCCGTATTCTTCGAGCAGGGCGTTGACGTCGGTGGGCGCTTTCTGGCCGGTGCTGGTGCGAGCGTGCTCCAGCATCCCCTTCACGATGGCCGAGGCCCGGCGGCCGTGCTGGTTGATGCGCAACAGGTTCTGGTGCACGTCGGCCAGCAGTTCGTCTTCCAGGGCCAGGTCGGGGGTGGGCTGGCGGCGCTGCTCCAGCAGCTCATCGAGCAGTTCGGTACTTACTTCGGAGAAGTTGTTGACAAAGTTGAGCGGGTTCTGGATTTCGTGCGCGATGCCAGCCGTGAGCTCGCCCAGGCTGGCCATTTTTTCGGATTGAATAAGTTGGCTCTGCGCGGTTTTCAGGTCGGCCAGGGTCGCCTGCAGGGCATTTTTCTGCTCTTCGAGCGCGGCATTGGCCCGGCGCTGGGCGCGGCTGCTGCGGTACAGCAAAAACGCCCCCATCGCCAGCATACCCACCACCGCGTTCAGAATTATTACCAGCAGCTTTTGCCGCCGGGCGGCCTGCTGGCGTATCTGCTGCTCTTTAGTAAGGTATTGAATGCGTGCTTCTTTCTTTGATAGATTCTGGCGGTATTCGAGCGCGGCCAGGCGGCGGGTGGTGGCCTCGGCGGTGAGGCTGTCCTTATAGGCGTTGTATTGCAGGTTGTACTGGTAGGCCCGCGCGTAGTCGCCCTGCTGGGCAAAGGCCGCGCTCAAGGCCTGGGTTTTGTCGCGCAGCTGGCGGCGGGCAGCCAGCTGGCGCACCACCTGCGGCGAGCTGCGGCGGTCGGTGAGCAGGGTATCGAGCCACTTGTCGGCCAGCGTAATGCGCGGCAGGCCATATACGCTCGTCGGTGCGCCGGGCAAGGCGGGCGGCGGCAAAGCCGCCAGGCTGCGCAGCGCCCGCCGCTCGGTGGGGGCGCTGGCCTCGGGCTCTTTGGCAGGCTGGTTTTGGGGCCGGGCAGCACCCAGGGCGGTGCTCAGCGCCTGCAGCAGCGGGGCGTAGAAGTCGCTCAGCCCGGCCGACTGCCTGGCCAGCCGGGCTTGCAGCTGGCCGACTTGCCCCAGCGCCCAGCCCGCTTCGGCGGCATCGCGCAGGGAGGCGGCCAGCTGCGCGGCGTCTTGCACCAGCGCGGCGGCCGGGCCGGGCGCCTGCGGCAGCCGGGCGGCGGCCAGTTGGCTCAGGGCCACTGCTTGGCCAGGCACGTAGGCCAAGCGGCGGGCCTGCGCCAGCAGCGTATCGGGCGGGGCGGGCGGGTTGTCGGGCCGCTTGCCGGCTTGCTCCAGCGCACTCTTCAGGTGCTGAACGTTTAGGGACGACGTGCTGCCGGGGTTGGGAGCGGGGGTTTCTCCGTTTTGCATCAGGCTGATGCTGCCGTTGACGGTAGCAGCTTTCAGCAGCGGGCCACCGCCCTGGCCGAGGCTACCGCTGGCCTCCTTGCGCCGGCCCACCGGCACGGCGAGCCAGCCTTTGGGCAGGCTACCGGCCTGAGTGCTCAGCAACAGTCGGGCCGAGTAGCCGGCCGGCACCTGCCACCGCACGCCGCCGTTGGTGGTACGCACGTCGAGCCCCTCGCCTACCCACGCGCTGCCGCCGAGCGCCAGGCTGAGGCTGCCGTTCACGGTTTCGCCCGCCACCCGGCCGCCCAGGTCGCGCAGCGTCACGTCGCCGTTTTGGTTATGAAACTCGATGTTAGCCTGCACGTTATCGATACGAATGCTACCATTGCCCGACGTGACGACAAGCGCCGTTTGGCGGGGCACGAATAGTTCGTAGCGCACCATGCGCTCGAGGCTGCCCTCGGGCAGAATGGCGCGCAGCACATTACCCGCCGCTACAATACTGATGGCCTGCACGCGCGCCTGGGCTTCCTCCTGGGTGCGGCCGCCGCATTGTACCAGGGCTTTGATGCGAATATCGGGCCCGGCCCAGCCGTGGATGGTAGTGCCCCCATTGCCGCCCTCAATGAGCAGCGCCTGGCCCACGGGCGCGGGCATGGTCAGGTCGCGGATTTCGCAAACCTGCTGCTTGTCGCGCCCCACCCGCGCGCCCGGCTGGCACGCCAGCGAAAACGCCGGCTCGGCCGGGGCCTGCGCCGCGCCCGAAAAGCACACGCCTCCCAGCAAAAGTACGACCAGCAAAATTCTGAATAAATATACTCGCATAACGTCGCCGAAAGCCTCGCCACCACCAGCAGGCGCGGGCCGACAAATAACCTACCGGCCGGGCATTCATTCGTTACGGCCGCCAGTTATTTTAATTCTATCCCGCCACACCCGGCAAAACTATCGGCAACGATTGCTACTTACGGCTCACTAGCCGCTTGCTACCAAAGCGGCGGCTTTTGGTACTGTGCGCCTTACGCACCACCTCAACACCTAGCGTAACTTGCGGCCCCTTCCCCATCGAAGCCCGATATGAAAGTCAGAAAAGCCGTCATTACGGCGGCCGCCCGCGGCGAGCGGCTCTACCCCGTAGCCGATACCATCCAGAAAGCCATGCTGCCCGTCGTGGACCTCGACGGCCTGCACAAGCCTACCATCCAAATAATTGCTGAAGAAGCGTTTAGCAGCGGCATTGAGGAAATCTGCGTGGTTTGCGCCCCCGGCGACGGCGAGCGCTACCTGGCCGCCTTTGCCTCCTTGCGCGACAACCTGGGGCGCTCGTATCAGGGCAGCGACTGGGCCATGCAGCAGGCTGAGAAAATCGACTTCCTGCTGAGCCGCCTGCATTTTGCCGAGCAGGCCGAGCCGCTAGGCTACGGCCACGCCGTGGCTTGCGCCCGCGCCTTTGTGCAGGACGAGCCGTTCTTGCTTTTGCTCGGCGACTACCTCTACGTATCGGCCCAGGCCGGGCAGCGTTGCGCGGCCCAACTGCTGGCGCTGGCCACGCGGGAGGAATGTTCCGTATCGGCCGTGAACCCCACCATAGAGCACCAACTTGGGCGCTATGGCACCCTCACCGGCGCGCTCGTGGCCGGGCAGGCGGGCGTGTACGAGATTGAGAAAATCATCGAAAAGCCCTCGCTCAGCACCGCCGAGTTGGAGCTAGCCACGCCTGGCCTGCGCGCCGGCTACTACCTGTGCTTTTTCGGGATGCACGTGCTCACGCCCAGCCTTTTTGGCATCCTGGAGCGCCACCAGGCCACTAGCAATGGTAACCTGCTGCTGACGCCCGCCCTGCAAGAGCTGGCCGAAACCGAGAAGTACCTGGCCCTCGAAGTGCAGGGTACCCGCTACGACCTTAGCCGCCCCCACGGCCTGCTGCGCGCCCAGCTGGCCCTAGGCCTGGCCGGCGACGCCCGCACCGAAACGCTCAGCACCATGGTCGAACTCCTCGCCGAAGCCAACGGCCGGTAAATTTTATAGATGTTAGACAGGAGACGTTAGACATGAGAGATGAGAACTGCTCTACTTTGCTGAGTTCTCATGTCTCATGTCTAACGTCTCCTGTCTCAGTACATTTCCATGAATATCCTCATTGAGACGATAACCGCGACCGACCCCGCCAAGCGGGACCGGTCGTTTTACGAGCTAGCCAAGGCCCTATCGGCCAGAGACCTGCTAAAAAGCCTGCGCGAGCTCGACGACTTCCGCAAGGCTACGCCCAGCCTCTACGACAAGGTGCGGGCCATCCTGTTCCTGTACGCCGGCTACCGGTTTTTCTTGCAGGAAGCGCCGGCTACGCCGGCCGTGGGCAAGATTCCCTACGCGGGCTTCGAGGACTTGCTGGCGCGGCGCTTCGAGCAGGCCATCAGCACGTTTCTGGCTGAGCTGGACGCGCACGGGCCGAACGCCATGCTGTTCAGCGCGCTGGCCGATAGCTACCACCAGCTTTCCTTCCAGACCCTGGCCAACCAGGTGCGCAAAAGCGTGCGCTCGACCAAGGGCAACCAGTGGATGTTCCGCGTGGGGCACCAGGACGAGCACCCCATCCGCATCCACAGGGCGCTGCTGCAACGGCCCGAAGGCTCGCTCTTCTACCCGGTGCTGCACGAGCACACGGCCGTGCGGATGGACCTGACGCACAGCGGCTGGTCGGATATTTTTTTCCTGGGCATGGACTACCCCGAGGGCGCGCGGGTCGTCAATTTATCCATTGACCTCGGCGTATTTGGGCGCGACAAGGACATTCGGCCGCCGCTGCACGCCTTCGTGCGCGTGATTGCCGAACCGGTGCTGCGCCTCACTAGCATCGACCTGAACACGACCAAGGACGTAACCGATTTGGCTGACTTGTTCAACTTCGGCAACGACTACCTGAGCTTGGTAAAGGCGGGCGTTATTGCCTCGGGCCTCATCCCGCCTTCCTTCGAGGGCACGGCCCAATCCCTACCCCAGCTGCTGGCGCGCATCGTAGCACCGGGCATGGGCATCGAGCTGGTTACCAAGGTAAATGACATTCCGAAGGGCTCGCGCTTCGCGGTGTCGACCAACCTCCTAGGGTGCATTATCAGCCTGCTGATGCGCGCCACCGGCCAAACCAAAAACCTCACCGGCGGCCTCGACGAAGACGAGCGCCGGCTGGTAGCCTCGCGGGCCATTCTGGGCGAGTGGATTGGTGGCTCGGGGGGCGGCTGGCAGGATTCGGGCGGCGTGTGGCCGGGCATCAAGGCCATTCAGGGCACGTTTGCCCAGGCCGGCGACCCCGAGTTTGGCATCAGCCGGGGCACGCTGCTGCCCCGCCACCGCGTGCTGGCAGGAGAAGATATTCACCCCGAAATGGGCGAGCGCATCCGCAACTCCTTGGTGCTGCTGCACGGCGGCATGGCCTCCAACGTGGGGCCGATTCTGGAGATGGTGAGCGAGAAATACCTGCTGCGCGGTGAGAAGGAATGGGCCGCCCGGCAGTTCACCAACCAGGTGTTTGACAACATCTTGGGTGCCTTGAAAGAGGGCGACGTACCCAAGCTGGCCGCCAACACGGCTCGCAACTGGGAGTACCCGATTAAGACGATTATCCCCTGGGCCTCGACTTACTTTACGGAAGAGATTATTGCCCGCGCCAAGCAGCAGTTCGGGGCCGATTACTACGGCTTCCTGATGCTGGGCGGCATGTCGGGCGGCGGCATGGGCATGTTTGTGAACCCCGCCCGCTACGAGGACTACAAGCTGCGGGTGCTGGAGCTACTGCGCTCGACCAAGCAGGAGCTGTCGGCCGCGCTGCCCTTCGCCATGGAGCCGGTGGTGTACAACTGGGACATCAACTACAAGGGCAGCTGGAGCACGTTGCACGAGGGTGCCGAGGCGCTGATGCCCGAGCAGTACTACGCCATCCACGTCTCGCAACTCGTGAAGCAAGACCCAGCTAGTATCTCCTACATTCGGCGGGCGGAAATTGATTTCTTCACCGCTCACTGCGAGCAAAATAACCTGGCCTACCCCCTGCTGCGCACCATCGTCAGCAACTTGTTTCAGGTGTCGGACCCCGGCGCGCAGGGCAACCGCAGCGCCGAAAACGACAAATCGGAGCGCATCAAGCAGGAAAACGGCTTCGATTATATTCAGCACGAAGACATTCGGGCCGACTTGCAGAAGGGCCGCATCGGCCTCTCGCGCAACCAGTTGCCGCTCGAAACCACCATCGCCGACGTGCAGCCCGGTGACGCCGCCCCGCTCACCAACCTAGGCGCGCACGCCGCGGCCGGCGAGGCCGCCATCCGGGCCGGCAAGGTGGGCGTGCTGAGCCTCGCGGCCGGAATCGGTAGCCGCTGGACCAAGGGCGCGGGCGTCATCAAGGCCCTGAACCCCTTCGTGGAAATCGAGGGCAAAATGCGCAGCTTCCTCGAAATCCACCTGGCCAAAACCCGCCGCACGGCCGAGCGCTACCAGGCCGTGATTCCGCACCTCGTGGCCACGAGCTACCTCACCCACGCCCCCATTCAAGCGCATTTGGCCAAGACCGGCAACTTCGGCTACCACGGGCCGGTGTACCTCTCGGAGGGCCGCTCCATCGGCCAGCGCTTCGTGCCGATGGCCCGCGACCTGCGCTTTTTGTGGGAGGAAATGCCCCAGGAAACGCTCGACGTGAACAAGCAGAAAGTGCGCGACGCCGTGCGTAACACCATGATAGTCTGGGCCAAAGCCAAGGGCGAGGGCACCGACTACGTGGACAACATAGCCGGGCAGCGCTTCTCGCCGCTTGGCCACTGGTACGAAGTCTCGAACCTGCTGCGCAACGGCACCCTGGCCCGCCTGCTGCGCGAGCAGCCGCAGGTCGAAACCCTGATGCTGCACAACATCGACACCCTCGGCGCCGACCTAGACGCGGCCGCCCTAGGCTACCACCTAGCCTCGCGCAACGTACTAACCTTCGAAGTAGTAGCCCGCCGCATCGAGGACCGCGGCGGCGGACTGGCCCGCGTAAACGGCCAGCTGCGCCTGCTCGAAGGCCTCGCCCAGCCCCGCGAGGAAGACGAGCTCGGCCTAAGCTACTACAACACCATGACCACCTGGATACAGGTGGACCCGCTGCTGGCCCTCTTCGGCCTCACCCGCGCCGAGTTGCAAGCCGCCGACGAGGCGCGCCTAGCCCGCGCCGTGCGCAGCGTGGCCCAGCGCATCCCCACCTACGTCACCATCAAGGAGGTGAAGTACCGCTGGGGCCACGGCCAAGAAGACATCTACCCCGTCGCCCAAATCGAGAAGCTCTGGAGCGATATGTCGGCCCTGCCCGACGTGCCCTGCGGCTACCTCGTGGTGCCCCGCCAACGCGGCCAGCAAATGAAAGACCCCGCGCAGCTAGATGCCTGGGTCATTGATGGCACTAAGGATTACGTGGCGGGGTTGGCGGCGTTTTAGAGATTTCCAAAGCTGTCAATAACTAAAAAGGGAGAAGTAGCAGCGTGCTACTTCTCCCTTTTTAGTTATTGCAAAAAATCAAGTAAATAGCAGAGAGCATTGAAGTCTTCGAGTTGCATATCCAGTAATATTATGGCGTTCAAAATTTCGGAGTAGCTTATCTGATATGTATCCTTTCACTCCAGACAAAAACTGAGTTCCCCAAATATCCAACTCTTGGTCGAAGCTGGAATTGAAACACAGCTTGGTCGCCTGTACCGCCTCCCCGGTCCCTTCAATTATCTGCATATAATCAGAATAACTGGAAATCGAGAAATGCTTTCCACTTGAGAACCTACTCGGGGCAAACTCGCTTTTTGCGAAATCCACACGGTCTTTCCCGGTTTCTAAATCATAACATAACCACCAATACCCAGTAATTTCATTATCTCCTTGTACAAAACTAGCTGGCAGATAACGATGCCTAGGCAAATGAGCACCTTCAAGCAATTCACGCAATCGATTATTTATTATATACCCGTGTTGAAAACCACCAAAATCGATAAAATCTGTATGGCAAGCCTCCTTTTCCATAGGTATCTGTAAAAGAGCTTGTCCATAATCGGGCATATTAGCTCGGGGCTTCCACCAATCTTCAGCAGGAATTACAGGAAGAAAAATTTGTGTATACCACGGGTTGCGTTCGTAAAATTCCTTATCTAAATAACATGGCCCAACACCATCCTTGACTCCTACAACTTTAGGTTCTATCGACCAGGTAAGCCTTGAGTACGACATCAGAGTGAATTACAATTAGTAAGACTAATACTATATATTAACCTCAGATTCTATCCCAGCACCGCCCGCACCTGCGCCACGCGCTCGGCCACCGAGCCATCGAGCAGCGTGTACGTAATCCCCAGCAGCTCCAACTGCATCAGGATGGCGCCGTGCTGAAACTGGCGCAGGGCCTCGGGGCCGCGCCAGCCGTCGTCTTCGAAGGGCGTAGTGGGCAGGCACACGAAGGTGTGGGCGTAGCGCTGGCGGCACACTTGGGCGAGGCGCTGCAAGGCGGGGTCGCAGCGGTGAAAATAGTAGTAGGAATACAGCGCCGTGGTGGCCGCGTTGGTATCGCAGACGAGCCAGCCGTGGGCCTGGGTGGCGGCCTCGTCCTCTAGCTCTAGCTGGCGGCGGCCGATGTAAAGCAAGTCCTCGTAGACCAGCTGGCCGTTTTTTTGCTCGTGCAGGGTGCGGCCGTATTCGGGCACCCAGGCGGTGCCCAGGGCCTCGGCCAGAGCAATGGACAGGGTGGTTTTGCCGCTGCTTTCGGCCCCCAGCAGCACGAGGCGGGGCACGGGGGCGGCGGGCACCACGCCGTATTGCGCGGCCACATAAGGGTGAATGTGCAGCGCCGACTCGGCGAAGCTTTCGGCCTCGGCGGCCAGGGCGGCGCGCAGGTGGGTGCCGCTGGTGGGCACCTGCCGGCGCTGGTTGTCCACGGCTACGTGGGTAGCGCCCAGGTACTCGGCAAAGCCGGGGCCGTAGGCTTCGCTGCTGAATACTACGTCGATACGCTGGCCCAGGTCGGCCAGGTACTGGCGCACAAACTCGCGGTGCGTGTGGTCGTCGGCGGCATCGGGGGGCGCGGCGGCGGTGGGCAGGCCCACGATGCGCAGCGGCGTGGTGCCGATGCGCGGGCCTTGCGCGAAGTCGTCGCCCCGGTAGAGCTCGCGCAGCCACTCGGCGCGGGCGGGCGCGGCGTGGCGCGGGTCGTCGGGGTTGGCATACACGAGCACCAGCAGCTCGGCTACCTGGGCGGCGGCGGTTTCGAGCAGCAGCTGGTGGCCCCGGTGCGGCGGCCAGAACTTGCCGACCACGAGGCCGGTGCGCGGGGGCATGGGTGAGGCGGCGGGTAGTACGTTTGTCATAATAGAAATCTTGGACAGGGCAAACCTACTGCCCGCTTTCTTAAGCAAATTCAAGTTGCGCGGTAGCCGCGAAGCGGCGGCATGTTGGTAGCTACCGCAGCCAATCGGCTACCTGGAGCCGCAAAGCGGCGGCACCTACAACGAAATGCCGCCGCTTTGCGGCTTCAGACTGCTAAAAATCACCTCGACTACCAACATACCGCCGCTTCGCGGCTACCCCGCAACTTGTACTTGCAAATGCTTCTGCCAAGGTTTACCGGACAAGTACTGTCTTTGCGAGTGCATTTCTTACACTTCTTCTCTTTTTCGCATGACTCTTCCCCTCCTCGCCTTCGAGCACTGCACCGTGCGCTACCTGGGTCAGGTTTTGTTTAGTGACCTCAGCTTACGCATTGAGGCGGGGCAGCACTGGGCGCTGGTAGGGCCGAGCGGCGCGGGCAAGAGCACGCTGCTCGCCACCCTGGCCGGGCGCTACGTACTCACGGGCGCGGCCAGCTACCCGCTGCTGGCCGCCGCGCCCCCCGGCCCGCCCGACCCGTTTTTCTCGTGGCGCAAGCGCGTGGCGCTGGTGGGGCCGCAGGCCGCGTTTCGGGCTAGCAACCACCTCGGCCAGCTCTACTACCAGCAGCGCTACAATGCTGCTGCTGCCGAGGAGATGCCCACCGTGCGCGAGTACCTAACCGCCATTCCGGCCCCGGCCGGTACCGTGGCCTGGCCCTACGCGCGGGCAGTCGAAACCCTGCGCCTCAGTCATTTGCAGGAGGAACGCCTCATCAAGCTTTCCAACGGCGAAACCCAGCGCCTGCGCCTGGCCGCCGCCCTGCTGCGCCAGCCCCGGCTGCTGCTGCTCGACGCGCCCCTCACCGGCCTCGACGTGGCTACCCGCGCCTGGTTCGATGAATTTCTGGCCGACGTAGCGGCCTCGGGCATCACCCTCGTGCTGGCTACGGCCGCGGAGGAAATACCCACAATCATCACCCACGTGGCGGTGCTGGCCGGCCAGCGCATCGTGCAAACGCTACCCAGGGCCAATTTTCAGCCCGCGCAGCTGGCTGGGGAAAGTTTGCCCGCCCCGCTCGATGCCGACGAGCTGCGCGCCCTCGCCAGCACGGCCGGCCCCGATGCGCCGGGTAGCGCCGACCCGCTCATCGAGCTGCGCAACGTTACCGTGCGCTACGGCGACAAAGTGGTGCTCGACAACCTGAGCTGGACGGTGCGCCCCGGCGAGCGCTGGGCCCTCACCGGCCCCAACGGCGCGGGCAAAAGCACGTTGCTTAGCTTGCTCAACGGCGATAACCCGCAGGCGTATGGCAAGGACATCACGCTGTTTGGCCGGCGGCGCGGCACCGGCGAAAGCATCTGGGACATCAAGCGGCACCTCGGCTACGTGTCGCCCGAGCTGTTGCACTACTTCCCCGGCCAGCTGACGGGCCGGCAGGTGGTCGAAACCGGCTTCACCGACAAGCTGGTGCGGGCGGCCACCACGCCCGCCCAGCGCGCGCTGGCCACCCGCTGGCTGCGCGTGCTGCACCTCGAAGGCCGCGCCGACCAGCCCCTGCGCCAGCTGCCCGCCAGCCAGCAGCGCCTGGTGCTGGTAGCGCGGGCGTTGGTCAAAAGCCCGCCCCTGCTGCTGCTCGACGAGCCCGGCCAGGGCCTCGATGCCGGGCAATTGGCGCACTTCCGGGCCGTGCTCGATGCGCTGTGCCAGGCCACCAGCGTGGCCGTGGTGTACGTCAGCCACTACGCCCGCGAGCTACCGGTCAGCCTCACGCGGGCACTGCGGCTAAATGCGGGCGTGGGCACGGTAGAGGAGTTAAGTCTTACCCCTGAATTCAAAACCTTGTAAACGAGTGTCATGCTGAACACAGTGAAGCATCTCTGCCGCATTCTCTGCTAAGCCGTTCAACGAAGCGACAGAGATGCTTCACTGCGTGGACGCCAGATAAGCATGACCCATTCTCACGTTTTGCTTAGCTTGGAAAACAAGCTTTTAATGCGAAAGCAGCGCCCGGCTTACTGGCCATCAGCTTATTCTCTCATGACCGAAGACTGGAGAAGCCTGCACTACCTGCGCACCGGCAGCCCCCGGCAGCGGCGGGCCTATGCCACACTGGAAGCCAGCGGCCTTTGGCCTTTATTGAGGGAGTTTGACCCGGTGCTGGCGGGCACCGTACCGCTGGGCATCGACATTGCCGGTAGCGACCTCGACGTGCTGTGCGAGGTGCCCGAGGCTGCCCAGGCCCGCTTTGCGGCGCTGCTGCGGGCGCATTTTGAGGCGCGGCCGGGGTTCCGGCTGGCGCAGCGCCGCATTGGCGGGCACGCCACCACGGTTTGCGGCTTTCGCTACGACACGGAGGAAATAGAGGTTTTCGGGCAGGCGCTGCCCATCGCGCAGCAGCACGGCTGGCGGCACCTACTGGTAGAGCGCGCCGTGCTGGCGGCCGGGGGCGAAGCCTGGCGCACGGCGGTGCGCGCCCTCAAGCGGCAGGGTTTCAAAACCGAGCCCGCCTTTGCCCAACTGCTCGGCCTGCCCGGCGCCCCCTACGCCGCGCTACTCACGCTGGAAAACTGGCCAGATGAGATGCTACGCGAGCGGGTAGCGTCCCGGCCGTTGCTTAAGCCGGAGTAGCGCCCGCAGTCCGCTACTATCGCAGGGCTAGCTTATTGAAGCTGGATACTTGATACTTCGAGGTAGTAATAGGTGTAGCCAGCCGGCAACGGCTGAGGCGCGGGCTGCCCGTATTCTTTAAAGGTGCCGCTTACTGTCACCTTTGCACCGTCTTTCTGAATGGCATCGGGAAGGGAGCCACACACAACTCCAAGGTCTACTACATCAACGGTGCCGGGTACGTGTACAGAAACCACGCACTGCTGGGTAGCCGCGTCTAAGCGCACGAAGCCCGTGGCGTTGGTAATTGTTTTTACTGTCTTGGCAGTGGGCGCGCAGGATTGCGTTAGCTTGTAAATTTCGGGTTCATCTTTTTTACAGCTACTGGCTAAGTAGAGCAGGGCTATGAGAGCGGCGTAGGTCAGGTTTTTGGCCATAAGAGCAGGAAAGAAGCGATTGAGGTACAACGTGTGTAGCAGGAGGAGCCAGCGCACGGCTCAAGGGTTGCATTCGTTGCTTGCCCCACAGGCGACTGCCCTTACGGCACAGCCAGCTCGTCGCGGCGCAGCTCGTGGCCCAATATGCGTAGCAGCAGGTAGCGGCGGCGGGCGGCATCGAGGCGCAACGCCACGCCGGTGCCGGTGCTGGGCCAGGGGGCGGCCGGCGCGGCGGCGGTGCCACCCAGCGGCCGGCCCTGCCCGTCGAACAGCATCACCTGGGCCGGGCCGGGCTCGGTGAGGGCCAGCACCTGGCGGCCGCCCCCAAAGTCGAACCACTGCACCGGCTTGAAGCCGCTGGTAAGCAATTGCCGGCTCAGGAGCGGCGCGCCGCCCGTAGTGCTGGCCCCGAATATATCGACCCGGCCGCCATCTTCGCGCAGAACTACGAACGAGCCCGCCCGGCCCTCGGCCTCGGGCACCAGGCTGAAGGTGGCGGTGCGGCTCCAGGTAGCCACCCGGCGGCGGTTGGTGATGTCGCCGCTGAGCGTGAGGGTCAGCAGCTCGCCGTGCTGGTTTATCAGGCGCACCGTGCTGCGGGCCAGCGTGGCGGCGGGCTGCGCCACGAGCGGCCCGTTCAGCCGCGCCCCGGCGCTGACGGGGAAGCCGGGGTAGCGCTCGCCGCTTTGGGTGAAGGCGTAGACGTAGCCGTTTTGCAGCGCGGCTACTATTACGTCGCGGCCATTGACGGTGAGGAGCAGCGGCGGGCCGGCCAGCGGGGCTTCGAGGCGGCGGGGCCAGCCGGGATACTGGCGGCCGTTGGCATCGAGCAGGCGCAGCTCGCCGCTGGCGCTGGCCACCAGCAGGTGCGGCACCGGGCGCGGCGCGGGCGCAGTGGCCACCGCCGCGATGGTAGCCGTGTCGGGCAGATTGAGCGGGAAGCGCGGGGCCTGGCGGCCATCGGCGAGGCCGAGCCAGTGCAGGCGGTGGGCGGTGGCCAGCAGCAGGCGGCCCCGCACCAGGCGCGGCGCGCTGCCCGCTACCACGGGGCCGGGGAGGGTATCGGTCCAGAGGGCCGCGTTGTCGCGGCTGCTCAGCAGGCGCAGCACGCCCAGCGAGTCGGCCACCACGGCAGGCGCGGGGTCGTCGGGGCGGGCGGGCAGCAGCAGTGGCTGCCCCACCAGGGCCGTGCGGAAGCGCAGGCTGCCGCTGCCCTCGGCGGTAGCAGCCGCAGCGGCCTGGCCGGGGCGGCGCAGCAGCAGCTGGGCGTAGTACTGGCTGCCGGGGGCGGCCTCGTCGGCGGGGTTTTCGGGGGGCGCGAGCTGCCAGGTTATCTGGGGGAAATACTGGAGCAGGCTTTCGTTGCGGAGCAGGCCGGCGCGGCGGTCTTCGGCCAGGTAGCCGAGTAGGGCGTTCCAGCCCTGGCGGGTATCGGCCAGCACCGTGAGACGGCTTTGGGGCAGCGTTTGCTGAAGCAAGGCCACCTGCGCGGCTGAGCTGCTCCAGGTTTGGCCGGCGGTGAGGTCGGTGAGGTAGGCTTGCAAATCGGCTGCTTCGCCTAAAACCAGGTAGTCGCGCACCAGCACGGCCGACAGCGGCGCGGCGCTTGCGCCGGCCGGCAGCGCGGGCAGCAGCGCCGGGGCTAATTCTTCGGCCGCGAAGCCCGCCCCGTACACATTAAACGCCCCTACCCGCACAAACGACGGGGCCACGCCCTGCATCCGGCGCAGCCGCGCCAGCCAAAGGGCAGCCCGCGCTGTCCGGGGGCAGCGCGCCAGCACCAGCCGGGCCGGGGCCACGCCGGGGCGCGGGGCGGCCAGGTACACCAGCGCCGCGCCGGGGGCCAGCGCCGTGCGCAGGCTGTCGAGCGCCGGGCCCAACTGGCTGGCCGAGTCGGCAGCTACGCTAGCGGCGGCGGGTGCGGCCAGCGGCCCGGCCACCGCCAGCACCAGGGCGGTGCGGAGGCTCAGCACGTCGGCCAGGGGGCGCAGGGGCTGGGCGGGCTGGCCGCGTAGGTGCTGGTGCCACGAGCTGGCGGCCGTTTCGGGGTTGGCAAAGCCGGTGAGGGTGAGCTGACCGGGGGCGATTTTGAGGCCCAGCAGCCCCTCGCGCACCAACCCGGCCGCCTGGTCGAGCTGGGCGTGGGTGCCGGGCCGGAACAGCACATCGAGCAGCGCGGGCAAGCGGCGAAAATTGACGAGCACCGTGGCGTCGAGGTCGCGCAGGCGCAGCAAATCCGTCTGCCCGAAGCCCGTCCGCACGGTGGGCGCGTCAGGCGGCAGGCGCAGGCGCTGCACCACGGCCTCCACCAGCGGCGCGTGGGTGCTGATGAGCAAGTGGTTGCGGTAGTTGAGCACCGTGAGGCGGCCGCCCTCGCGCTGGGTCAGCTCCTGTAGCTCGTAGCCTTCGTAGTCGCGGGTGCTCAGGGTGTAGCGCGGGTCGCGGCCCAGGGCGTCGAGCACGCTGCGGCTCTGGCGGTACTCGCGCACGGTGTTCAGCGGTAGCTGGTACAGCACATCGACCTGCCCCGGCCCCGTGATGTGCAGCGAGGTCAGCACCAGCTTGCGGCCCAGCAGGGCCAGCAGGCCGCGCCGCTGCCGGGCGGCGGCGCTCAGGTTGCTGCCGCCCGCTTCGAGGCTGTCGGCCAGGGCCAGCTGCCCGGCCACCTGCTGGAAGTAGCGCACGCCGCTCACGTTGTCCCACACGCCGGCCTCCTGCAAGTGGCGCACCAGGGCGGGGTGGTCGCGGGTGGCCAGCACCAGCACGGCATCGTCGGGCACCAGGGCGTAGGCATCGACGGGCACGGCGGCCAGCGTGCGGCGGTAATACACGTAGGTGGCCAGCGAAAGCAAGAGCAGCGCCGCCACCAGCAGGGCCAGAAGCTTGCGGGACATGGGGCAAAAGTAGGGCGGGCAGTCAGCTAGTGGCCCACCTTCGGCAAATGCAGGTCGATGGGCGGGCTGTAGCTGGGCGCAAAATCGGGCCTGAAATCTATTGTATTGGCTTCGTTTGAATCCAGCAGCCGCCGGTCGGGCCGGTCTTGTGACGAAGCAAGGCTGCCAGCATCGTGAAAGACATATCGGCTCGCTCCGTTGCCGCGCCGACCCATCGCCGGGTCAAACAGAATCGCGTATCCCCGGCTCCGGTCTTCTTCTACTTTGAAACGCAGCGCATAGCGGCCCTGCGCATCGGTGCGCGTCGAATCGCCGGTGAAGCGAAAATCCCAGGCGCCGAAGTACCCGAACGAGCAGGAATTAATAATCAGCAACACGCCCGCCAGCGGCCGGCCCGATTGGGCAAACCGCACGGTGCCCCGCACGGTAGTATAGCGCCCGCTATCGGGCGGTGCGGCCGGGTGCCCGGCGGCGAGGCGGCGCATAGGCGAGCACCTAGCCGGGCGGCCAGGCACGGAAGCCGCCAGCAGGGCCAGCAGCAACGGCAGGAAACCTAGAAGCTTGCGGGACATGGGGCAAAAGTAGGGCCGCAGGGCTGCGGCGCAGCCTAGCGGCCGAACTGCAACGTGGCTTCTACGGTATCAGCCGTGACCGAAGTAGTGGGTACTACCCGCACGAGCGTATCCTGCCGGGCACCGCTGGCCGCCTGCCGGGTGAAGGAAATGCCGGGCAGCGGGCCGGGTACTTGGGCAAACTGCTGGCTGGTGCTGGCAAAAAACGGCGGCACCTGGTAAAGCAAGACCGTGAAACGCTGATTATCGGCCGGCCGGGGCGGCAAGTCATTCGTAATCACTAGCTGATTGTAGCCAGTAGCGCGGGTAGTAACCCGCACCCGAAATACCCGCCTGGGCGACGCCCGGAACTTCACCAGGTTTTTTTTACCCAGCGCCAGGTCAATGGTGCGCAGGTTGGTAGTGAACGTGCCCGTGAAAGGTGGCTTCTGGTAAGTCGTATCGGCAAAATCGAGCCGGTAAGGCGGGTAGAACGGGTAGTTGAACGTGCCTTCGCAGCTGACGGCGTAGTAAAACGTAGCCTTGTTGGTGAAGCTGAGCGCGTAATTGCCTTGCTTATCCGTTCGCACGCTGTCTTCTATCTGGTTGTAGCTGCTCGTGCCCCGGTTGTCGGCTGCCAGCAGCACGAGCACGCCCGGTAGCGGCCGGCCCGTGCGGATGTTCACTACCTGCCCCTGCACTACCGTGAACTGCCCAGCGGGTTCCTTGTTGGGGCAGCCCGCCATTGAGGTCAGGCAAAACAGCACGACGGCCAGCAAGGGAAGGCGTAGTTGGTAAGTCATAGGAAAAGAAGAAGAAGCGTGCTAAGCGGCGTGCAGGTCAGGGAGACCAAATTACTGGCCGACGGTTGCATTATACAACAGGCCTTTTCTTTGGTGAAAATCATCCTGCTGCTATGGCTTCTCCCCTACCCGCCCCCCCCACTCCCGACAATAACTCGCCCGGCCACTTCAAGCGCGCCCTCACCCTCTTCGATGCCGTGATGCTCGTGACCGGCTCCATGATAGGCTCGGGCATCTTCCTGGTTTCGGCCGACATTAGCCGGCAGGTGGGCTCGGCGGGCTGGCTGCTGGTGGTGTGGCTGCTTACGGGCCTCATCACCATGGCCGGGGCCATCAGCTACGGCGAGTTGGCCGCCATGTTTCCCAAGGTGGGCGGGCAGTACGTGTATTTGCGCGAGGCCTTCGGCCGGTTGGTAGCGTTTTTGTACGGCTGGACGCTGTTTCTCGTGATTCAGACCGGCGTCATTGCGGCCGTGGCCGTGGCGTTTGCCAAGTTCACGGGTGTTATCTGGCCGTGGTTTTCGGTTAACAATGTGCTGTTTTCCATCACGCTTCCGGGCTGGCACACAACCGTTTTCCCGTTCAGCTCGGTGCAGCTGCTGGCCATTATTCTCATCGTGGCCATCACGGCGGTGAATGCGCGGGGCGTGAAGGCTGGCAAGCTCATCCAGAATGTGCTGGGCTCGACCAAGCTCGTGGCGCTGGCGCTGCTCATCTTATTCGGCCTGTTTCTGGGGCTGAATGCCGAAGCCGTGCAGGCCAATTTCCACGACCTGTGGACGGCCACGCGCTCGCCCGCGCCGGGCGCGGCGGGCGGCGTGCTGCCCCTCGGGGCGGGTAGCCTGGTCATCGCCATCGGCATGGCCATGACGGGCTCGCTGTTCTCGTCCGACTCGTGGAACAACATCGGCTTCGCGGGCGAGGAAATCCAGAACCCCGAGCGCACGCTGGTACGCAGCATGGCCCTGGGCACGGCCATCGTCACCACGCTTTATATTTTGATAAACGTGGTGTACCTGCTGGTGCTGCCCCTCAAGGGCTCGCCCGAGGCCACCACGCTGGCCGGCCGCGGCATCCAGTACGCCACCGACGACCGCGTAGCCACCGCCGTGGCTGAGTCGGTAATGGGCCAGGCTGGGGCCTACGTGCTGGCCGTGCTTATCATGCTCAGCACCTTCGGGGCTAATAACGGCATCATTTTGAGCGGCGCGCGCGCCTACTTCGCCATGGCCAAAGACGGGCTGTTTTTCCCCTCGCTGGCTACCCTCAACCGGGCTGGCGTGCCCGGCCGCGCCCTGTGGGTGCAGTGCCTATGGGCCAGTCTTTTGTGCCTCAGCGGCAGCTATGGCCAGCTGCTCAATTACGTCATGTTTTCGGTTATCCTGTTCTACCTCATCACGATAATCGGCATTTTCGTGCTGCGCCGCACCCGGCCCGATGCCCACCGCCCCTACCGCGCCTGGGGCTACCCGGTGCTGCCGGGCATCTACGTGGCGCTGGCCTCGGCCTTCTGCGTTATCCTGCTCATCGCGCCCGACACGGCCGAGTACTCGCGCTACGGCCTGGGGCTGGTGGCGCTGGGGCTGCCGGTGTACTTTTTGTTTGGGCGGAAAATGGGCGCGTGAACCTCACCCCCCGGCCCCCTCTCCAAAAAAGAGGGGGAGCCTGACGATAATTATTACGAATAAACAACAAGGGCTTTCAGCGATGCTGAAAGCCCTTGTTGTTTCAAAACACCTTCGCCTGCGGTCGGCTCCCCCTCTTTTTTGGAGAGGGGGCCGGGGGGTGAGGTTCGCGCGCTCTTACCGCACCACCGTCACGCGCTGCGTCAGCGCCCCACTACGGGTAATCACACGCAGCACGTAGGCCCCCGGCGCTACCGACGCCGCACCGAGGCTGATGTGCGTGGTGCCCGCGTGCGCGGCCACGGCGGGCGCGCTCAGGGCCGGGCGGCCCAGGGCGTCGAGCAGCTGCACCTGGATGGTTTCGGCCGCGTCGGCCACGTAGTCGAAGGCTAGCTCCTGGGCCACGGGCACGGGGTACACGCGCAGGCGGGTTTCGGGGGCGGTAGTGCTGGTGGTGGCCAGCGCGGTGCGTGCGGCGCCCTGGTCCGAGAGCCACCAGCGCTGGTTGTCGGCGCCGGTCCAGTCCTATTGTTGCAGGTTGGCGTCCTCGTTGGCGTTGGGGGTGTCGAGGGCTTTGCCGCTGTTTTTGTTGATATAGTTGCCGTAGGCCGAAAAGTCCGACGCGCCCATGCTGTACCGCAAAAAGCTGAGCCGGATGCCCCCACTCGTAAACAGGTCGTTGAGCAGGGCATCGCGCTGGCTGGCGCTCATTTTCTGATTGAGCACATAGGCCGCCGAGCCCGTCATCGACGCCCCAAACCCATCAATGGTCTGGTAGGTAGTGGCGTCGTCAATGGTAATGGTCGTACTGCCGAGGGCGACGAGGCCGCGAAGCTGATACTGGCCTGCTGCGCCAGCAGCTTGCTCTGGTCGCCGGTAGTGAGCCACACGCTCACTACTTCATTGGCCTGCACGCGGGCCAAATGGGCGGGGCGGAAGGCCGTGGCGGGCACCAGGGCCAGCCCAACGGCCAGCAAGGGCAGTCGGGCAAGAAGTAAATACTTCATACTTGAATGGGTGGGAAAAGGATAAAAAGCCCCGCCGCCAGCCGGCAGCAGAGGTAGCACCAATCAGCTGTCCTTGCGAGCGCCGCGAAGCAATCGCACCTGTTGAGTATGTTGTTCAGGAAGTAAGCGGGTAGTGCCCGGCGCTTTATGTGGGGAGGTACCCGGAAGCCGCGGGCAATCTCATGATGTAAGCGGGTATTGCCCGGCGCTTTAGCGCCGGGATTTAGCAGCGCTATGCTTCACGGGGCTTTAGCCCATTCTGGCACCGATAGGGGCTAAAGTCCCGGGAAAATGGGCAGCCTGCACATTGCCCGGCGCTAAAGCGCCGGGCAATGTGCAGTAACTTGCTGAACAAGGTATTAAGCACCGCCGCTCGGGTGCGATTGCTTCGCTGCGCTCGCAATGACAATCTTGTTTTACACGCTTCTGAGAAATTGTTCATACCTAGCCGCCCTGACGTGGGCGCCTCACGAGACCCCTGTGGGGCCGGCCCCCTCTCCAAAAAGGAGAGGGGGAGCCGACCGTCAGCAGACGTAAGCAGTCGTTGAGTAATCGTCTGGCTCCCCCTCTCCTTTTCGGAGAGGGGGCCGGCCCCACAGGGGTCTCGTGAGGCGCCCACGTCAGGGCGGCTAGGTATGAATAACTAATCCGCCGCTCGCACCAACCGCTTGCGCACGGTTTCGCCATCGAGCTCAAATTGCAGCGAGTACACGCCGGCCGGCAGCGCGCCCACGTCGAGGCGGCCCTGGCGCACGGGGGCCGTGAGCACGGCGCGGCCCAGCAGGTCAAACAGCTGCACTACGGTGCCGTCGAGGCTGCGCGGGGCTTGCAGCTGCACCAGGCCAGTGCTGGGGTTCGGATAGAGGCCGATGGCGGCGGCCTGGGCGCTTTCGCGGGCGGCCAGCGGCGTGGCTAGGCGGCTCAGGGTGTTGAGGCTCTGGGCCAGGTTGGTGAGCGAGTCGGCGGCTACGGCGCGGCTGCCGTCGAGCGGGGCGTAGAGCTCCAGGCTCGATTTGAGGAGCGAGTCGGCGGCCATCGCTAGCACCTCGCCCTCGTTCATGCCCGCACGGTAAAACAGGAAGTCGCGCAGCTGCACGCGGGCCGGCGCGGCGCTGCCGCCCAGGTCGAGGCGGGTGGGGCGCAGGCGCTCAGCGGCGGTTCCTTCGGCCGTGCTGTCCACGTAGAGGCGCGTGAGGCCGCGGGCGTAGTAGTGCGTGAGCACCAGCTTGTGCCAGCGGTTGTCGCTCACCGTTTTGGTGCCCGCGATGGTGCGGCCCTTGGCCGAGGTGTACAGCAATTTGCCCGTGCCGGCCACCTGAATGGTGCCCGCCGCTAGGCCCGCGCTATCGCGCGCCTCCACCAGCCGGCCGGGGCCGCTGGTGCGGAAGCGCAGCGTGGTGGTGAAGGCGTGCGCCACGTCTTCGGGCACCAGGCGCACGGTGGGCGCGGGCGCGGTGGCCGCGTTGCGCAGCACGATGCCCGCGCTGGCGCGGCGCTTGGGCTGGGGCCGGGCGGCGGCCAGGGCGTCGAGCAGCGAAGGCACGAGGGCGTGGGCCATTTCGGCGTGGCCGCGGTCGTTGGGGTGCAGGGCGTCGTACCAGTAGCCGGGGGTTTAGCGGCCGTTGCCGCTGAGGTCGTCCACGGCCCCGAGCAGGTTCACGGTGGGCACGGCCCAGCCGCTGAGCAGGGCGTTTATCTGCCGCACGTAGCCGTATTCGGTGCTGGTGTAGTCGTTGCGGCCGTAGTTGCCGGCCACCACCGGCACCAGCCCATTGGCGCGGGCGTGCCGGATGAGGGCCAGCATGTTATCCCGAAACTGGTTGAACGTAGCCTGCCCGCCAGTAAGAATACCCTCATTACCCAGCGACAAGCCGATGAATACGTACTTGCCGTTCTGCGGAAAGATGTCGCTGTCGAAGCGGTTGGTAACATCGATGGTGTTATTGCCGGGCACGCATACATTGGCCGTAACCCAGGGGCCGCCCTGGCCGGCCGCGCCGCGCGCCGCCAGCAGCGCGGCGTAGATGGAGGTATAGCCGAAGTTATTGGTCGCGCCCACCCCAAAGGGCACCGACGAGCCGATATAGGTCATTTTGTTGCCATTAATCGGCACATAAGGCTCTACCGCCAAATCATCAAAATACACGCTGCCCGTGGCCGTCGCGGCGCTGTTGCGCCACACGGCCGCCGCCTTCACGAAGGCCGTGCCGGCCGGAATGGCCCCCCACCGCCGAGAGCCGCACCCAGGTATCGGTGGGCGTGCTGGCCCGCACCGAATCCGACAAAAAGCGCCCGAGCAGGGCATTGGTCGAGCTGTAGAAAAGCAGCTCCAGGTGCGCCGCCTGCGCGCCACTCAGGGCGCTGGCCGAGGCGTTGAGAAACCAGCCGTTGAGGCGGTAGGTGCCCACGCCGCCGGCGGCCTGGTAGCTGATTTGCTGCGTCAGGCTCAGGCTGTTGCTGCCCGTGAGCCTAGCCGCAAACGAGCCGCCGTGCTTCGCGGTCTGCCCCACCGTAGCGCCCCCGGCGCTGCCGCCCACGGTAGCCCAATACGCCAGACTGCCCAGCTCGAAGCCCGGGTTTTGGAAGGTGTAATAAACGGGCGGCGCGGTAGTGGTGCGGCCCGGCACAATGTCCATCCGCATCAGATTGAGGTAGGCGTACATGCCCGCTACCTTGCTCAATTCCAGCGTAATGCCGCCTGCCGCGTCGGCCGTGATGGTGTCCGATTTGGTGATGGTGTTGTTGTTGCCGGGGTAGCCGTTGGCCCCCACGCCGGTGCCAGTGGTGGTCTGGGTAATGGTGCTCACGTTGGCCCCCGTGAATTTGTACTGCGAGGTGCGCGTCTCGGCCGTGGTCTGGCGCGAGCCAAACACGTGAAACACGTAGCGCTGGCTGGCGCTCAGGCCGCTAAAGCGCAGCGTGGCCGTGCTGGTGCTGCCCGTGCCCTGCACAAAAAAGTAGTCCTGCGTGGCCGTGGCCACGGCGTACTCGCCCAGCAGCGCCGCGCTCGGGGCCAGCAAGCCGCCGGTGGCAATGCCGTTGGTGAGGAAGTTGGGGCCGACTTTCACCTTCACGCCGGTGGCTGCGTTTTGCTTGTCTGCCAACCGAAAGGTATCGGCCACGCCCGTGTTATTGAGCACGTTGTTCCAGTAGCTGCCGTTGGCGTCGGGGCTGGTGGTAATGTTGCCGTTGGTGCCGTCGTTCACGCCGAAGTCGATGAGCATCGAGCGCACTGCGGGAGTTTGGGCGTGCGCCTGGGTCAGGCCCAGGGCGGCCAGCGCCAGGAGTAAAAGTTTTCTCCGCATAAAAGAGCAGGGAATGGGTGGGGAATGGTGAAAAAGCAACGCCAAAACCTTTGCGGCGAGCCCCAACGGGTACTGCCCGCAGCCGGCCTCGAGCCTTTGCCGCCGGGCGCGCCGGCCAGCAGCCGGCTCCGCAAACGTTTGGGGTAGTACACCGCGCCCCCTCCCCTACCCTTAGTGCCCCACCAAAAATTTCAAAAAAAGAAAGCCGGCACCTCGCGGCACCGGCTTTCTTCGTAGTCAAAACGAGCAGTAGCAGCTAGCGCGGCGCTTTGCGCAGGCGCTGCCTGGGCGCGGGCTGCTCGGGCGTGGCGTGTGCCTGGCCCGGCACGGGCAGCAGCGTCACGGTCAGGGGCTGGCCATCGCGGCTCTGGGCCACTTCTTCCTGGTAGCCGGTGTGGGCCACCACGAAGGTGTTGAGGCCCAGCGGCACGGGCAGCGCGTAGTCGCCGTTGGCATCGGTGCTGGTGCCGCGGGTAGTGCCTTTGAGCAGCACCGTGGCACCCACCAGCGGCTGGCCGGCCTCGTCGATGATGCGGCCGGCCTGAATGCGGCGGTTTACGGCGCTCATGGCCAGGGCGGGCGCGGCTTCGGGAGCCGGCGCGGTGGGCCGGGCACCGGGCAGCCGCGCCGTAACGAGGGCTACCGGCCCGGGGGCCGGGCGCACTGCCGCACGGCGGCCGGGCACCTGGGCCGGGCGCTCGCCAGCCACAGAAGCACGCACGCGCACCGGCGGGTGCGCTGCCGCAGCGGTAGTACCGGCCCCGAGCAGACCGGCGGCCAGCAGCCCCCAAACTAGTTTTTGCGCCTGTATTTTCATCTCTACAACTCTACAACTAGACTAGCGGGCCCTAGGTCAGGCTACGCATGCTGATGGGTAGCGCTGGCCACTAATGGCTGCAAATTACAACCCAATCCTGTATTTACCCAAATGGCCGCGTTGCGTCTGCCCGGCAGACGCAACGCGGCCTTGATAGCAAGCAGTCAGGTAGCAATCAACTACTTGAGGCGCTCGTCCTGGGTGCGCTGCACCGAGTCGCCGGGCGCGTCCTCGCCAAATTTCTGCTCGTGCATCCGGATGCCTTCGCCTTGCTCGTCAAGCTCGTAGCTACCTTCCTGGGTAAAGCCAGGGCCTTGGGCCTGCTCGCCGGCCGTGTCGTGGTTGTTGCCGCCCTGGGGCTCGCCTTCGCCACCACCGATGTGCAGGTTTTGCAGCTGGTCTTTCTGGTCGCTGCGCTGGGTGTAGCCGTTGGCCCCCACGTTGCGGTGGGCGCTGGCGTCGTCGCTGTTTTTGTTGTTGCTCTGGTCGCGCTGGTAGTCGCGCTGGGCTTCGAGTTCCTCGTTTTTGGGGCCCACGCTGTTGGTGGGGTTTTGGTTGGCGGGCTCGTGCTTCTGGCCGTCGGCCTGGTTGTCGCTGTCGTTGCCGAACAGCTCGTCGCTGAGTATCATAGTCTGAGTGGGAGTGGGTTAAAGAAACGAGGGAGGAGGCCCCGGCAACCGGGCGGGCCGTGCGCTAGTACACAGCCTGCGGCCCGGCCGGGAGCTACCCGGTGTACGCACCGGCCGGCCCGAAGTTGGTCGGGCGCGGCCTTGGCGGCCGTTTCTTTGCGTTTTATTTTCCCGCGCCTTCTCATGAATTTTGGCAAGCTCTACCGCCCTACCCTCTTCAATTCCTGGCAGTTTATTGCTTTCGTGGGCCTCATCATGAGCGGCGGGGCCGAGTTGATTATGCGCCTCATCGGCTACCCGCGCCCGGTGGGCTACGGCTGGCTCTACCTGTGCTGGGCGGCGCTGTTTGTGGGCGGCGCGCTGGTCAACCTCTTTGGCAAGCCCAAGCCGCACGGGCACCATCACCATCATTGAGAGCGTAGATTTTAGACAGGAGACGTTAGACATGAGACATGAGACATGAGAACTCAGCAAAGTAGAGCAGTTCTCACGTCTCATGTCTAACGTCTCCTGTCTTTCTAACAACCCAGCACTACGGCTCTGCTTATCTTGTATTAAGCCCCGCGCTTAACTTGCAATTCACCTGAACGTATAGCGGCTTCTGTCGGCACAATACGGGGCGTGGTCTTTTCCTTCCCCACCGGCCCGACCTTCCTGCGGCTTCTTTACGTTTCAGCCCCCATGCGTACCCGATTACCAGTCCTCGCGGCCGGGCTGCTGGCCCTCAGCGTCGCCGCCTGCGGCAAAAAGAAAGACGAAGCCAAAAAAGGGCCGCCGCCCATCAAAGAATACCCCGTGCTGGTGGTGCGCCCCGACTCGGTGACGCTCTACCAGGACTACCCCGCCACGGTGCAGGGCCAGCAGAATGTCGAAATTCGCCCCAAAGTAGATGGCTATGTAGAAGCTATTTACGTGGATGAAGGTGCCAATGTAAAGAAGGGCCAGCGGCTGTTTCACATCTCGGCGCCGCAGTACGAGCAGGATGTGCGCACGGCCCGCGCCGGCGTGCTCACGGCCGAGGCCGACGTGAGCACCGCCCGCATGGGCGTGAATAAAGTAGCCCCGCTAGTAGCACGCGGCATCATCAGCAAGTACGAGCTGGAAGGCGCGCAGTACACCCTCGACGCCAAGCTCGCTGCCCTGGCCCAGGCCAAAGCTACCTTGGCCAACGCCCTTACTAACTTGGGCTACACCGACATCGTGAGCCCGCTCGATGGCGTCATCGGCTCGCTGCCCAACAAGATTGGTAGCCTCGTGAGCAGCACCTCTACCGACCCACTCACTACCATTTCGAGTGTCAACAACGTGTACGCCTACTTCTCGCTCAGCGAAAAGGCGTTGCTCAGCTTTACCCGCCGCCGGCCCGGCCGCACTTTGCAGGAGAAGCTAACCAAGGTGCCCGACGTGCGCCTGGTGCTGGCCGATGGTACTGTATACAAATATCCGGGGCGTGTCAAAACCGCTATTGGCCAGATTGATACCGAAACTGGAGCTAGTAGCTTCCGGGCCACGTTTCCTAACCCCAATGGCTTTTTGCGCAGCGGCAGCAGCGGCTCGGTCCGCACCTTCCAGCCCAAGGAGAACGTGCTCATCGTGCCCCAAAGCGCTACCTACGAGTTGCAAGGCAAGCGTTTCGTGTATGTGGTGGGCCAGGACACGGCAGCCCACGCCGTGGCCGTCACGACTACGCCCACGCCTGACGGCCAGTCGTTTGTGGTAGATAAAGGCCTGAAAGCCGGGCAAAAAGTGGTGCTGGAAGGTGTAGCGACGCTGAAGGAGAATACCAAGCTGAAGCCCAAGGTAGTATCGCCAGAAAAGGCAAAGACGGAATTGGCGGGATAAAGAGCAGAATTAGGGTGGAACAGTCTTTAAAAGAGGAATTAATCAACTGGATTGAGTTACTTCAATCTCGTTGTTTTGAACTCAATACTGCTTTGATAAAAGTCAATAAGCTTGACGAAAAGGCGGAACTGGCAGCTTGGGATTCTTTCAGTTGCCCAGCACGAGCTGTTCGGCTGAATCTATTACCAAGAACTGGAAATGTTATCAATGATAGCGAAGCATTTGAGTTCACTTATCATGTCCACGGCACTGGCATTACCATAAAAGCGGCTATTGGTGAGGTTGTCCATTTTGAGTATTTCCCTCAACCAGCTTTTGGCCCCAGGCCGGTACTCGGCTTTGGGCCGGTACAGCAGTTCATATCCTCGCTACAACCAGCCAGCGCCCTATGCGACTCGCATTTATTAGCGAGCCTTTTGGAAGAATTATTTAAGGATAAGAAATTGGTGAGAATCCACGAAACATACTTCAGCTTCTACTTAGAGTAAGCTAACCATTTCATGCTAAAAATATTCATCGAGCGCCCGGTGCTCTCCACCGTTATTTCGGTTATCCTCGTGCTGCTGGGGGTGCTGGGCCTCACCACGTTGCCCATTGCGCAGTATCCTGACATCTCGCCGCCCACAGTGCAGGTGTCGGCCAGCTACGCGGGGGCCAACGCCGACGTGGTGCTCAAGAGCGTGCTCACGCCCCTAGAAGAGCAGATAAATGGCGTGGAGGGCATGACCTACATGACCTCGACCGCTACCAACGCGGGCGCGGCCACCATCCAGGTGTATTTTAACGTGGGCCGCGACCCCGACCAGGCGGCCGTGGACGTGCAAAACCGCGTGGCCAGCGCTACCAGCCTGCTGCCGCAGGAAGTAACCCTGGCCGGCGTAACGGTGCGTAAACAGCAGAGCAGCAACCTTTTGATTTTTGCACTCTACAGCGACAACCCGGCCTACGACCAAACTTTTCTTCAGAACTACGCCCAGATTAACATCACGCCCCAAATTCGGCGCGTCACGGGCGTAGGCGCGTCCAACGCCTTTGGCTCGCGCGATTATTCCATGCGCATCTGGCTCAAGCCTGATGTAATGGCCATTTACGGCCTCACGCCGTCCGACGTGACGGCCGCCTTGGCCGACCAGAACGTGGAGGCCGCGCCCGGCGCGTTCGGGCAGAATTCTGACCAGAGCTTTCAGTACGTCATCAAGTACACCGGCAAGCTGGTGTCGGCCGAGCAGTTTGGCAACATCGTGCTCAAGGGCACGGCCCAGGGCCAGCTGCTGCGGCTTAAAGACGTGGCGCGCATCGAGTTGGGTGCGCAGGACTACAGCAGCAACAGCGCCACGTTTGGCAAGCCTTCGGTGGGTATTTCGGTGAACCAGACGCCCGGCTCCAACGCCCGCGAGGTCATCGAAAACTCGGTGAAGGTGCTGGAAACGGCCGCCAAGTCCTTCCCGGCCGGCATCCACTACGTGCCGCTGGTGAACATCAACGACTTCCTCGACGCCTCGATTGATAAGGTGATTCACACGCTCATCGAGGCGTTTGCGCTGGTATTTTTGGTGATTTTTATTTTCCTGCAAGACTTCCGCTCCACCATCATCCACGGGGTGTCGGTGCCGGTGTCGATTATCGGTACGTTCTTCTTTTTGAAGGTCTTCGGGTATTCCATTAATATATTGACCCTCTTTGCCTTGGTACTGGCTATCGGCATCGTGGTCGATGACGCCATCGTGGTAGTGGAGGCCGTGCACGCCAAGCTCGAAAACGGCTACTCCTCCCCTAGGCGGGCAGCCATCGACGCCATGAGCGAGATAAGCGGGGCCATCGTGAGCATTACGCTGGTGATGGCAGCGGTATTCCTACCCGTTACCTTTCTGGAAGGCTCGACGGGCGTATTTTACAAGCAGTTCGGCATCACGCTGGCTATTGCCATTATGATTTCGGCCGTGAACGCGCTGACCCTGTGCCCGGCGCTGGCGGCCCTGTTCCTGCTACCGCCCGACCACGGCCACGAGCAGCCCGCCGGGGCTGAAGGCTCGGCTGGCGAGCTAGGGCCGAATGATGATAAGGATACTAAAAAGCCTGAGAAGAAAACCTTTCGCCAGCGGTTTAGCATTGCCTTCAATGCCGCCTACGATGCCCTGGTGGCCAAATACACCAAGGGCGTTGAGTTCCTCGGCGCTCACAAAGTAGTGGCGCTGGCGGGCGTGGCGGCCTTCGGCGCGGGACTGTATTTCCTGATGTCGACTACGCCGAGCAGCTTCGTGCCAGCCGAGGACATGGGCACCATTTTCGTGAACGTGAGCTTGCCCCCGGCCTCGACGCTGGAGCGCACCACGGCGGTGAATACGGAGGTCGATAGCCTCATTCGCACCATTCCGGCGGTGCGGGGCACGCTACGCATTACGGGCCAGAACTTCCTGGCCGGCGCGGGCAGCAGCTACGGCATGGTTATCGTGCGCCTCAAGGAGTGGGGCAAGCGGCCCGACATGAGTAACACGCAGGTTATCGACAAGATAACCCAGCTCACGAGCCACATCCGGGCGGCCGAAATCCGTAGTATTTCGCAGCCCACCATCACGGGCTTTGGGCAGACGAGCGGCTTCACCTTCCAGTTGCAAGACCGGGGCGGGCACAGCACTCAGGAGTTTTTCCAGGTGGCGCAGGACTTCCTGGCCGCCCTCAACCAGCGCCCCGAAATTCAGTACGCTACCACGGCCTTCAACCCCGGCTTCCCGCAGTATCAGCTGGCCGTGAACGTGGCGAAGGTGAAAGAAGCCGGCCTCACCGAAGCCAATGTCTTGAACGCCATGCAAGTGTATTACGGCGGGCTGTACTCGACCAACTTCAACCAGTTTGGCAAGCAGTACCGCGTGATGGTGCAGGCCGACACCAGCTACCGCGCCAGCCCCGAGGGCCTGAGCAAAATATTCGTGCGCAACGCCAGCGGCACGATGGCCCCCATCACCGAGTTTGTGACCCTCACGCGCATCTACGGCCCCGAAAGCTTGAACCGCTTCAACCTGTTCACGGCCATTTCGGTGAACGGCTCGCCCAAGGAGGGTGTCAGCTCGGGGCAGGCACTCATCGCTATTCAGGAGGTAGCCGCGCAGAAGCTGCCGCAGGGCTACGGCTTCGAGTTTTCGGGCCTCAGCCGCGAAGAACAGAAGGTGGGCGGGCAAGCGCTGTACGTGTTTGCGCTCTCGCTGATATTTGTGTACCTGCTACTTAGCGCGCAGTACGAGAGCTACCTGCTGCCATTTGCGGTGCTACTGTCCATCCCGATTGGCTTGTGCGGCACCTACCTGTTTGCCAAGCTGATGGGCATCGACAGCAACATCTACTTGCAGATTTCCATCATTATGCTCATTGGGCTGCTGGCCAAAAACGCCATTCTCATCGTGGAGTTTGCCACGCTGCGGCGGCTGCACGGGCTCAGCATCGCGGAGGCGGCACTGGAAGGTGCGAAAGCCCGACTGCGGCCGATTTTGATGACGTCGCTGGCCTTCGTGGCGGGGCTGCTACCGCTGCTGTTTGCCAGCGGCGCGGGCGCGCAGGGCAACCGCAGCATCGGCACGGGCGCGGTGGGCGGGATGCTGTTTGGCACGCTCATCGGGGTGTTCTTCATCCCGGTGCTGTACATGGTGTTTGCGGGCTTGCAGGAGCGCATCAGCGGCCCGCCCAAAACGCGCGAACAGATTGATAAAGAGAATGAGGAGGGCGGGCCGAAGGATGCCCCCAAGACAGCCGACGAGCCGAAAGAGCACCGCGCCGAGCCGGTAGTAGAACTAGCGAACGACCATGCGTAACCAGCCTCTCCGTATAAGCAACAAAAACAGTGTGATGGCTACCGCTAAGCTACCTAGGCTACTCCTACCCTTGCTCCTGCTGGCTGGCAGCGGCTGCGGCATCCTGCGCCCCTACGGCCGCCCTGATACCGCCACCACCGGCCTCTACCGCGACCGCACCCCTACCGATACTACCAGCCTGGCCCAGCGGCCCTGGCAGCAGCTTTTTACCGACCCCAATCTGCAAAAACTCATTGCCGAAGGCATCGAAAACAACCGCAACCTAAAGGTAGCCGATGCCCGCATTGCACAGGCGCAGGCGCTGCTGGCCCAGAGCCGGGCGGCCTTTTTACCTAGCCTGACGGGGCGCGCCACTACCACACTTTCACGCGCGGGCGGGGCGTTTGTGAGCACCGGCATCGGTGGTGGCTCCACTACGGTGGGCGGCACCACAGGCACGGGGGTTGGGGGTATTGGTACGGGCACGGGCGGAACGGGCACCGGTGGTACCGGCACGGGTGGAACGGGTACGGGCACGGGCACGGGCGGAACGGGTACCGGAACTGGTACGGGCGGTACCGGAACGGGCGTAGGCGGCACGGGTACTAGCACGACCACCGACCAATCGACGGTAGTAACCGGCGGAGCAGCACACCAATACCTGCTGGGCCTCAGCAGCAGTTGGGAAGCCGATGTGTGGGGCAAGCTTCGCAGCACCCGCCGAGCCTACGCTGCCAGCGTGCTGCAGAGCGAGGCGTACCGCCGCGTAGTGCTCACGCAACTCATCGCCGACATTGCCGACAATTACTACTCGCTGCTGGCGCTGGATGCACAGCTCGAAATAACCCGTCAGACGGTCAAAAACCGCATTCAGGACGTAGAAACCATGAAGCTGCTGCTCGAAGGCGACGTGGTAACCGGGGCCGCCGTGGTGCAGAGCGAGGCCAACCGCTACGCCGCCGAGGTCACCATCCCAGACCTGGAGCGCAATATTCGGGAGGCCGAAAACCTGCTGGCAACCCTCCTAGGTCGCACGCCCGGCCCCATCGCACGCGGCACCCTGGCGGGCCAGGACGCGCCGCCCGAGCTGCTCACGGGCGTGCCAGGCCAGCTCTTGCGCAATCGCCCCGACGTGCAGCAGGCCGAGTACGCCTTTGCGTCGAACTTTGAGTTTACCAACGCGGCGCGCACGTATTTCTACCCCTCGTTTACCATCACGGCCAACGGCGGCCTCACCAGTACCACGCTTTCTAATCTGTTCTCGCCCACGGCCATCTTTGCCAGCGTAGTGGGTGGGCTGGCGCAGCCCATTTTCAACCAAGGCCTCAACCGGGCCCGCCTGCGCCGTTCCGAAGCTTTACAACAGGAATACCTCTACACCTACCAGCAAACCATGTTCACGGCCGGCCAGGAGGTGAGCAACGCGCTGTTTTCCTACCAAAGCGCAGCCGACAAAAAGCGCATTCGCGCCCAGCAGCTCGCCGCCCTCAACCTGTCGGTCGATTACACCCAAGAGCTGCTGCGCGCCGGCTTCGCCAACTATACCGAGGTGCTGCAAGCCCAGCAGAGCCTGCTGCAAGCCCAGCTCAATAGCGTGAATGACGAGCTACAGCAGCGCCAGGCCGTGACGGACTTATACCACGCGCTGGGCGGCGGTTGGCAGTAGCCATCGGGCCCGCCCTAGGCACCTATTAGTAAGTAGCTGCTCCAAAACACCCAGGCAACTGCCTCGCACTGCATTATTTGCCCGGGCTGTTTACCAGCCCACGCAGTACTTCCTTCGTCTTACTTACGTGGTCGGTAGCCCCGCTCATGGAGTTGAAAATGTAGGCGATTTTACCTTGGGCGTCGATGACGAACGTGACGCGGCCCGGCAGTAGCCCCAGGAAGGCGCGGGGCACTTCGTACTGCTTACGTAGTACCCCACTGGTGTCGGCCAGCAGCGGGAAGGGCAACCGATGCTTTTGAGCAAACTTCTGGTGCGAGGCCTCGCTGTCGGAGCTTACGCCCACTACGACGGCACCTAGGTCCAGAAAATCCTCGTATTGGTCACGAAACGCGCAGGCCTCGGCCGTGCAGCCGGGGGTATCGTCTTTGGGGTAGAAATACAGCACGACCGGCTTGCCGCGTTGGTCGGCCAGATGGAACGTGTTGCCGCTGCCGGTGGGCAGCGAAAAATCGGGGGCTTGGTCGCCTAGTTGGAGCATAAGTAAGGAGTGAACAAACAAGCCGCGAAAGGTTCACTGCTTGTTTGAATACGTGTAAGCAGCTGTATACGTAACACCTGCTATATTAGCGGCACACCACCTTACTTCTCCTGTTTTCTCTTATGACACCGGCTGGGCGCAGTCGCTGCACCGCGCCCAAACCCGCCGCGCCATGACGCGGTTGCGGCAAGGGGCCAAAGAAACCGACGTATTCTTTCCCTTCCACCACAAGCACTGGCTGAAGTGGTAGTGGTAGTGGTAATAACGAAAGCCCCGCTTCCTACGCAGGAAGCGGGGCTTTTTGTGTCAGCTTTAGACGCCGCAACGCACGGCTATTTCGTTAGCCAGCCGTTGGCGTCCAGCCAGTTTTGCAGGCGCTCTACCCACTGGTCTTTGGTGGTTTTGTTGTTCATACCAAAGCCGTGGCCGCCCTGCGGGTAGAGGTGCATTTCGGCGGGCACGTTGTGGCGGTGCAGGGCCTGGTAAAAGACGAGGCTGTTTTGCACGGGCACGACCTTATCGTCTTCGGCGTGCACGAGGAAGGTAGGCGGCGTCTGGGCCGTTACTTGCAGCTCATTGGAGTACAGGCGCACCTGGTCGGCAGCGGGCACATCGCCGAGCAGGTTATTGCGCGAGCCTTTGTGCATGAGGCTATCGCTGAAGCTGATAACCGGGTAAATCAGCATCAGAAACGCCGGCCGCACCGACGTAGGGCCGGGGCTCACGCCCACCGGCTTGGCGAAGTGTGTGCCCGCCGTGGCGGCCAGGTGTCCGCCCGCCGAGAAGCCCATCAGGCCAATGCGCTCGGGGTTGAGATTGTACTTGGCGGCTTGCTCGCGCACCAGGCGCAGGGCCTGCTGGGCATCGAGCAGCGGCGCGATGCTGGGGTCGGGCTGGGTCTGGCCGTTGGGCAGGCGGTATTTGAGCACGAATGCGGCCACGCCCATCTCGTTGAGGCGCTTGGCTACGTCGTAGCCCTCGTGGCCGATGGCCAGCCGGGCGTAGCCGCCGCCGGGGCAAATGACTACCGACGTGCCATTGGCCTTGTCGCGGGGCGGCAGATACACCGTGAGCGTGGGCTGAAGGACGGTGGCCACGCGCGGGCCGCCGTTTTCGGTTACGCTGGTTTCCTGGAGATTGCTGGGCTTCGAGTTGGGCACCGAGCCGCTGTAGAGCGGCAGCACGGGGTGGGGCACCTCGTCGAGCGGGGCTTCGGGCACGGGCGCGGGGGGCGGCAGGGGCGTTTTGTCAGGCGTCACGCGGGGGGCGGGCTTGGCGGGGCGGGGGGCCTGGGCCAGCACTGCCTGCGCGGCCCCGAAGCTCAGGGCCAGCAAAAAAGTGGTTTTTTTCATGAAAAATAGGATGCCGCCGCTAAGCACGGCCGGGCGGTAACTTTACGCACCCCGGCCGCCGTCGTTGCCGGCCGGGGTATTCTGGTTTTTGGAGTTGGCCGTTGGCCGCTCGCTACTCGCTCTTTTTATGCCGCTTAAACCCGCCCACCTTCTGCCGCTGGCACTGCTCGCCGCCTGCGCCCCCACTGCCAAAGTGCCCGTAGCTACCGCGCCGCCCGTCGCGCCTGCGCCCGCTGCTACCCCCGCCGCGCCGCCCAACTACCGCGCCCAGGCTGAGGCCTTTTTGCGCAGCTATAATACTGAATACGTGCGCCTCTACACCCAGGCCAGCGAGGCCGAGTGGCAAAGCAACACCCACATCGTGCCCGGTGACACGACCAACGCCGGCCGCACCACCCGCGCCAACGAGCGCATGGCCGCCTTCGCGGGCAGCACGGCCAACATCACCACGCTGCGCGAATTGCTGGCCCACAAAGAGCAGCTGACGCCGCTGCAAGTCAAGCAGCTCGAAACCGCCCTTTACAACGCCGCCAACTCGCCGCAGACCGTGGCCGCGCTGGTGAAGCAGCGCATCAAGGCCGAAGCCGCTCAGACCGAAAAGCTCTACGGCTTCGACTACAAATACGCGGGCAAGAGCGTCACCACCAACGACATCGACGAGCTGCTGCGCACCGAAACCAACCCGCAGAAGCGCCGCCAGGTGTGGGAAGCCAGCAAGGAAATCGGCCCCTCCCTCAAGCCCGGCCTGCTGAACCTACGCAACCTGCGCAACCAGACGGTGCAGGCGCTGGGCTATCCCGATTTCTTCACCTACCAGGCCAGCGACTACGGCCTCACCCGGCAGGAAATGATGACGCTGGTGCGCCAGCTCAACACCGAACTGCGCCCGCTCTACCGCGAGCTGCACACCTACGCCCGCTATGAACTGGCCAAAAAATACCGTGCCCAGCAGGTGCCCGACTACCTGCCCGCCGACTGGCTGCCCAACCGCTGGGGCCAGGACTGGGGCAGCCTGGTAACGGTAAAAGGCGTAAACCTAGACGCCGCCATTGCCAAAAAAGGCACTGAGTGGCCCGTGCGCCAGGCCGAGCGCTTCTACCAAAGCCTGGGCTTCCCGGCCCTGCCGAGTACCTTCTACGAGAAAAGCAGCCTCTACCCGCTGCCCAAAAACGCGGATTACAAGAAAAACAACCACGCTTCGGCCTGGCACATGGACCTCAACCTGGACGTGCGCAGCCTGATGAGCGTGGAGCCCAATACCGAGTGGTACGAAACCACCCACCACGAGCTCGGCCACATTTACTACTACCTGACGTACAGCAACCCCGAGGTGCCGCCGCTGCTGCGCCAGGGCGCCAACCGCGCCTACCACGAGGCGCTGGGCAGCATGATGGGCCTGGCCGCCCAGCAAAAGCCCTTCTTGGTCGGGCTGGGTTTGGTGGATGCCAAAACGCAAACCAACCAAACCCAAACGCTGCTCAAGGAAGCGCTGCAATACGTGCCGTTTATCCCCTTCGCCTCGGGCGTGATGAGCGAGTGGGAAAACGCTTTCTATGCCGAAAACCTGCCCGCCGACCAACTCAACGCCAAGTGGTGGGCCCTCTGCAAGCAATACCAGGGCATGGTGCCGCCCACCGCGCGCGGCGAAAACTACCTTGACCCAGCCACCAAAACCCACATCAACGACGACCCCGCGCAGTACTACGACTACGCGCTGAGCTACATCATTTTATTTCAGCTGCACGACCACATCGCGCGCAAGATTCTGCACCAGGACCCGCACGCTACCAACTACTTCGGCAGCCGCGAGGCCGGGCAGTTTATCCAGGACATCATGCGCCCCGGCAGCAGCCGCGACTGGCGCACCGTGCTCAAGGAGAAAACCGGCGAAGACCTGTCGGCCCGCGCGATGGTCGATTATTTCCAGCCGCTGATGGTGTATTTGAAAGCGCAGAATAAGGGCCGCAAGTACACGATGTAAGCGCGAAAGCGCCGCCGGCGCGGGCTGCCCAATGATGTGCAGGCTTAAAACCAACCAAGGCCCTACTGGCCGCCGCGGGGCAGCCAGTAGGGCCTTGGCTATTTCTCAAAAGCGCACCTCGGCCGCCAGCTGCGCCGACTGCCACTTAAACTCCTGCACCACCGAGCGCTGCCCGATGCCGACGTGGTTGAAGCCCTGCAAAAAGCGGCTGCTCAGGCTGATGTTGCGCCACATCCGGATTTCCAGCCCGGCCACGGCGCCCACGGCGCGGTCCTCGGTATCGTGCGTAATATCCTTGGTCTGCCCGTTGGCTTTTGCGGTAGTCGCTATCATCAGGTCAAACTGGGGGCCGGCTACCAGCGTCACCCGGTCGGACACCTGATACTTGACCAAGAGTGGTAGCGACAGGTAGCGCATGCGGTAGCGCGTGGCCGAATCGCGCCGCTCGCCGCCCTGCTGCGAAAACGAGTATTCCTGCTGCAAGGAAAGCCAGCGGTTGAGGTCTATCTGCACCAGCGCCCCGGCCAGAAAGCCTGGCCGCCAGACGGTTGGAATAGGTCCAAAAGGCACCGGCTGCGCCCCCTGGTTGAAATTGGTATTGGAATAATTCAGGCCCAGACGGAGCCCAAATTTAACGGGTAGCTTGCGGGAGCGCAGGCCCCTGTAGGGGCGCTGAGCACTCGCGGCGAGCGCCCACCCAACCAGTAGGCCAGTGCATAAATATTGTTTCACTTACTTTATTTTCAAACCACTAGCTGCGTTGGATTTCAACGACACTCTTTTGGCCTCAGCTCACGTGCGAGCTTAGCCGGCGGCTCAGCACCTTGGCCACATTACTCAATCGCCGGTCGATGAGCTGCGCCACTTCCGGGTCGGTCAGGTCGATGCGCTGATTGCGCGTGATGAGGTAGCGCGCCAAGGTCACGTTTTCGTCCAGGGCTAGCGAGAGGGCGCGTTGGGCATCTTCCCACTCGGCGGCTTGGTCGGCGGCCAGGTACTGGTAGCGCAGCTCGATGGTTTGCGTGACGAGGTCGGCTAGGCGCACGAGCACCGCGATTTCTTCTGCGGTGGGCTCGCGGTATTCCTTGCCGATTGCGGCCAGCATACCCAGTCGAGCCCCATCGCTGGCCGTGAGCACGGCCCCGGCATAAAAATTCAGCCCAATGGCCTGGGCTACATCGGGCTTGATGAGCGTGCAGCTTTCGGACTTATAGTCGGATAATATCACCTGCTCGCCGGTGAGAATGGCCGCTGCGCACATGCTCTCGTCGCGCACCAAGCCATTGACCTCGGGGCCGCCGGTGCGCGACTTGAACCACACGTACTCCTTATCAACCAGCGAGATAATGGAGATTGGAACGTTGAAAAGCTGCGCTGCCCAGGCCGTGTAGTTATCAAAAATCAGCTCGGGCGTGGTGTTCACAATCTGAAACTGGTGCAGCGTGCGTAGGCGCACCGCATCATCGTTGGGTATCAGCGACTCGGGATAGGAATGTGGCATTAACGATAAAAGCTAAACTCAAATAACTTAGTAATTGGCTTCGCTACCGGGCAGGTCGATTACTATAAACTCGGCATCTTTGGTAGCTTTTATCTCCACTACTTCCTCGGCCGTTAGGCGGGCTTGGTCGTTGGGCATCAGGGCTACACCGTTTACGAGCAGGCTACCTTCTTTTACATAGATAAAGGTAAGGCGAATAGCGAAGGTTTTAAAAACAATTTGCTTTTCCGCGTCGAGGCGCGCCCAGTACACAGTGCTGTTCGAGTTCATATACACCACGTCTTCGAGCACTTTCTGGCCTGTTGCGAGCGGCACGAGCTCGTTTTTCTTGCTCTTCAAAAAACCCAGGTCTTTTTGCTCGTAGCTTGGGGCCAGGCCTTTTTGGCTCGGGATAAACCAAAGCTGGTAGAGGTGCAACTGGTTATCGGTGCGGTTCATCTCGCTGTGGGCCAGGCCGGTGCCGGCCGTCATGCGCTGCACCTCGCCCGCCGTGATGCTGGTGCGGTTGCCGAGCGTGTCTTCGTGGCTTACCTCGCCTTCGAGCACCAGCGTCACAATTTCCATCTCGGAGTGCGGATGCTGCGGAAAGCCATTCTGGGGCGCTACCGTGTCGTCGTTGAACACGCGCAGCGGGCCGAAGTGCACGTTGTTTTTGTCGAAATAATCGGCAAACGAGAACAGAAAATACGAGCTGAGCCAGGAGGCGGGCGCGGCGTGGTGGCGCTGGGCGGCGGTGATGAGAGCGAGCATAGGAGCGAACTAGTTTAGCCTGCCTCTACGCGAGCCAGCGGGCGAGGTTAGCCCCGCCCCTGGCTACGTCTGATACTTAGGCTACCTAAGCTACTGCGGCCGCGCTTAGTTTACCCCAGGCTGCAGTTTGGCCCCAAATCTGCACTTAACTATCCTGACAGTAAAAGCCGGTTTTCGACCGGCTTTTTTGTGCCCCTGCCCTACTCTACTATCGTCGGGTTCTCAATCTCGCGCGACAGCTCGGCGTACCAGGCCGCGCCGTACTTGCGCTCCAGCGGCTCTTTCAGGAATTTATAAACCGGCACGCCCAGCTCGCGGCCGAAAGTGCAGGCCGGCGAGCAAATGTCCCAGCGGTCGTAGTTGAGCGCCTCGAAGCCCTCGTATTTCGTGATGCGAATGGGGTATAAGTGGCAGCTAATCGGCTTCTTAAAGTCGGTAGCGCCCGCCAGGTACGCCTGCTCGATGCCGCATTTCAGGATGCCGCGCTCGTCGTAGAGCGCGTAGGCGCACTCCCGGTCGTTGATGGTGGTAGTGCTGTAGTCGCCCTCCCAGTCTTCGATGTAGAGGCCCTGCTCGGCGATGGCTTTTTTGCCGGCCTCGGTCAGGAAGGGCTCGATTTTGGGATACTCGTTTTTGAGAATTTCCAGTTCGTCCAGCTCCAACGGGGCACCGAGGTCGCCCTCTACGCAGCAGGCGCCTTTGCAGGCGTCGAGGTTGCAAACGAAGAAGTTATCGGCTACGTCATCGGAGATAACGGTATTTTGAATAACAATCATGGCTATCGGGCGAATTTATCGGCGGCTAAATGCGGTTAGAAACCCTACTAAGCGGGCGGTGGCTACGCGCTAAAAACGGTAGCACAAAGATACCGCCGGCCCGCCCCCTCAACTTATCTTTGTCAGCTAGCCCCGGCTGGTTTTCCGCTACGCGGCTGGCCCGGCTTCCACATTTCAGCAAAAGCTAACAGCTAGTAGCTCATAGCTAGCAGCTTACCTAAATGGCTTTAGATTACAACGCGCTCCTGAACCCCTCGCAGGCCGCCGCCGTGCTCCAAACGGAAGGCCCCTGCATGATTATCGCCGGTGCCGGCTCGGGCAAAACCCGGGTGCTCACCTACCGCATTGCCCACCTGCTCGAAAAGGGCGTGGACCCCTTCAACGTGCTGGCCCTCACCTTCACCAACAAGGCCGCCAAGGAGATGCGCGCCCGCATCGAAAAGGTCGTCGGTCCCAATGCCAAGAACCTGTGGATGGGCACTTTCCACTCCGTTTTCGCCAAAATCCTGCGTACCGAGGCCGAGCGCATCGGCTTCCCGCGCTCGTTTACCATCTACGACACGCAGGACTCGAAAACCCTCATCGGGCAGATTGTGAAGGAATTGGAGCTGGACGACAAGCTCTACAAGGCCAGCACGGTGCTGGGCCGTATTTCGGCGGCCAAGAACAAGCTGATTTCCTACCAGCAGTACGTCAACGACCCCGTGATTCGGCAGGACGACGAGGCGGCGCTGCGGCCCAAAATCGGGGTGATTTACCAGCAGTACCAGCAGCGCTGCTTCAAGGCGGGCGCGATGGACTTCGACGACCTGCTGTTCCAGACCAACGTGCTGTTCCGCGACCACCCCGATATTCTGAATAAGTACCAGAATAAATTCCGGTACGTGATGGTGGACGAGTACCAAGACACCAACTATTCGCAGTACCTCATCACGCGCAAGCTGGCGGCTAAAGAGCGGAATATCTGTGTGGTAGGTGATGATGCACAGAGTATCTACGCCTTCCGCGGCGCGGATATTTCGAACATTCTCAACTTCGAGAAAGACTACCCCGAGCTCAACGTTTTCAAGCTGGAGCAGAACTACCGCTCGACCAAGAACATCGTGTGGGCGGCCAATTCGGTGATTAAAAACAACCAAGAGCAGCTGCGCAAAAACGTGTTTTCGGAAAACGAAAGCGGCAACCTGATTGAGGTTATCAAGGCGGCCAGCGACAACGAGGAAGGCAAGCTCATCGCGCAGTCCATTTACGAGGACAAGATGAACCAGCGCCTCAATTACGACCACTTCGCCATCCTCTACCGTACCAACGCGCAGAGCCGGGCCATGGAAGAAGCGCTGCGCAAGCTCAACATCCGGTACAAAATCGTGGGCGGCCTGAGCTTCTACCAGCGCAAGGAAATCAAGGACTTAGTGGCCTACCTGCGCCTCACGGTAAACCCGAATGACGAGCAGGCACTGCGCCGCGTCATCAACTACCCCAAGCGCGGCATCGGCGACACCACCATCTCGAAGCTGATAAACGTGGCCGAGGAGGCCAACCACACCATCTGGGAAGTGGTGAGCAACGCCGAGCAGTTTTTGCCAGCGCGGGTGAGCAATCCGGTGGTGGGCTTCGCCGAAAAAATCAAGAGCTACACCACCGTGGCGGCTAAGGAAGACGCATTTGAAGCAGCCAAATTCATTGCCAAAAACTCGGGCATGATTGAGGAATTGTACGCCGACAAGAGCATCGAAGGCTTGTCGCGCTACGAGAACATTCAGGAATTGCTCAATGGCATCAAGGAATACACCGACGACCCGGAGCGCGAAGACAAGTCGCTCGGCGCGTTTTTGCAAGACATTGCGCTCGTCACCGATTCTGATTTGAAGGATGCGGCGCAGGAAGGTGAGGCCGTGACGCTGATGACGATTCACTCGGCTAAGGGGCTGGAATTCCGCAATGTATACATCGTGGGCATGGAGGAAAACCTCTTCCCGAGCCAGATGATGATAACCTCGCGGGCCGACCTCGAAGAAGAGCGCCGCCTGTTCTACGTGGCCATCACGCGGGCCGAGAAGAAGTTGACGCTCAGCTACGCTACCTCGCGCTACCAGTGGGGCAACCTGCGGAGCTGCGAGAAATCGCGCTTCCTCGATGAAATTGACCCGCAGTACCTGAACATCAAGTTTGCGGCCGGGCCGGCTATCGGCGAGTCGCCGGTGCAGCACGTGTTTGAGCGCCGCTCGAACCTCGTGGCCGCCCCCGTGCGTAAGCAGACGCCGACCAAGTACGTGGCCCCGGCCGATTTTAAACCCTCCGACACCACTAACTTGCAGGCCGGCCAGCGCGTCGAGCACCCCAAGTTCGGCTACGGCCAGGTGACTACGCTGGAAAAACAGCAAGGCACCGTGAAAGCCGTGATTCTGTTTGACGAGGTGGGCGAAAAGACGCTGCTGCTGAGCTTTGCGAAATTGCGGGTGCTGTAACTACTGAGCCCGCCCAAAAGAATGGAAATCCCTGTTAGCTACGTAGTCAATGACGCCAATCGCCGCCAAGCCGTGCAGGTTTCGTATGCAGACTGGAAGCAATTGACGCAGCGGTTGCAGGACGCAGAAATGCAGTTTTGGGTAATTCAGGAACTAGAAGGACAAATACGCAAGGCTGATTTAACGGCAGCACTAGCTGAGATTCGAGAAATAGAATCGGGCTACCGGCCTGGAAAGACTGTAGCCGAGGCCTTTTCTGAAGCTTCTGTTAATGAGGTTTCGCCACCTATCAGAGTTGCTATTCTGGCAACAGACTTGTTTTGCCGTAATGCCGAACCGTTGCTTAAGAAATACCCATTACTTAGGCAATACTTGTTGGAACTACCACAGCAAAAGCTAGGTGGTTCTGCTGTGCGAGTTGGCGAAGAGCATTTAAGCATTGGTTGGGTATTCGCCCGAGCAAAGAAAAAGAATCAACCAGCAATGCGTATTGAGGTGCATTTCATTTGCGAGTATCCTACAGATACGCCCCGAATGGCACCGCTATACTTAGCTGCTATTTATGATAAATCAGAGCGAAAGTTGATAGAGCCTCCTTTCACTCAATTTATCTAGCAAGATAAAATACTAGTCAATTTACTTTGGCTACCATCGCATGCAAGAAATACCCACTCCCCTGCCCTTCCACCTGCAACTGCTGGTGCGCGAATACGGGCAAAGCACCTACGCGCTCATCCAGGGCCTAGCCCAGATTGAGGACGTGGCCGAACGCACGCGCCGCGCCGCCGGCATCGTGCAGATGATGCTGCGCCTGCGCCCCAGCCTGCGCGACCAGCCCGACATCCAGACCCGCCTCTGGAACCATATTCACGCCCTGGCCGGCGAAGACGTGGCCCTCGACGCGCCCGTGACCCTGACTGCCCCGCGCCTGCACACCGCCCGCCCCAAGCGCGTGGAGTACCCGCGCCAAGCGCCCAAGCTGAAAGCCTACGGCCGTGGCGTCGAAGCCTTGGTAGCAAAAGCTTTGACCCTCGAAGACGCTACTGAGCGCGAGCAAGCCGCCGTGCAAATCGGGCGCACCATGAAGTTCCTCTACCGCCAGCACAACAAGGAAAACGCCAAGGATGTGACCATCATCCGGCACCTCAGTGAGCTGTCGGGCGGGCAACTGAAGCTCGACGCGCAGGCCGTGGCCGACCAGGGCTTGTTTGAAATTGCCAGCCTGCCGGCCACCGCCGCTACCACGCAGCGCCCCGCCAGCGGCCAGTCGAGCAGCCGCCCCGAGGGCCGCGACAACCGCGAGCGCCGCACCGAAGGCCAAAGCCAGGGCCAGAGCAGCGGCTTTGGCAACGGTAAAAAGCGCGACAAGAAGCGCGGCAAAAAATTCCGCTCCGAGCCGCAGCAGCCGCCGCAGTAGCTTTGCGGCTTATTGGCTGAGTTTAGTTTCTAAGCCCGGCCAATTGATAATTGCTCATTGTTAATTGATAATTGAATAGAAATGGCTGCATTTGAAGTGCGCGGTGGGCGCAAGCTGCACGGGGAAATCATTCCGCAAGGAGCTAAGAATGAGGCACTCCAGATTTTGTGCGCGGTGCTGCTTAGCCCCGAGCCCATCACCATCGGCAACGTGCCCAACATCCGGGACGTGAACAAGCTCATCGAGCTGTTGCGCGACCTGGGCGTGAAAGTGGGCCAGCTTGGCCCCGACACCTACATCTTCCAGGCCGAGGACGTGCGCCTCGACTACCTCGACACGCCGCAGTTTGTGGCCCAGGCCCGCGAGCTGCGCGGCTCCGTGATGCTGCTCGGGCCGCTGCTGGCCCGCTACGGCCGCGCCCAGCTGCCCAAGCCGGGCGGCGACAAAATCGGCCGCCGGCCGCTCGATACGCACTTCGTGGGCCTCGAAAAACTCGGCGCTCAGCTCACCATCGAAGGTGCCGACTTTTACCGCCTGCACGTAGATGGCAAGCTGACCGGCGCCTCCATGCTGCTCGATGAAGCCAGCGTAACCGGCACCGCCAACATCGTGATGGCCGCCGTGCTGGCCGAAGGCACTACTACCATCTACAACGCCGCCTGCGAACCCTACTTGCAGCAGCTGTGCCGGATGCTGGTGCGGATGGGCGCTAACATTCAGGGCATTGGTTCGAACCTGCTCACCATCGAAGGCGTGCAGAGCCTCGGCGGTACCGAGCACCGCATGCTGCCCGATATGATAGAAATCGGCTCCTTCATCGGCCTCGCGGCCATGACGGGCTCCGAAATCACCATCAAGGACTGCCAGATTCCCGAGCTGGGCATCATCCCCGACACCTTCCGCAAGCTGGGCATCAAGCTGGAGTTCCGGGGCGACGACATTCACATTCCGGCCCAGGAGCACTACGAAATCGCCACCTACCTCGACGGCTCCATCCTCACCGTCAGCGACCACACGTGGCCGGGCTTCACGCCTGATTTGCTGAGCATTATCCTCGTAGTAGCTACGCAGGCCAAGGGTACGGTGCTCATTCACCAGAAGATGTTTGAGTCGCGCCTGTTCTTCGTGGATAAGCTCATCGACATGGGCGCGCAAATTATTCTTTGCGACCCGCACCGCGCCACGGTTATCGGCCTCGACCGCCAGAAGGACTTGCACGGCATCACCATGTCGTCGCCCGACATCCGGGCCGGTGTGGCGCTGCTCATCGCCGCGCTCTCGGCCGACGGCACCAGCAAAATCCTCAATGTGGAGCAGATTGACCGCGGCTACCAGAATATTGACGAGCGACTGAACGCTATTGGGGCGGATATTCGCCGGGTGTAGTTTTAAGCCGTTGAGCGGGGTAGAGACGCACTATTTTGCGTCTTGCGCCCTGCATACGTTATCCTAACGGCAGACGCAATATGTTGCGTCTCTACCCCGCTCAAGGACAATCCTAAATAAAAGCTCGGTCTCTCCAGACCGAGCTTTTTTTACGCCCCTCTGGGTTACCCGCCGGGGTAAGTTGGATAAAGAAGCAGCTGCGCGGCTGTTTTCCCTCACATCCAGCTTTCCCCTCTTTTTTTCTGATGAAACGCCTGATTTTGCCGGCCCTCCTCGGGCTGGCCCTGGCGGGGTACGACTCATCCCACGAGGAAACCAGCGCCGACGCGCCAACCCAAACAACTGTTTCTGAGGTCAAAAGCCCTACCCTACCGCCTATGCCTGCCGCCGAGCCCGAAGCGGCTCCGGCAGCCGCAATAGCCATGACCGCCCCTGTCGCCAAGCCAAACCGCGACATCATCTATCAAGGCGAGTTGGACCTTGCCGTGAATGATTTCAACCAGGCTACCACGCGCATCAATCAGCTGCTGGAACTGCACGACGCTTACCTGAGCACCGCTCACGAAACCCGCGCCGACGGACAGCACCGGCAGGAAATGACCATTAAGGTGGTGCCGGGTAAATTTGTGGAGCTGGTAACGGCCCTAAGCCAGCTCGGCCACGTGGAAAACAAAGACGTAGCCTCGGCCGACGTGACAGCCGATGTGCTGCAAACCGCTAAAACTCTCGCTACCAAGCAGGCTGCCGCTACTAAGCTTCAGCAACAGCTAGCTAAAACCACCGATAAGGACGAAGCCAGCCGCCTCCAGGCGCAAGCCAGCCAGTTGCAAACCGACTTGGCGACCGACCAAGCCAAGCTTCAGCAAATCGGCGCGCGCAGCACCTGGGCCACGCTGCGGCTGCGTTACTACCAGCCGCTGGCGGCTACTGACACTGATGAGCCGCAGCCCGCTTTTGCCCCGCAGTTTCAGGTGGCGTTCAACCGGGGTTGGTCGGTGGTACTGAGCATTGCCGTGGTGCTGACGAACATTTGGCCACTACTGCTACTCAGCGGCTTAGGCACCTGGGGCTGGCGGTGGTGGCGGCTGCGCCACCCCGAGCAGGCGTAGTGTGCATTTAGCGCATTAGCGGCATCTGTTAAGGGCATTCGGAATATATTATCCGACCTTACTCACTTTTAGCATTAAACGGTATCATTGGTTTGTATTTGGCTTAGCTGCAAGCCTACAG